>DATKCI010000251.1:0-7931 GCA_035513255.1 Piscinibacter sp. | reverse complement strand
TGCACCGCGATGACGTTGGGCGTGGCGGCGATGTTGATGACCGGCACGAAGTCGGCGATCGGGTCGTACGGAATCTTCGGGTTGATCGCCGGATTGGCCGCGGTGGTCGACACGGTGGCCACGCTCAGCACGTGGCCGTCGGGCGGTGCCTTCACGACCTCCATCGCACCGATCGCGCCGCCGGCGCCGGCCTTGTTCTCGACCACCACCGTCTGGCCCAGCGCCTGGCCCATCTTCTCGGACACCACGCGGGCGATGATGTCGGTGGTGCCGCCCGGTGCAAACGGAACGACCAGCCGCACGGGCTTGTTCGGGAAACCCTGCGCGGAGGCGGCACCCGCGGCACCGAGGGTGGTGGCGAGAAGGGCGGTCACGATGGTTCTGCGTTGCATGAAGTCTCCTTGATGAGAGCCGGTGAAAACGAGGGATTGTGAGGCAGGGTGGGACGCTGCAGCGGAACCGGGCCTATGGTGCGCCCCGCGCCGTGTTTTTCGATTATGGGAACTACCAAGCGCCCTACGGGCTCGGAGAGCCGAGCGCACGCCGTCAGGCGGTCCGGCCCTGGCTCAGCGCCCAGTCGATGTGCTCTTGCACGAGCGGCGTGGCGCCCGGGCGCCGCTGCGCGAGGGCCTGCACGATGTCTTCGCTCGGCCGTGCGCGCAGCGCGTTGCCGAGTGCCACCGCGAGGTTGCGTTGCCACCGCTCGAAGCCGATGCGCCGGATCGCGCTGCCTTCGGTGTGGCGCAGAAAGTCGTCTTCGGTCCAATGCCACAACTGCAGCAAGGTCGCCTCGGACATCGCGTCGCGCGAATCGAAGTCGGGCAGCGCGCTGCGCTTCGCATACTTGTTCCATGGGCAGACGAGCTGGCAGTCGTCGCAGCCGTAGATGCGGTTGCCCATCAGCGGGCGCAACTCCGCGGGGATCGGTCCCTTGTGTTCGATCGTCAGGTAGGAGATGCAGCGCCGCGCATCGAGGCGGTATGGCGCGACGATGGCGCGCGTGGGGCACACGTCGATGCAGGCGCTGCAGCTGCCGCAGTGCGCCTCGGCAGGTGGCGTCACCGGCAGCGGCAGGTCGACGTAGATCTCGCCGAGAAAGAACATCGAGCCGGCCTCGCGGTGCAGGGCCAGTGTGTGCTTGCCGCGCCACCCGATGCCGCTGCGCGACGCGAGTTCCACCTCCAGCACCGGCGCCGAGTCCGTGAAAACCCGGTGACCAAACGGACCGACTTCCGCCGCCAACCGATCGGCCAGCTTCTGCAGCCGGCCGCGCAACACCTTGTGATAGTCGCGACCTCGCGCATACATCGACACGCCGGCATGCCGGCTGTCTTCGAGCCGCTGCCATTCGACGGCCTGCCAGCCCTCGGGCCGATCGCGCGGCAGGTAGTCCATGCGCGCCGTGATGACGCGCACCGTGCCCGGAACGAGCTCCGCCGGCCTCGCACGCTTCACGCCGTGCAGGCTCATGTAGTCCATTGCGCCGTGAAATCCGTTGTGCAGCCACTGCAACAGGCCCGGTTCCGCGCTCGAGAGGTTCACATCGGCCACACCGATCTGGGAAAATCCGAGGGCCTCGGCCCATTCGTGCAACTGCAACAACAACCGCTGCGGCGTCAACACCCGCCCATCCACGTTTTGAGCACCAGTCATTCGTCGATTCTAGAAACACGCAGTCTGGTCTGGCGCGACGAGGCGGCCTGCGCCGCCACCGCCTCCTCGATCGCCGCACACGCGGCAGTGCGCAGCGCCTTCATCGAGCTGCACGGCACGCTCGGCGCCGGCAAGACGACCTTCGTGCGCCACCTGTTGCATGCGCTGGGCGTCGAAGGCCGGATCAAGAGCCCCACCTACGCGGTGATGGAGCCGTATGAGCTGCCGGGGTTCAACGCCTGGCATTTCGATTTTTTCCGCTTCAACGACCCGCAGGAATGGGAAGACGCTGGCTTTCGCGACGTGTTCATCGCGCCCGGGCTCAAGCTCGTCGAATGGCCCGAGAAGGCGCACGGGCTGTTGCCCGTTCCCGATCTGCGCATCGCAATCGCCATCGGAGACGGCGACAGACGCCACGTGAGCATCGCAGCCTTGTCGCCGCTCGGACGGGAGCTCCTGCCGTGAAGCGCATGAATCCCGATCGGCGAGCGGCGCTGCGCTCGATGGGCGCGCTGGTGCTGCTGCTCGGCCAGCGCGAGCTGGCCTTCGGCGCGAGCATCGTCGCCGTGCGTGTGTGGCCGGCGGCCGATTACACGCGCGTGACCATCGAGTCCGACGCCGCGCTGTCCGCCAAGCACTTCATGGTCGAGAACCCCTCACGGGTGGTCATCGACGTCGACGGCCTCGAGCTGAGCCCGACGCTGCGCGAGATCGTCGGCAAGATCCGTTCCGATGACCCCTACATCGCGGCCGTGCGGGTCGGACAGAACCGGCCGCGCCTCGTGCGGCTCGTCATCGATTTGAAGCAGGCCACGGTGCCGCAGGTCTTCACGCTCGCGCCGGTCGCGGCCTACCAGCACCGGCTGGTGTTCGACCTCCACCCGACCGAGGCACGCGACCCGCTGCTGACGCTGATCGAGGAAAAGGACGCTGCCGAACAGCAGGCCGCCCAAGCCATCGAGGATGCGCTCGGTGAGTTCCTCGCCAAGCTCGACAAGCCGCCGGCCGGTGTGCCGGCACCGCCGGTCGTGGCGGCCGCACCGGCGCCGCGCTCGCGCTCGGTCGCTCCGCCGGCGGATGCCAAGATCGATCGCCTGATCGTCGTCGCGCTCGATCCCGGCCATGGCGGCGAGGACCCGGGCGCCGTCGGCCCGAGCGGCCTGAGGGAAAAGGACGTGGTGCTGGCCGTGGCGCTGAAGCTGCGCGACCGCCTCAACGCGATCCCCGGCATGCGCGCGATGCTCACGCGCGACGCCGACTTCTTCGTGCCGCTGCACGAACGCGTGAACAAGGCGCGGCGCGTGCAGGCCGACCTCTTCGTCTCGATCCACGCCGACGCCTTCATCACGCCGAAGGCGCGCGGCGCCTCGGTGTTCGTTCTCAGCGGCAACGGCGCGACCAGCGCGGCCGCACGCTGGATCGCCAACAAGGAAAACGCCGCCGACCTCGTCGGCGGCGTCAACATCAAGGCGCGCGACGCGACCATCTTGCGCACCTTGCACGACATGAGCACGACCGCGCAGATCAAGGACAGCCTCAAGCTCGGCGACGAAGTGCTGGGGCAGATCGGCAAGGTGGGCCACCTGCACAAGCCGCGTGTCGAGCAGGCCGGCTTCGCGGTGCTGAAAGCGCCCGACATCCCATCGATCCTGGTCGAGACCGCGTTCATCTCGAACCCGGGCGAAGAGGCCAAGCTGCGCGACCCGTCCTACCAGACCAAGCTGGTGGATGCGCTCGCGACCGGCATCAAGCGCTACTTCGCGAAGAACCCGCCGCTGGCGCGGCACCGGGCGCTGTAAGTATTCAACCCGCCACCGCTGCCCGCCGCTTGCCGCGCCAGGCGCCGAACAGTGCGATCAAGCCCGGCACGAGAATCATCGCCCAGATGATCTTGTCGAGGTTCTCCTTCACCCACGGGATGTTGCCGAACAGGTAGCCCGCCAGCGTGAGGCTGCCGACCCACAGGGCGCCGCCGGTCACGTCGTAGAAAGTGAATTTGCTGCGCGTCATCTGGGCGACGCCCGCGACGAAGGGTGCGAAGGTGCGCAAGAATGGCAAAAAGCGCGCCAGCACGATCGTGATGCCGCCGTACTTCTCGTAGAACTCGTGCGCCTGCAGGAACGCCTTGCGGTTGAAGACACGCGAGTTCTCCCACTGGAACACGCGCGGACCAAAGTAGTGCCCGATCGTGTAGTTGCTCTGGTTGCCGAGAATCGCCGCCGCGGTGAGCAGCGCGATCGACAGCGGCAGGCTCATCAGCCCCACGCCGCACAGCGCCCCGACGACGAACAGCAGCGAATCGCCCGGCAGGAACGGCATGATGACGACGCCGGTCTCGACGAAGATGATCGCGAACAGCAGCGCGTACACCCAGGTGCCGTGGGCCTGCACGAAGTTGGCGAGGTGCACGTCGACGTGCAGGATGAAGTCGATCAGGATGCCGATGAATTCCATGGCTGCGGATTATCCCCGTGACCGTATCGGACGAGTCGGACGGGGCTGCGCAGTGCTCGGATGCCGCGACACGCGCTCCTACAATGCCCCGCATGAATGCCGTGCTGGCCGCATCCGAGCGCCGCCCCATCCGCGACCTGCCCGACGAACTGGTGAGCCAGATCGCGGCCGGCGAGGTGGTGGAGCGGCCCGCCTCGGTGGTGCGCGAGCTGGTCGACAACGCGCTGGACGCCGGCGCCGCCGAGATCACCGTCAAGCTCGTTGCCGGCGGCATTCGCGCCATCGTCGTCGAAGACGACGGCCACGGCATCGCGAGCGACGAGCTGCCGCTCGCGCTGCGCCGCCACGCCACCAGCAAGATCGTCTCGCTGACCGACCTCGAGAGCGTGTCCACGATGGGTTTTCGGGGCGAGGCGCTGGCCGCGATCGCGTCGGTGGCGGAGGTCACGCTCGCCAGCCGCACGGCCGACGCCGCCCATGCGCAGCGGCTCGACGCGCGCTCCGGCGAACTGCTGCCGGCGGCGCGCGGCGTGGGCACCAGCATCGAGGTGCGCGAACTGTTCTTCAGCACGCCGGCGCGGCGCAAGTTCCTGAAGACCGAATCCACCGAGCTGGCGCATTGCGTGGAGGCCGTGCGCCGCCATGCGCTGACGCGGCCGGACGTGTCCTTCGCCGTCTGGCACGACGGCAAACTCGTCCAGCAATGGCGCCGGACGACCGCGGACGCCCGATTGCGCGACGTGCTCGGCGACGAGTTCGTCGAACAAAGCCGATCGGTCGCGCTCGACCTGGGCGTGCTGCGCGTCGCCGGGCGCGCCGGCACGCCGGAATCGGCACGCGCGCGGGCGGACCAGCAGTACGTCTACGTGAACGGCCGCTTCGTGCGCGACAAGCTGATCGCCCACGGCGTGCGCGCCGCCTACGAAGACGTGCTGCACGGCGGGCGGCAGCCGGCGTACGTGCTGTTCATCGAGATCGCGCCGGACCGGGTGGACGTCAACGTGCATCCGACGAAGATCGAGGTGCGATTTCGCGACTCGCGCGAGGTGCACCAGGCGGTGAAGCGGGCCGTGGAAGGGGCGCTGGCGATCCCACGAGCGGGCCTGGCGCCTTCATCGGTCGCGGACGAGGCCTCGACGGTCGGAAGGCCGCCGACCGCCCTCGCCCCTGCCCTCCCGCGGGACGGAAGAGGGAGTTTTCCCGGCTTTGATCGACCGTCCGCGCAGGGTCGGCTGGGCTTGCAGCAGGCCGCCGTGCTGTATGCCGGCGAAGCGCCAGCCGCCTGGAAAACCGAAGCGCCGGCTGCGGCATCGCCGCCGACGGACACCGACTGGCCGCTGGGCCGCGCGATAGCGCAGATCGCCGGCATCTACGTGCTGGCCGAGAACGCCCAGGGGCTGGTGATCGTCGACATGCACGCGGCCCACGAACGCATCGTCTACGAACGCCTGAAGGCAAGCCTGGGCACCGCCCAGATCGAAGCCCAGCCGCTGCTGATCCCGGCCACCTTCGCCGCAACGGCTCAGGAAGTCGCCACCGCCGAAGTGCAGGCCGCCACCTTGCACACGCTCGGGCTCGACATCGCGCCCTTGTCGCCGACCGTGCTCGCCATCCGCTCGCGCCCGGCAGCGCTGGCCGGCGGCGACGTCGTCGAGCTGGCGCGCAGCGTGCTGGCCGAGCTCGCCCAGTACGACGCGAGCAGCGTGATCCAGCGTGCCCAGCACGAGATCCTGTCGACGATGGCCTGCCACGGCGCCGTTCGCGCGAACCGCCAGCTGACGCTGGACGAGATGAACGCGCTGCTGCGCGACATGGAGCGCACCGAGCGCGCCGACCAGTGCAACCACGGTCGCCCGACCTGGCGGCAGATCACCGTGCGTGAACTGGACGGCCTGTTCTGGCGCGGGCGCTGACGAAGCGCTGAACTTCTCGGGTGCAGCCGGGATCAGTTGCCGATGACTTCCTCCTTCCGCTGGCGCTGGCCGGCCCTCGTCCTGCTCGCCGCCGCGCTGTTCGGCGGCTGCACCAGCCTCGACGCCCAGCAGCGCAAGTGGATCTTCATGCCGTCCGCCGCCAACCCCGCCTGGTACCGCGGCCAGATCGACGACATGGAGGAGGTCTGGATCGAGCACCTCTCCACCGAAAGCGGCCAGCCGGTCAAGCTGCATGCGCGCTGGCTCACCCACGAGAACCCGCAGGCGCCCGTTCTGCTGTACCTGCACGGCGCGCGCTACAACGTCGACGGCAGCGCCTTTCGCATCCGCCAGATGAGCGAGCTCGGCTTCTCGGTGCTGGCGATCGACTACCGCGGCTTCGGCCGCAGCACCGACGAGCTGCCCTCGGAGCCTTTCGTCTACGAAGACGCGCGGGCCGCCTGGGCCTGGCTCGCGCAGCAGCACCCGCAGCGGCCGCGCTACATCTTCGGCCACTCGCTGGGCGGCGCGATCGCGGTGCATCTGGCGAGCGAGGTCAGCGATGCGCGGGGCCTCATCGTCGAAGGCACGTTCACGTCGATCGCCGACGTGTTCCAGTCGATGAAGTGGGGCTGGCTGCCGATCACCGCCCTGATCACGCAGCGTTTCGAGGCGATCGACAAGATCGGGCGCGTGACGGCACCTGTACTCGTCGTGCACGGTAGCCGCGACGGCCTGATCAACCCCGAGCTCGGTCGGGCGCTGTACGAGCGCGCGGCCGCGCCGAAGAAGTTCGTGCTCGTCGACGGCGGCACGCACTACAGCACCAACGGGCGAGGACGCGAGCAGTACCGCGAAGCGTTGAAATCCCTGTTCGGACTTTGAATACCCGACCGGTCCCGCGACATCGTGTTGCAGGGGATATGCCGCTCGGTTGTACCCTGTGCGTTTGCTCACACGACAGACATCGATGTTCGGAAAATCCAAACCCGTCGTTTTCGAGCCCTACGGGCGGCGCCGTTCGCGGTGGCCCCTGCCTCGCTGGCTGGTGTTGCTGCTGCTCGGCATCGCACTCGGTGCCGGCGGCCTGTACTACGCGCAGCAGCGTTATCTGCCGCCGCGACTGAGCGCCGCCGAAACGGCCCAGCTGCGCACGTCATTCGAGCAGGTCTCGGCCGAGCGCACGCGCTTGGCGAACGAGCTCGAAGACACGACGAAGCGGCTCGACGCCGCAGTGGCCGACCGGCAGCGCCTGGACGACGAGCTCACCGCCAGCCGCGAGAGCACGGAAGGCCTGCGCGAGGTCGTCGCGTCGGTCCTCGACGCGCTGCCGCCCGATCCGCGCGGCGGCGCCGTCGAGGTGCGTGCGGCGCGCTTCACGGTCGACGGCGGCGCCCTCGCCTACGACGTGCTGCTCACCCGCGACAAGAGCGGCAAGCCGCTGAACGGCGTGATGCAGCTGCTGCTGGCCGGCACGTCGACACGCGGCGCCGAGACCACCGCGGCGCTGAAACCGGTCGCCATCTCGGTCGACCGTTACGAAAGCGTCCGCGGCCGCCTGCCGCTGCCCGACGGTTTCACACCGAAGCAGACGACTGTCCAGGTGCTCGATCGCCCCGACGGCAAGCTGCTGGGCAAGCGGGTGGTCTATGTGAGGTAGCCGTCCGGCGAAGCGAACGCCGCCGGCGTGCTCCAATCGGCCATGGCCACGCTCAAGCTGAAGAAGTCCCCTGCCGCCCCCGCCGCCGATCCGCGCGGCCCGCGGCCACCCGTGCGGGGCCACGGATCCGGACCGCGCAAGCGCCCGACGCTCGCGCAGGCGCAAACGCAGCGTGCCGAGCGCGAAGCCCGCTACCAGGAACAGCTGCGGCAGCGTTTCGGCGACAAGCCGCCGGCGGCCTTCGCTCGCCG
>DATKCI010000250.1:0-3955 GCA_035513255.1 Piscinibacter sp. | reverse complement strand
GTGGGCGAACTGCAGGACTTCGTGCGCTTCGAGAACCCGCGCAAGCTGATGGCCTATGTGGGTCTGGTGCCCGGCGAGCATTCGTCGGGGCCCAAGCGGCGCCAGGGCAGCATCACCAAGGCGGGCAACAGCGCCGCCCGGCGCATGCTGGTGGAGATCGCCTGGCACTACCAGCACAGCGCGCGCGTGAGCCCGATCATCGCCGCACGCCAGGACCAGTGCCCCAAGGCCGTGACCGACATCGCCTGGGCGGCGCAGCTGCGCCTGCATGCGAAGTTCAAACGCCTGCTGGCGCGCCGCGTCCTGAAGAACAAGGCCGTGGTGGCCGTCGCGCGCGAGCTCGCCGGCTTCGTCTGGGCCATCGGCTGCGAAGTGCAGACCTCGGGCTGGCAGGGCATCACGGAGGAGCCGCCGAGTGCGCCCACGCGTTGAGCCGTTCCTGGAAGTTCTCATCAAGCCGGTTCGACGCACCACCCATCCCCCCGCCCTTCCCGCCAGCGGGAAGGGGGCCCCAACGACATCACAAAGGAGCTCTCCCACCCAGCCACACATCAGATGCCGCAGGGGGAACGCGGCGCAGCCGCGGCCACTGGGGAACCCTCGACAACGTTATTGGTGCGCCTCGCATGTGCCAGTCACGTGCGCGGCGATCTCAGCCCCTAGAGCGAAGGCAGCCCCGCGACGAATACTTGTCTTGAGGTACCCAACCCTCGCATATCAGCATGATCAACCGTCGCACATCCTCATCGGGTGGCACCCACAGGCTCCGTCGCGTTCCCCGTGCGGCTACGGGTACTCAACACATCTGTGTTCGCAGAGGAATTGATGCTGCCTCTTGACAAAGAGAAGCCATATCAACGTTTGACGTGAGCGGCACACGACGGCGCCGCCGATGGTGACGGAGCAAGCAATCGTGCCCCGCCGTTGGCTGTCCGCTCCACTGAGTGGTTAGGCCGAGGTTAGGCCGGGTTCCCGACCACGCCAGCCTGCCGAGAGCTACTGACATTGTGCTTGGTACCTGCGCTGGCACGCCGATGGCTTCACGAAGCTGGTGACACACGGCAGCGAGCTTGACTTCCCTCTGGTGGACAGGCGCGCCGACGCTCGCGGTATGGGCGAAGCCGGTGCCTGCACGGCCACGGCCCGGCGCTGCGGTACCCCGCAGGGACAGCGAGGTGACACTGCGCGGCATAGCTGAACGCGACTGCAGTTGCCTGTTCTCGGTGTTCGTGCTTTGGCTCGACGTAGACACTGCGCCGGATGGACCACGAGCGCAACGCTGCCTGTCAGCGATCGCCGTAATCAGGCCACTCCGGACCACCGTGGCCGCCACCTTCTCGTACAGACCGTGGAACACGCCCTCGAACAACTGCCCCGGCCGGTGCGCGTTGGCATACGACAGCGACGAGCGCGTCGGCGCAGCGATGCCCAGGTGCGCGAGCTTGCCTTCACAGCTCTTCAAGCCGCCCTCGATCTCGCGCAGCGAGTGCGCGCGCCCGAGCTGGCAGAACAGCATCGCCACGCACTGCGCCCAACTCGGCAGCCCCTTGGCCGCGTGCCCCGGCACACGCCCGCCGTAGCCCCAGATTCCCGATCGGGCGGCGCGCACTTCCGTGGAGCCCGGCCTGGCTGGTTGCGCGACGAGGTCGAAGTGCCGCAGCGCCGGTAGGTCCGAGCCGCCCATTGCAGGCCACGGCCTGAACGAAGTAACCGTCGAGACGAGCCCGCCCAAGACAGTACGGCGGTCGAGGACAGAGAAGCGATCGTCGCGCATCGGTGTTCTCCAACTTCGTTTCGTGGCTCGTATCGTCGGATCATGACGGTAACACCTGTCCAGCGGCGCCATGAACTGCTCCGGCGGGGTATTTACAGCCAGTCGCTGCCCGGATCGTACGGCATGGTTCAGCGCCGCTAGAGGAACACCGTCCCATTTCGTTGCCTCGGTCTGTTCTTCGGCAACGACCGGAATCGACCATGGCGCCCGGTCGAGAATTGTTCCGATTGGCTTTTCCAAGGAGCGACAGCATGAGTGATCGACACTGCGCGGCTGAACGGTTCGTATTGACGGGTGAGCAGCTCACCGTAGGCGGGGTACCGCTGCCCCTGCTTGTCGAGCGCGTCGGCGGCACGCCGTTCTACGCTTACGACAGGCGTCTCATCGAAGCGCGCGTCGCCGAGCTTCGCGCCGCACTCCCCCGGGCGATGAAGTTGCACTACTCGATAAAGGCTAACCCGATGCCGGCGCTCGTCGGCTTCATGGCCCGCCAGGTCGACGGCTGTGACGTCGCTTCCGGCGCCGAGATGCGAGTGGCACTCGATGCTGGCATGGACCCACGGGAGATTAGCTTCGCCGGTCCCGGTAAATCCGAAGTGGAATTGGCGCAGGCCGTGGCCGCCGGCGTCCTGCTGCATGTCGAATCGGCTCGCGAGGTGCGACTGCTCGGCCGCATTGCGCAGCGCCTGCATCTCCCGGCCCGCGTGGCGGTGCGCGTTAACCCAAACTACGAGCTTAAGTCGTCTCGCCTGAAAACGGGTGGGGGGCCCAAGCAGTTCGGTATCGATTCCGAACTTGTGCCGGACGTGCTGGCCGAGATTCGGCGCGAAGGCTTGGCTTTCGAAGGTTTCCACCTCTTCGCGGGTGCGCAGAATCTCCGTGCCGCTGAAATCTGCGAGGCGCAGAGCAAGGCGCTGGAACTGGCCGTCCACCTGGCCGTCCATGCGCCGTCGCCGGTGAAGATGCTCAATCTCGGCGGCGGCTTCGGCATCCCGTGCTTTGCGGGCGAGCAAACACTGGACTTGGGGGCCATAGGTGATCACCTGCACGACGTTGCTGCCTCGGCGGCGGCGCAGCTCCCGCATGCCGAGTTGGTGATCGAGCTCGGCCGCTACCTGGTCGGAGAAGCCGGGGTCTACGTAGCGCGGGTGATCGACAAGAAGGTCTCGCGCGGCGAGGTCTTCCTGGTCACCGACGGTGGCCTGCACCATCATCTTGCGGCATCCGGCATCGGCCAGCTGATCCGCAGGAACCACCCGATCGAGATTTATCCCCGACGATCGACGGCCGCTCGCGAGGTAGCCTCGGTGGTCGGACTGCTATGTACGCCGCTCGACCTGCTTGGCCATCAGCTCGAGCTGCCGGCCGCCGAGCCCGGCGACCTCGTCGTGGTGTTCCAATCGGGCGCGTACGGCTACAGCGCCAGCCCGACGGCGCTTTTGAGCCATCCGCCTCCGCTGGAAGTACTGGTGTAGCAGTGCGGCCGAGTGTGAGCGGCCCTGGAGCCGCGGTAAGCCTTCGGGGAGAGTGGCGCTTGTCAGCGGCCGCACGTCGGCGAGGTGCGTCTCCGGCTCGCACTAGTCCATCCAGCCGATGCGCCCGCGCAAAGGAGCCCACCCGACCCCGCCAATGCACGGCGCAGTGCGGACATTGTGCTTGATACGTGCGCTGGAACTCCGGTGGCTGCACGAATCCGGTGACGCACGGCAGCGAGTTCGACTTCCCTCTGGTGGCCAAACGCGCCGACGCTCGCGGCACGGGCGAAGCCGGTGCCTGCACGGCCACGGCCCGGCTCTGCGGTCCCCCGCAGAGCCAGCAAGGCGACACTGCGCGGCATAGGTGAGCAGCGGAACCGTGGTTGCCTGTTTAGGGTGTTCGCGCTTTGGCTCAACGAAGACACTGCGCTGGATGGACCACGAGCACAACGCTGCGCGAGGACAACGAGCGGTTCGCTGGCCGCCGAAGGACGGACAGCCCGAGCCGATGTTGGCGAAGAGCATGTTCAGGGGCAACGATTGGTTCGCCGGCCGCGAAGACGGACGGCCTGCGCGAGCGGCCGGATGCAACAACGCAACGCAGTGAACCGGACCTGCACTTCCATTGCGCCTGACGATTGACGTGAGCGGCGCACAACGGCGCCGCCGCTGGCCGCCGAAGGACGGACAGCCCGAGCCGAAGTTG
>DATKCI010000249.1:0-14609 GCA_035513255.1 Piscinibacter sp. | reverse complement strand
TCGTCAACGCCCGTCGTGCCGAACCCACCTCGCTTGGCGATAGCCCGGGCGTTGCCGATGAGCTTCTTGCGAGTTTCCTCTTTGTGTGTGCTTGGATAGCGCATGGATGTATCTCCGCAAATTTGGAATTGACTGTGCTAGCAGCATAACATACCATCGTTTGCCAAACGCTCGTTTTTCTAACTGCCGCTCAAGATGAACAGTGCAATTCCCTTGCTGTCCGCCGCGCGAAGTCTCGACCTTGGGATGGGCGCCCAGTTGGATCCGGAGGACATGAGACTCACCGCCAATGAGCTGCGCGCCCTCCTGGACGACACCTGGTTTGGGTCATTGCCACTTGCATTGCGCCGGGATCTCCTGCAGCAGTCGGCGATCTGGCACGTGCCGCCGCGCCAGGTTCTGGCAACGCAGGGGTCCGTGCCGGACGTCTGGTTCGGCATTGCGTCGGGCGCGGTGAAACTCTCCGCCTGCTCGTCCAGTGGCCGAGAGACCGTGCTGGACCTGCTGGAACCGGGGCAGTGGTTCGGCGACGCCCCCGTCCTCACCCGGCTGCCCCAGCCGTACGCCGCGCGCACCTGCGCGCCATCGACACTGCTGCTGATGCGGCGCAGCGTCCTTCAGGACCTGCTGGCGAACCACGCGGGCTTCGACGCAGCGTTGACGCGCTTGAACTGGTGGCGCTCCGAACGCCTGATGGAGCGCCTGGGCGAGCAGGCCGAGCCTTCGCTGCCCGAGCGCACCCGGCACCAGCTCCAGATTCTGGCGAGGCGCTTCGGAATAAGGATGCGGTCCGCGACTCGCATCGGGCTGGCGCTCACGCAAGCCGAGTTGGGGGGATTGCTGGGCGCCAGCCGCCAGCGTGTGAACCAGGTCCTGCATGTGCTCGAGTGCGAGGGCGCGATTCGTCGCGCACATCCGTACATCGACTGGCTGGACGCCCACGACCCCGCAGACGCATCCGCTGCAATGCGGCCAAAAACTAAGGGTAATTGCCTCCCGTAGCAGCGCCGTAGGGCGTTGACGCACCGTTCTGGCGCGCCTATAGTCCAATGGTCGTTTATTAAACGATCGTTTGTCTAAAACCTCCATTGAGACCACGTGATGACGCAACTCACCCAATTGATCGTGCAGGGCATCTCCACCGGCGCCATCTACGGGCTCGTGGCGCTGGGGCTCGTCCTCAGCTACAAGGCCACGGAGGTCCTGAATTTCGCACAGGGGGACATCGTGATGCTGTCCGCCTTTCTCGGATGGGGATTCATCGTAGGGGCCGGCCTGCCCTTCTGGCCAAGCCTCGTGATCGTGGTGGCCATCACGGCCGCGCTTAGTTTCCTGCTCGAGGCGAAGATCATGCGCAGGATCGTGGGCCGGCCGCAGTTCGCCGGCGTCATGCTGACCATCGGGATCGGCTTCATGATCCGCGGCGCCGTGAGCATGTTCTTTGGGCCGCAGTCGCGCAGCTACACCACGCCATGGACAGGGCAGTCGATCCAGCTCGCCGGCGGCGTGGTGGGCGAACTCAACCTGGTGATTATCGGGGCCGCGATGGGCGTCACGGCCCTGCTCTATGTTTTCCTGCGCCGCACCGCGCTGGGCGTGGCCGTTCACGCCACGTCGCAGAACCAGCTCGCCGCGTATCTCTGCGGTGTGCGGGTCAAGCGCCTGAATTCGATCGTGTGGGCGATCTCAGGCGCCATCGCCGCATTGTGCGGCCTGCTGCTCGCCCCCATCACGCTGGTAGACCTTGGGTTGTGGTTCGTGATGCTCAAGGCCCTGGCCGCGCTGGTACTCGGAGGTTTCGGCAGCGCGCCAGGTGCCGTGATCGGGGGGCTGCTCATCGGACTGCTGGAGCAGTTTGCCGGTGTCTATCTGTCCGATGGCGTGAAAGACGTTACGCCTTACCTCGTTCTCATCGCGGTTCTCATGCTCTATCCACGCGGCATCCTGGGCGAGAGCCACGGCCGGAGGGTGTGAAGCCATGGCACGCTACGAAACCGGGTTCGACCAAGCACGGCAGCTGCTACGCAGCAGGTCTGACCGCGCCGCCTACGGTTTGCTCGCGCTGACCCTGGTCGCCGCTCCCTGGGTGCTGCCGAACTATTACATCGGCGAGGCCACCTTCATCCTGATCATGTGCGTCGCCAGCCTCGGCCTGATGATGCTCACCGGCTTCACCGGCCAGACCTCGCTCGGCCAGTCCGCGTTCGTCGGCATCGGCGCTTACGTCCATGTGGTGCTCCTCACGAACGGCATGCCCTTTCCGGTGTCGCTGCTGCTGGCGGCCGCGGGCGCAGGGATTGCGGGACTGCTCGTTGGTATGCCCGCCATCCGGGTGTCGGGGTTGCACCTCGCAATGGTCACCATGGCATTTGCCATCGTGACCGAGCATGTCCTCGGCCGGTGGAAAAGCGTCACGGCGGGCCACAGCGGCCTCCCCGTCCCGGACCCCGCCATTTTCGGGTTCAGCCTTGGTGGCCCACGCCCCTTTTATTTCGTCTGCCTGGTCGTGCTTGTGCTGGCGCTTCTCCTCCTGGTCAACCTCATGCGTTCTGCGACCGGGCGCGCGTTCATTGGCATTCGCGACTCCGAGGCGGCGGCCCAGGGTCTCGGCATCGACGTCGCACGGACCAAGGTCATAGCCTTCAGCCTCTCGGCTGGGATTTCGGGCTTGGCCGGTGCATTGCTCGCCCACCAGATGCAACACATCACGCCCGAGGCTTTCGGTTTGGCGCTGTCACTGCAACTAGTGCTGATGGTGTTCATCGGGGGACTTGGGAGCCTGCGCGGGGCGATCCTGGGCGCTGTGCTGATCGGGCTGCTGCCGTCGTTCATCTCGGCGCTCAAGGACGCGCTGCCCACCAGGGTGGGCGCGCAGTTCGGCCTGGAGCTGTTTGTGTACGGCGCCGTGTTGACCTTCTTCGTGCTGCTCGAGCCCGGCGGACTGAACGCACGCTGGGTCCGCATCCGCAAGGTGCTCGGCGAGTTTCCTTGGGTGCGCACCAGCAGTATTCACCGCACCAAGGTCTACATGAAGTCGGAGCGCTATCGATGAGTGCGGCTTTCTTCGAACTCGAGCACCTGAGCCTGTCGTTCGGCGGCGTGAAGGCCGTGCGCGACGTCAGCCTGTCCATTGCGGCCGGCGAGATCCTGGCGGTGATCGGCCCGAACGGCGCGGGCAAGACTTCACTGTTGAACCTGATCACGCGCGTATTCGACGCGAGCAGCGGCCGCATCCGATTCAACGGCCGCGACATTTCACGGCTGGCACGTCACGATGTGGTGCGCCAAGGAATCGCACGGACGTTCCAGAACATCGAACTCTTCGAGGGCGCGACGGTGCTGGAGAACCTGCTGCTCGGCCGCCACCGGGCGAACCACGGCAGCTTCTTCTCGCAGATGCTCAACCTGCCGTCCGTCCAACGGGCGGAAGCGCAAACGCGTGAACGGGTCGAGAACGTGGTGCGCCTGCTGGATCTCGCCCCGCACCGAAATCGCCTCGTGGCCGAGTTGCCTTACGGCGTGCGCAAGGTGGTCGAACTCGGACGGGCCCTGGCAGCCGAGCCCGTGCTGTTGTTGCTGGACGAGCCGGCCTCCGGACTCAACCCCGACGAGACGCGCCAACTTGCCTACTGGCTCGAGGACATCCAGGCGGAACTCGGCATCACGGTGATCATGGTGGAACACGACATGTCGCTGGTTGCCGCGGTGGCCAAGCGCGTCATCGTGATGGACCAAGGCCAGGTGCTGACGGACGGAACGCCGGCGCAAGTCCAAGCCGACCCGCGCGTGATCGCGGCCTATCTGGGGACCTGAATGAGCACCCTCTTGTCCGTCCGCAATCTCGAGACCTGGTACGGCCCGGTTCGGGCGTTGCATGGCGTCAGCCTCGAAGTGCATGCCGCGCAGATCGTCACGGTGCTGGGCGCCAATGGGGCCGGCAAAACGACCTTGCTCAACACCATCGCCGGGGTGCTGGCGCCTTCGAACGGGACCGTCGAATACGAAGGGCGGCCCATAGGCGGCATGGACGCGGATGAAGTGTCTCGCAGCGGCCTCGTGCTGGTGCCCGAAGGGCGCCAGATATTCCCGTTCCTCACCGTGGCCGAGAACCTGCGCATGGGCGCCTTCGCACGCCGTGACGCGCAAGTCGCGCAAGACATCGAGCAGATCTACGACTGGTTTCCCCGCCTGAAGGAGCGTCACCGCCAACAGGCCGGCCTTCTGTCCGGGGGCGAGCAGCAGATGGCGGCAATCGGCCGCGCGCTTATGGCACGGCCGAAGCTTCTGTTGCTGGACGAGCCTTCGCTCGGCCTCTCACCGCTGTTCACGAAAGACATCTTCGCAATCATCAAGCGCATTCGCGAGCAGACCAAGACCGCCGTCCTTGTGGTGGAGCAAAACGCCGCCATCGCGCTGGCGACCGCCGATCACGGCTTCGTGATCGAACTCGGACGCGTGGCGGCGGCGGGCAGTTGCGAGGCCCTCTCGCAACGCGAGGACATCAGAGAGTTTTACCTGGGTGGCGCCTCGCACCATCTACCGCAAGTTGCCGCCGGCGGCATCCGCCCGTCGCGTCGACGTTCCTCCTGGCATTGATATAGGAATCCCCATGACACTCAACCGCCGAACCCTTCTGAAGACAAGCATTGCTGCCGCGGCGCCAGGCGCGTTGTGGACGCCGGCGCGCGCTGCCGGCATTGGCGACAAGGAACTCGTCCTCGGCACGCACCTCGACCTTTCCGGACCGGTGGCGATCGCCATGCCCGTGATCCGCAACGGGATCCAGATGCGCATCGACGAGGCCAACGAGGCCGGCGGCATCAATGGCCGCAAGCTCCGGCTGGTGATCGAAGACAACGCGAGCCAGCCGTCGCAAGCCGTGCGCGCCGTAGACAAGCTGATCCGGAAGGACGAGGTCTTCGCCCTGCTCTGCCCCTTCGGCTCGGGCCCGAACGTGGCCACGGTGAAAAAAGCCGTGGATGCCGGCGTGATCTGTTTTGCGCCTTATGCGGCCTCGGCCCTGGTGCGCCAGGCAGCGGGCCAAACGCCACTGCTATTCACCACCAACCTGAACTACGACAGCACGACGTCGGCGGCGGTGCGATGGGCAACCGGCAATCTGGGCACGAAGAAGGTCGGCTTCGTCTACCAGGAAGGCCCTTTTGGCGACCTGGTCGGAAAGGGCGTGAAGGCGGCGCTCGCGGCCAAGGGCATGCCGCTTGCCGCCGAGGCCAGCTACAAGGTCGGGGATCTGGACTTCTCCTCGCACGTCGCGCGCATGCAGGCGGCGGGAGTGGACCTGATCGTCTGCGCGACCACGACACGCGAAACCATCGCCGTCGCGGCGGAAGTCAAAAAGCTTGGCTTGACCGGCGTCAACGTGCTGACCGCCAGCCCGGGCCGCGCCGGCCTCACCATCGCCCTGGGGAAGGAGGCGATGGAGGGCGTCTATGGCGTCGGCACGTGGCGCATCGCCACGCCCGACCAGGCCAACGCCACAGAAAAGGCGTGGGCCGAAAGTTACCGCAAGCGCTTCAAGGCCGAGCCGGATGACGTGGCCGCAACTTTCTACGACTACACCAGCTGGTTCCTGCAGGAGGTGCGCAATGCAGGTCGCGATCTGACGACCGAGAAGCTGGTGAAGGCGCTTCAGGCATCCACTTTCAAGGGGGTGAATTCGTACGACACGCAGCGCTTCGCGAACAACCACATCGACCCGGAATGGACGCGGGTCGAGCAAGTGGTGCAGGGTCGTTGGACGGCGCGGTCCAGCGTGGTCGACCCGGCCAAGATCTCGCTGTGATCCACGTGGCGTCATCACTGGCAGCCGACGAAGCGCGCATCGCGACGCTGCCGCAATTGTGGCGGCGCCGCTGCGCGCAGTGGAGTGATCGCCCCGCCTTGCGACACAAGGAATGCGGCATCTGGCAGGGCCCGCGCTGGGGCGACTATTTCACCGAGGCGCGGGCGATCGGCCTCGCGATGGGGGATACCGGGCTCGCACCCGGAGACGTCGTCTCCATCCTCTCGGACAATCGCCCGCAGTGGCTGATCGCCGACGTGGCGGCGCAGGCGATGGGCTACGTGTCGCATGGCATCTATCCCTGCAGCACGGCGCCACAGGTCGGGCATGCGCTCGTCGAAGCCGGCAGCCGCGTGGTGATCGTGGAGAACGCCGAACAATTGATGAAAGTGCTGGCCGTGCGCGACCAATGCCCGGACCTGCGACACATCGTTGTCATGGAGACCCGCGGCCTCAGGCGCTTCACCGATGCGCAGGTCAGCTCCTATGACGACTGGCGCGCTCGCGGCGCCGAAGCCGCAGCCAAGCGGCCCGCGCTGTTCGACAGCCGGATCGACGCCGGCAACGGCAATCACATCGCGTTTCTCGCCAGCACGGCGGGGAGCACCGGAGCGGCGCGGCTGGTCGCCGTGCGACAGCACGAATTCATGCAGGAAGTCCGTGCAACGCGCCAGTGGCTGCGCCTGCATCCGGGGGATCGATCGCTCTCCGTCGTGTCGCTGGCGCAGCATGGCGAACGGCTGCTGGCGGCCAAAGCGATGCTCGTGCACGAAAGCCTGCTGCACTTTCCCGAGAACCCAGCGACGGTGTTCAATGACATGCTCGAGGTCGAGCCGCACTTCCTGTTCGCGCCTCCGCGGTTCTTTGAAAAGCTGCAGGGCCTGACCGAGCTGTTCATGCAGGAAGCCATTCCAGTCGCCCGCGCCGCCTATGCCGCGAGCCTCTCCGCAGCTCGGCCCAGCTGGTGGCAGCGCAAGACACGCGGTCGCATCCGGGCGGCCCTGGGACTACAGAACGTGCGGCTGGTGTTGACGAGCGGGGCGTCCAGTCCAGGCGACATGGCGGAATGGTTCGGGACCATCGGAGTTCCGGTACTCGATTGCTATGGCCTGGCAGAAGTGGGCTTCTGCACCGATGCGCAGCTGAAGCTGGCACCCGACGGAGAGATCCTCGTACACAGCGCCAACCCGCTTCCCGGCTACTGGAAACGAGGCGAGATATCCCACACCCCGACGGACCCAGACGGCTGGCTGCGCACCGGCGACCTGGGCCGCCTCGACGAGCAGGGGCGCGTGCGCCTGCTGGGCCGCGTTCAGGCGCGAGTGGTCTGCGGAGAAGGCACGCCGATCAGCCCCGAGGTTGCAGAGGATGCGTTCCGCCAGAGTGCTTACATCGCCGACGCCGTTGTCGTGAATAGAGGCGGTCGCCTGGCCGCGCTGCTTTCGCTCGACGAAGAGCGGATCAGGAACTACGCGCAGCAGCACAGGCTGCCTTTCACTGATTACACGAGCCTGCTCGCGCTGCCGGAAATCGATTCGCTGGTCACGGCGCAGGTCCAGATCGCGAATGGCCGGCTTCCCGAGCGCCACCGCGTGCGCAACGTCCGGATGATCCCCCGCTCGCTGCGCTCCGGCGACGAAGAACTCACGCCGGCGCTGCGCCTGAACCGCTGGGTGGTCGCGCGCCGATACGCCAATCTGCTGGACGCCGCCTGAGCGCCTTCGAGGATCCCTACCAAACCAACTGGAGTTTTTCACATGAGAGAAGCAGTCATCGTTTCCACCGCACGCACCGGCATCGGCCGCGCCTTTCGCGGTGCCCTGAACAACATCAAGTCGCCCACGCTGATGGGCCACGCGATCCGTCACGCGGTCCAGCGCGCCGGCCTCAACCCCGAAGAAGTCGAGGATGTCGTCATCGGCACCGCGATGGCCGGCGGGACGGCGGGCATGAACATCGGGCGCCTGGCCGCACTGGCCGCGGGATTGCCGCAGTCGGTGCCTGGCCAGACGATGGACCGGCAATGCGCGTCCGGCCTGATGGCCGTCGCAACGGCCGCCAAACAGATCATCGTCGACGGCATGGACGTGACCGTGGGCGGCGGGCAGGAGAACATCTCCGCCGTTCAGAACCCCTTCGTCAAGTGGGTCGGGGAAACGGCCGATCCGAATCTCATTGCGCAAGTCCAGCACGCCTACATCCCGATGCTGCAGACGGCCGAGATCGTTTCGAAGAAATACGGCATCTCGCGCGAAGCGCAGGACGCCTATTCGCTCGAAGCGCAACGCCGCACCGCGGTGGCCCAGGAGAAACGCCTGTTCGACGCCGAGATCGTGCCGATCACTGCGTCCATGGCCGTGGCCGACAAGGACACGGGCGCCATCACTTACCGTGACGTCCGGCTGGACCGCGACGAGGGCAACCGGCCCGACACCACACTGGAAGGCCTCGCCAAGCTCAAGCCGGTGGTCGAGGGCGGCGTGATCACGGCCGGCAATTCCAGCCAGCTCTCGGACGGCGCATCAGCCTGCGTGCTGGTGGAGCGTGCCGTGGCCGAACGCCGCGGGCTGAAGCCCCTGGGGATTTATCGCGGCGTCGCCGTCGCGGGGCTGGCGCCGGAGGAGATGGGCATCGGGCCGGTGTTCGCGGTGCCCAAACTGCTGAAGACCCATGGCCTGAAGGTGAGCGACATCGGCTTGTGGGAACTGAATGAAGCCTTCGCCTGCCAAGTGATTTACTCGCGTGATCGGCTCGGCATCGACCCCAACCTCCTCAACGTGAATGGCGGCGGCATCACCATCGGCCATCCCTATGGCATGACGGGTTCCAGGCTGGTGGGCCACGCACTCATCGAAGGCAAGCGGCGCGGCGCGCGCTACGTTGTCGTGACCATGTGCATCGGCGGTGGCATGGGTGCCGCCGGCCTGTTCGAAGTCGCTTGAAGCAAGGAGCAGCACGATGAATTACCAAAGCCCGTTGCGCGATTTCCAGTTTGTTCTGCACGAATTGCTGCAGGTCCCATCAATGATGCAGTCGTGCGGTCAGTCGGAATTCGACGCCGACACGATTGACCAGGTACTCACCGCCGCCGGCCAGTTCGCGTCTGAGGTGATCGCGCCCCTGAACGCGGCGGGTGACCAGCACGGGTGCAGCATGGTCGCCCCGGGCGTGGTGCAGACACCGCCAGGATTCATGCAAGCGTACGACGAGTACACCAGGAACGGCTGGCATGGCCTGGCTTGCAGCGCCGAGTTCGGCGGCCAGGGCTTTCCGTCGGTCGTCGACAGCGCTGTCACGGAGATGTTGAGCGGCGCCAACATGGCGTGGTCGGCCTATACCGGCATGTCGCATGCGACATACGTCAATGTGGCAGCCAATGGCTCAGCCGAGCAGAAGGCGCTCTACCTGCCGAAGATCGCTTCCGGCGAGTGGGCCGGGACGATGTGCCTGACAGAGCCGAACGCTGGCACCGACCTGGGCTTGCTTCGAACCCGCGCCGTCCCGCTACGCGACGGGACCTACAGCATCAGCGGCACGAAAATCTTCATTTCCGGCGGCGAACAGGACCTGACCGAGAATGTCATGCACCTTGTGCTGGCGCGAATGCCCAATTCGCCGCAAGGTGTCAAGGGCATCTCGCTCTTCATCGTGCCCAAGTTCATCCCCGACGCAAGCGGCGGCGTGGGTCCGCGGAATGCCGTGACCTGCGGCTCGCTGGAACACAAGCTCGGCATTCACGGCAACTCGACTTGCACCATGAACTTTGACGGGGCAACCGGCTGGCTGCTCGGTGAGGCCGATAGAGGATTGGCCGGCATGTTCGTGCAGATGAACTACATGCGCGTGCTGGTCGGAGTCACCGCCATCGGTGTCATGGAAGCCGCGTACCAGAAGGCTCTGGCTTACGCCAAGGAGCGCCTTCAGGGCCGTGTGGCGGGCGCGAAACCGTCGAACCAGGGCGCGGACCCGATTGCCGGCCATGCCGATGTGCGGCGCATGCTGCTGACGCAGAAGGCCAATGTGGAGGGCGCGCGCGCACTTGCCTTGTGGACTTCGCAGCTCAGCGATTTGCAGCGCCTCCATCCCGACGCCGCCAAACGAACTGAAGCTGGCGAGATGCTGGGCCTGCTGACTCCCGTCGTGAAGGCCTTGGCCAGCGATCTCGGCGTGGAGTCCACGTTGCTCGCAATGCAGGTGTTAGGCGGCCATGGCTACATTCGCGAGAATGGAGTCGAGCAGCACCTGCGTGATGTCCGGATCATTGGGCTTTATGAGGGCACCAACGGCGTCCAGGCCATGGATTTGCTCGGACGCAAGGTGCTGGGTGACCAGGGCCACCGCATGAACGCGTTTCTGGATATGGCGGGGGCCTTCGCGGAAACGTGCAGTCCGCGCAAAGCCATGCGCGAGTTCGCGGAACCGTTGGCCCAATTGGTTGCCGACGTCAGGCAGCTCACGGCCGAGCTCGTGGTGGCGTCCGCCAACGACCCCCATGCGAGCGGAGCAGCGGCGGCGCCTTACCTGCGCCTGGTCGGGCACCTGGCGCTCGCATGGACCTGGGCACGCATGGCCGAAGTGTCGATCAACAGATCCGATTCGACCGACCCGATCTACGCTTCGAAGATCGCGACCGCCCGCTTCTACTACCAGCGCATGCTTCCGCAGGCCGCGGCACTTCGCGCGGAAATCCGCGCCGGGTCGTCCGCGCTGATGGAGCCGGCGCTCGACCTGCTGTGAGAGCCGCACCTCGATGTATCACCTGAGCCAGTTCGCACGCGCCACGCCCGACAAGCTGGCCGTGCATTTCCTGGAAAGCGGTAGGGCGTTCACCTTCGCGCAGTTGGAGCGCCAAGCCAACCGCGCCGCGAACGCGTTGCTTTCGCTTGGATTGAAGCAGCACGACTGCGTCGCGCTGTGTCTCGAGAACTCGCCTGAGCTGCTCTTCCTCACGCTGGGAGCGCAACGCGTCGGCCTGTACTACACGCTCATGTCGACGCGCCTTTCGGCGGGGGACTCGGCGTACATCGTCAGGGACTCGCAAGCGCGCGTCGCCATCACAACTTCCTCCATCGACACCTGGAACGCGCACTTCGCGGCGGCATCGGAGGATCCGCCGCCGGTCCTCGCTCCCGGACGTGAGATGCTGTATTCATCGGGTACGACGGGCCGGCCCAAAGGCGTCCGCAAATCGCCTTTCGAGGGCAGCTTCGACGGCGTCGACAACCGCAACGCCGCGGTTGCGGCCGGATTCGGCCTCGACGCCGCGTCGGTCTATCTCTCCACCTCGCCGCTCTACCACAGCGCGCCCAACCGATTCCTGTCCGCCGCCATCCATTTCGGCGCGACCAGCATCGTGATGGAGAAGTTCGATGCCGAGCGTGCCCTCGTCGCGATGGACCGGTTCACCTGCACGCACTCCCTCTGGGTACCGACCATGTTCCATCGATTGCTGCGCCTGGAGCCCGAGGTGCGCGCCCGCTACAGCACGGCGTCGATGGTGCACGCCGTTCACGGCGCGGCGCCCTGCCCGGTCCACGTCAAGCAGGCGATGATCGATTGGTGGGGTCCCGTGCTGGACGAGTACTACTCCGGAACCGAGGGCATCGGCTCCACGGCGATCACCTCACGCGAATGGCTTACGCACAAGGGCTCCGTCGGCCGTGCCACGGACGGCATTCTGCACATCCTCGATGACACGGGCAATGAGCTGCCGCCTGGGGAAACCGGGCAGGTTTACTTCGAGAGCAACGCCCAATTCGAGTACTGGAACGATCCGGGCAAGACCCGCGCCGCCACCAGCCCGCAAGGCTGGCGCTCCTTCGGCGACATCGGGCATGTCGATGCCGAGGGCTATCTGTATCTCACCGACCGCAAGGACTTCGTCATCATCTCGGGCGGCGTCAACATCTACCCGCAGGAGATCGAGGACGTGCTGCTTCAGGATCCGCGCGTGGCGGACGCCGCGGTGTTCGGCATACCCAACGAGGAGTTCGGCGAGGAAGTCAAGGCCGTTATCCAGCCGGCGCAGCCCGAGCACTCTGGGCCTGCGCTCGCGGAGGCGCTGAAGGCGCGCTGCCGCGAGTTGCTCGGACCGATCAAGGCACCCAAGAGCATCGATTTCGAGTTCGATTTTCCGCGCCATGCGACCGGCAAGCTCTACAAGAAGTTGCTGCGCGACCGCTACGTCAAACCAGGAACATTTCCATGAGCCAGGACATAGTCACGCGCGCGGAAGCGGGCGTATTCACAATCTCATTCAACCGCCTCGAGCGCAAGAACTCGATCACCGGGCCGATGTACACGGCGCTCGCCGAAGCGTTGAGTGCGGCCGCGACGGATCCCTCGATACGTGTTGCGGTCCTGCAAGGTCACGAAACGGTGTTCTCCGCCGGAAATGATGTGGGTGACTTCGCCAAGACTCCCGCAACGGACTCCGAGGCACCGGCGCTCCCCTTCATGCGCGCCCTTGCCGTTTTTCCCAAGCCCTTGCTTGCCGCGGTGTGCGGACCTGCCGTGGGAATTGGCACAACGATGCTGTTGCACTGCGACATCGTCTACGCCGGCGACAACGCCGCGTTCACGATGCCCTTCGTCAATCTGGGTCTGTGCCCCGAGGCCGCGTCGAGCCTGTTGCTGCCGCAATTGCTCGGCTATCACCGCGCCGCTGAAGCCTTGTTGTTCGGCCAGCCTTTGAGCGCCGATGCCGCTCTGCAGGCCGGCTTGGTCAACATGGTCTTGCCCGCGTCGGGAGTCAATGCCTACGCCCAGGCGCAAGCCGCCAAGCTCGCAACAAGACCCATCAGCAGCCTGCTTGAAACCAAGCGACTGATGAAAAGCGGACAGCAACCCGCGGTGCTGCAGAGAATGGACGACGAAGGCTCGATCTTCAGGCGCATGCTGGTGGAGCCCGCCGCCAAGGAAGCGTTCAGCTCGTTCCTTCAAAAGCGCAAACCCGACTTTTCGACCATCCGGGCCGGCCTTTCCCCAATCGAGTCGCCGTTGGAATGACGAAAGTGGAGGACAAGACCGTGAGCACCACCCCGCATGACCTCTCCCGGCAATGGCTCGAGTACTTCGGCGCTTGCGTCGCGCAGGAGCTCGATCTCGGCACCCTTGGCGCGATCAAGAAGTGGATCGACGAAGGCCGCGCTCCGCCGCTTCACACGAACTTCCCTGACGACCCGCCGACCACTGCACCGCATCAAGGAAAGACATCATGAGCAAAGGCGTCGTTTATCTGTTCGCGGGTTCGCAGCGCCATCGCAGGCTTTGAGGTTCGATAAAGACGCCGCGCGGGATACCGCCGCTTGCCGCCGGCGTGGCGCCCGGCCCGCAGCGTCTGGCTGCCGGGTCGGATGATTTCGATCTTGAACCGTTGCGGCCCTCAGCCCAGGTTGCGCGACTCTTGGCGCAGGTTTAAGGCCCAAGGGCCTGTCGGTCTCCTTGCTAGGCTGGTACCGCGTCCAGGAACCCGGCAAGCCGTTTGGCAATCAACCGGTCCGCCTCGGCCATGATGCGATCGATCAGTTCGCGCACGGTGGGGATGTCGCGGATCAGCCCGACCACCATGCCGCAGCTCCAGGCGCCGGCGTCCATCTTGCCTTCGACCATGACGCGCGGGTACACACCTGCGACCTGCTCCAGGATGTCTTCGAACTTGAGATCGGCGCCCTTCGCCTTCTCGATCTCGATCAATTGCTCGACCGCCGAGTTGGTCAGCACGCGCTCGGTGTTGCGCAGGCCGCGCATCACGAGCCTCGTGTCGAGCTCGGTCGCCGCGACGATCGCGTCCTTGACGTTCTGGTGAACCGGCGCTTCCTGGGTCGCCACGAACCGGGTCCCCATGTTCATCCCTTCGGCGCCCAGGGCAAGCGCCGCCACCAGACTGCGGGCGTCGGCCATTCCGCCGGAGGCCACGAATGGAATCTTCAGTTCCTCAGCAGCGCGTGGCAGCAGGATCATGTTGGGCAGGTCGTCCTCGCCCGGGTGGCCGCCGCACTCGAAGCCGTCCACACTGACCGCGTCGCAGCCGATGGCTTCGGCCTTCAGCGCGTGCCGCACCGAGGTGCACTTGTGGATGACCTTGATGCCCGCCTTCTTGAGCGCGGGCATGTAGGCCTCGGGGCTGCGTCCGGCTGTCTCCACGATGCGCACGCCACCCTCGGCGATGGCGGCGATGTATTCGGGATACGGCGGCGACGCAAGCGTGGGAAGGAACGTGAGGTTCACCCCGAACGGCTGGTCCGTCATTTCGCGGCAGCGGCGGATCTCCTTGGCCAGCAACTCCGGCGTCTTCTGGGTGAGTCCGGTGATCAGCCCGAGGCCGCCGGCATTGGCCACGGCCGCCGCGAGTTCCGCGAAGCCGACGAAGTGCATGCCGCCCTGGATGATGGGGTGACGGATGCCGAAAAGTTCAGTGATGCGTGTCTTCATTGCCTTCTTTCTCTCACCAGGTTTCCATGTAGGGGCGCAGGTCCATCTCGAAGGTCCACGCATCACGCGGCTGGGTGTGCAGGTACCAGTAGTTCTCTGCGATGTGGTCGGGGTTCAGGATGCCGTCCTGGTCCTTCAGCGCGTAGCGCTCGGGGAATTGCGTGCGAATGAATTCCGTGTCGATCGCGCCATCGACCACGACATGCGCAACGTGGATGCCCTTGGGGCCGAGCTCGCGCGCCATGCTCTGCGCGAGCGCGCGCAGAGCATGCTTGGCGCCAGCGAATGCCGCGAAGTTGGCGGAGCCGCGGATCCCCGCCGTCGCGCCGGTGAAAAGGATCGTGCCGCGGCCGCGCGCCACCATCCTGCGGGC
>DATKCI010000248.1:0-13756 GCA_035513255.1 Piscinibacter sp. | reverse complement strand
GAGAACCTGTTCCTCGGGCGCCTGCCGCGCCGCGGCGCCGGCTGGATCGACTGGCGCGCGGCGCGCGACGGATGCCTGGCCGTGATGGCGCGGCTCGGCTTCAACGTCGATCCGCTCGCCCGGCTCGAACGCTTGAGTGTCGCGCAGCGCCAGATGGTGGAGATCGCGCGCGCGCTGTCGCGCAACGCGCGGCTCGTGATCCTCGACGAACCCTCGGCCGTGCTCGGCGGCGCGGAGCTGGAAAAACTGTTCGCCGTCGTGCGCCGGCTCGCGAGCGAGGGTGTGAGCTTCATCTACATCTCGCACCGGCTGCAGGAGGTGTTCACGATCTGCGACCGCGTCACCGTGCTGCGCGATGGCATGGAAGTCGGCACGCGCGAGGTCGGCATGGTCGATCCGCCGGGCCTCATCGGGATGATGGTGGGCCGGCGCCTCGCCGACATCTATCCGCCACGGGTTCGCCGGCCCGGCGCGGAGGTCTTGTCGGTGCGCGGCCTGCGCCGCCGCGGGGTGCTGCACGACATCGACCTCACGGTCCGCGCCGGCGAGATCCTCGGCATCTGCGGCATGGCGGGTTCGGGGCGAACCGAACTGCTGCGCGCGCTGGTCGGCGCCGACCCGGCGACCTTCGTCTCGTGTGTGCTGCGCGGGCGGCCGTGGAAGCCGGCCGGCCCACGCGCAGCGATCGCCGCCGGCATCGTGCTGCTGCCGGAGGACCGCAAGACCGAAGGCTGCTTTCTGCCGCAGAGCCTGGCCTTCAACGTGACGATTGCCCGGCTCGACGCGGTGCGCCGGCGCGGCGTGATCAGCGAGCAGCGCGAACACGAGGTCGTGACCGGCCTCGTGCGCCAGCTGGGCATCCGCGCGCCGGGCATCGATGCCCCGATCCGGGAACTGAGCGGCGGCAACCAGCAGAAGTGCGTGCTGGCGCGCAGCCTCAACGCCAACTGCTCGATCCTGCTGATCGACGAGCCGACGCGCGGCGTGGACGTGGGCGCCAAAGGCGAGATCTATCTGCTGCTCGCCAAGCTCGCCGACGAACGAGGCGCGGCGGTGGTCATCGTGTCGTCCGAGCTGCCCGAGGTGCTGGGGCTCAGCGACCGCATCATCGTGATGAACAGCGGCCGCATCGCCGGGCGTTTCGATCGCGCGCAGGCCAGCGAGGAAGTGCTGCTGCAAGCGGCCGTGGCCGGTGCTCAGGCACACGCCGCCTGAACCCCGCTCACGAACTGCCCCGCACGACGAGCTCGAAGCCCACGTCGACGCAGCTCGCCGGCGGCCGCTCGCCGTGCACCAGCGACAAGAGCATCCGTGCCGCGCCCTCGCCGATTTCGGCTCGCGGCGTGCGCACCGTGGTCAGCGGCGGAATCATCTGGTCGCTGCCGGTCAGGTCGTTGAATCCGACGACGGCGATCCGCTTCGGAACGGCAATCCGCAGGCGCAACGCGGCCAGCAGCGCGCCCTGGGCGAGGTCGTCGTTGTTGAAGAACACGGCGTCGATCGCCGGCTTCACGCTGACGATCTGTTCGAACATCGTGCCGCCGAGCGCAAGCGACGACGGCGCGGCGTTCAGCCATTCGAGGGTCGGGTCATGCAGTCCGGCCTCGGTCATTGCCGCGCGCCAGCCCTCGAGCCGATGCATCGTGCGCGGATCCAGCTGCGCCGCGGCGAACGCGATGCGCCGCCGCCCGCGCGCCAGCAGGTGGCGCGTCAGCGCGGCGGCGGCGTCGCTTTGCGAGAAACCCACCGAATGGACGGTCTCGTCCGATGCCGTCTCCATCACATGCACGCACGGAATGCCGCTCTGCGCAATCAGTGCGCGGGTGTTGGCGTTTTGCCCGAGGCCGGTGACGATGAGGCCGGCGGGCCGATGCGGCAACTGCTCGCGCAGCAGCTGCTCCTCTTCGCTGTCGCTGTAGTGCGTGATGCCGATCAGCGTCTGGTATCCGGCCGGGCGGATCACACGCTGCACGGCTTCGATCAGGTCGACGAACAGCGCGTTGGACAGCAGCGGGATCAGCACCGCCACGTGCGATCCGGAGCGCGACGCCAGCGCGCGCGCCGCCGGGTCCGGCACATAGCCCAGTCGCGTGGCGGCGGCCTGCACACGGGCGACCAGATCGGGCGCCACCGCGCGTTCGCCGCGCAACGCGCGCGACACCGTGATGGGGCTGACGCCGGCCGCGTGCGCCACGTCGGCCAGCGTGACGCGACCGGTGGCGCGTCCGCGAGAGGCGGGAGTTGTCGTCATCTAGGGAAATCCCGTATTCAATCGGCCCAGACAAGCTCTAGGATAGCGCTATCCGACACCGTTCTGCACCGGACAGACCCTGATCAGGCCGATTTTCCTCGGCATTCGCAGGTTGCAGATCGACTGTCGATTCTTTTTCACCGCTTGGGATAGCGCTATCCACAAATGCAGAATTCGTTGGTGATCATGGGTGTGGCCGGTTGCGGAAAGTCCAGCGTCGGGCAGGCCGTGGCTGCCGATCTCGGCTGGATCCTGATCGAAGGCGACGAGTTTCACGGTGCCGACAACCTCGCGAAGATGAGCCGCGGAATCGCGCTGACCGATGCCGATCGCGCGACCTGGCTGGCGATGCTCGCGGCGCAGCTGCAGGTGCGGCCGCAGGGGGCGGTGCTGACGTGCTCGGCGCTCAAGCGCGCTTACCGCGACCGGCTGCGCGCCGCGGCGCCCGGACTCGGCTTCGTCTTCTTGCAGATCGATCGCGAGCTCGCCCTCGCCCGCGTGGCCGCGCGTGGATCGCACTTCTTCTCTCCTGCCCTTGTGGACAGCCAGTTTGCCGCACTCGAGGACCCGAGCGGCGAAGCGCGCGTGCTGCGGCTGGACGCGAGCGCATCCATCGATTCTCTGCGCGGCGCAGTCGCCGCGTGGCTGCGCACCGAGGAGGCTGCTTGAATACCGAAACCGCAGCGTCGCGCTGGCAGCGGCCGGTTCACCTGGCAATGGCCGCGTGCCTGGGCGTGATGGCGGTGGCCGTCTTCGTCAACGTCGTGCTGCGCTACGGATTCGGCAGCGGCGTCGCGGCGAGCGAGGAACTGTCGCGCCTGCTGTTCGTCTGGATGGTGTTCATCGGCGGCACTGCCGCCTACCCGACCGGCGAGCACATGGCGTTCACGAGCCTCGTCGGGCTGCTGAAGAACAAGCCGCGCGCCTTGCTCGCGATGACGATCCTGATCCGCGGGCTCGTGATCCTCGCCGCGGTGCTCGTCGCCTGGGGTGCCTGGCAGCAAGTGATCGTCGGGATGGGCAGCCACTCCGTCGTGCTGCGCTATCCGACCGCGCTGCTGCCGCTGCCGGCCCTCCTCTCGTCGTGCGCGATCGCGCTGATGGCCACGCTGGAGCTGCTGCGCCGCGCGCCGCTGGACCTCGGCCACGGCGCCGAGGTGGAGTGAAACGATGAGCCGCCGGGCCGCTCCCAAGCCTGTCCTGAGCCCTGTCGAAGGGGCGAATACCGTAGCGCGCAGCGCGAAGGCTGTCATATGACTCCCGAGTCGCAAGCCTTCATCGTCTTCACGCTCGGCATGCTCGTGCTGATCGGCATCGGCATGAACATGGCGCTCGCGCTCGTGCTCACCGGCGCCGGCATGGCCTGGGTGCTCGGCTTCTGGGACACGCAGCTGCTCGCACAGAACCTGGTGGCCGGCGTCGACAGCTTTCCGCTGCTCGCGGTGCCCTTCTTCATCCTCGCCGGCGAGCTGATGAACTCGGGCGGCATCAGCCGCCGCATCATCGCGATGGCGCAGGCCTGGGTCGGCCACATCCGCGGCGGCCTCGGCTACGTGGCGATCGGCGCCGCCGTGCTGATGGCCAGCATGAGCGGCTCGGCGCTGGCCGACACCGCGGCGCTTGCGACCATCCTGCTGCCGATGATGCGCCGCGAGGGCTACCCGCTGCCCACCTCGGCCGGGCTGCTCGCGTCGGGCGGCATTATCGCGCCGATCATTCCGCCGTCGATGCCGTTCGTGATCTACGGCGTGACGACCAACACGTCGATCTCGGCACTGTTCATCTCCGGTATCGTGCCCGGGCTGATCATGGGCGCCGGGCTCATCGTCGCGTGGAAGTGGGTGCTGCGGCGCATCGAGCTGCCGCGCGGCGAGCCGCTGCCGATGGCCACGCGGCTGCGCGCGACCGGCAGCGCGTTCTGGGCGCTCTTGATGCCGGTGATCATCATCGGCGGCATGAAGACCGGCGTCTTCACGCCCACGGAGGCCGCCGTGGTCGCCGCCTTCTATGCGCTGGTGATCGCGCTGTTCGTGCACCGCGAGATGAAGTTCGCCGCGCTCGAAGGCGTGCTGGTGCGGGCGGCCAAGACCACCGCGATCGTGATGTTCCTGTGCGCCGGCGCGCAGGTGGCGAGCTACATGATCACGCTGGCCGACCTGCCCGGCGTGTTGACCGGCTGGCTCGGGCCGCTGATCGAACACCCGCGCATGCTGATGCTCGTGATGATGGTGGTGCTGGTGCTCGTCGGCACGGCGCTCGACCTGACGCCGACGATCCTGATCTTCGCGCCGGTGATGCTGCCGATCGCCGCCAAGGCCGGCATCGACCCGGTGTACTTCGGCCTGATGTTCGTGCTGAACGGCGCGATCGGACTGATCACGCCGCCGGTGGGCACCGTGCTCAACGTCGTGGCCGGCGTGGGCCGTCTCTCGCTGCACCAGGTGATCAAGGGCGTGAACCCGTTCCTGCTCACCTACACGCTGATCCTGTTCCTGTTCGTGCTCTTTCCGCAGATCGTCACCGCGCCGGTGGCCTGGCTGCGCTAAGGGCCCTAACTTCCCGTCCCATCCACACAAGGAGACATCCATGTCCATCGTTCGCCGCACCTTGATCGCCGCCGCCGCGGCCGCCGCCTTCGCCGCCCCGTTCGCCGCCCTCGCGCAGGACATCAAGCCGCGCCTGATCCGCTTCGGCTACGGCCTGAACGAACAGAGCAACCAGGGCCGGGCCGTCAAGGTGTTTGCCGAGCAGGTCCAGAAGGCATCGGCCGGCAAGATGCGGGTGCGCGCGATCGGCGCCGCCGCCCTCGGCCCCGACGTGCAAATGCAGCAGGCGCTGATCGGCGGCGCGCAGGAGATGATGGTCGGCTCCACCGCCACGCTGGTCGGCATCACGAAGGAGATGGCGTTGTGGGACACGCCGTTCCTGTTCGACGACGCCGCCGAAGCCGACGCGATCCTCGACGGGCCGATCGGCCAGAAGGTGATGGACAAGCTCCAGGACAAGGGGCTGGTCGGCCTCGTCTACTGGGAAAACGGCTTTCGCAACCTGACCAACAGCAAGCGCCCGATCGCCAAGGCCGAGGACATGGACGGCGTGAAGCTGCGCGTGATGCAGAACGACGTGTACCTCGACAGCTTCAAGCTGCTCGGCGCGAACGCGATCCCCCTGCCCTTCTCCGAGCTGTTCAGCGCGCTGGAGACGAAGACGGTCGACGGCCAGGAAAACCCGTTCAACACCATCCTGTCGAGCAAGTTCTACGAGGTGCAGAAGTACCTGAGCATCACCAACCACGTCTACAGCCCGTGGATCGTGCTGGTCAGCAAGAAATGGTGGGATCAGCTGTCGAAGGCCGAGCAAAAGGTGCTGCTCGACGCCGCCCGCGCCTCACGCGACTTCGAGCGCAAGGACACGCGCGAGGAGGCCGGGCGCGCACTGGCCGACCTGAAGACCAAGGGCATGCAGGTCAACGAAGTTCCGCCGGCCGAAGTGGCGCGCATGCGGCAGAAGCTCGAGCGGATCAACGCGAACGTCGCCGCCCACGTCGGAGGCGACCTGTGGCAGGAAACGCAAACGGCGCTGGCCGCGTCGCGTGCGAAGAAATAGCCCCGAGTAGGCACGCCACGTGCTGCCGAATTTCAAGGGAGGCCGGCTTCGGACCGCGCCTAGGCGGCGACCTCCGCAGCCGGCCATTTCTTCCACTGTGGCAAGGAGGTTCCCCATGAAAGTGCGCGATGCAATGACAGGCGATGTCTGCCTGGCGAACCCCGACAGCAGCATTCGTGAAGCCGCCCAGGTGATGGCGGCCCAGGACATCGGCGCCCTGCCGGTCGGCGAGAACGACCGGCTGGTGGGCGTGGTCACCGACCGCGACATCGCGGTTCGGGCCGTGGCCCAGGGGCTTGGCCCGGACACCACGATCCGGGAGGTGATGTCGCAGGAAGTGATGTACTGCTTCGACGATGAAGAACTCGACGATGCGTTGCACCACATGGGCGACATCAAGGTGCGCCGGCTGCCGGTGCTGAACCGCGACAAGCGCCTGGTCGGCATCATCTCGATCAGCGACCTGGCGCGGCGCGAGGATGCCGAGCAGACGGGCCAGGCGATCGCAGAAATCTCCGCGCCGGGCGGCGCCCATTCGCAAACCGCCCACCACTGACGCAGCGCGACGACGAACCGCAGCGGCGCCGGTTCGCCCCGTAGAAGGTTCTGCAAGCCGTCGGCCAAAGGTACACACGAGTCGGGTGGGGCGGCAGGGGCGGCCCCCTGGTTCGCAGCCTTGCCGGGGGTCGGCTCGCCTGAGAAGCTGAAAGGGGCCGGCCTGGTGATCGGCGGGCTCGGTGATCGGGAATGGGGCGAGGGTTTCGTGCCTCCTCGCGACGACATGCGCAAGCCCGTCTGCTGCGCGATTGGCGGTTGCCTCGTCCGGGTTGGAGGGCGAGCATGAGTAGTGACTGCCTCCCTTTCGGCGCACGCCTTCCGTGGAAGTCGATCGCCACCCCTTTTCGCTCTGGCCCTGTGCCTCGTCGGAGGCCCGGCGTCGGCCATCACATACACCATCCGCGACCTCGCCACGCTCGACGAAGGGGCGACGGTCGTCGTCCGCGGTATGAATTCCGCCGGCACAGCCGTCGGCGGAGGCCGTGTCGAGGGTGCACACCGTGGCCTTGTCTTCAGGCGAGCGGGCTTGCAGGCTGTCGATGGCCTGCCGGACAGCGACTACACGGTCGTCTTCAGCATCAATGATCTCGGCGTCGCTGTCGGCGGTTCGAACACGGCGACCTCGGCCCGCGCGTTCCTGAGGACGCAGACCGGGGCCGTGCGGGAACTGACACCTCTGGCCGGCGATACGGCGAGCACCGCATTCGGTGTCAACAATCACAACGAGTCGGCCGGGGTTTCGAGCGGGCCCATCGGCGATCGCGGCGTCGTGTGGACGGCGACCGGCGCGATCACCGTGTTGCCCGGTGTTTCCGGCGTGGCCAGTCGAGCACGGGCGCTCAACGACCGCGGCGACGTCGTCGGCGTGGCGGACAGCGGAGCCGGTCCGCGCGCCGTGGTGTGGCCGCGCGGCGGCCTCGCGCTGCATATCGGGGCCCTGCCCGGCCGTGCGACGGGCGAGGCAGTTGCCGTGAACGCCGGTGGCGACATCGTGGGGGATTCGGCGGACGCGGCCGGCGCGCGCCGGGCGACGCTGTGGACCTCGGGCGGCGTGGTGGTCGATCTGGGCGCGCTTCCGGGCGGCGACATGAGCCAGGCGCTCGCGATCAACAATGCCGGCCACATCGTCGGGACGTCGACCAGCAGCGTCGGGAGCCGTGCCTGCCTCTGGACGCCTGTTGGCGGGCTCCAGGACCTGAATGCTCTGATCGCTACCCCCGTCTCCCCTGCGGAGCTGTGGGATCCCGCGACCGAGACCTGGAAGACGCTGGCGAGCGCGACGGTGCCGCGGCTCTACCACTCCGCGGCCCTCCTGCTGCCCGACGGGCGCGTGCTCAGCACCGGTGGAGACGGCTACCTCACTCCCGAGGCCCTTTCGCCGCCCTATCTCTTCAAGGGCGCACGACGTGCACCGTGACGATGGACGGCAACAAGGCCGTGACGGCGTCATTCAACAAACGATGATGCGAATCACCGACCCTGCCGTTTCGCCCGAGGCGCGCCCGAGCGCACCCGGCGCGGCTCAACACCCGCTCACTGCGGCTCGATCTTCGCGGCCCGGATCACGTCGCCCCATCGCTTGATTTCGTTCACGACGAGGGCCTGCGCCTCGGCCGGCGTACTCGGCTGAAGCCGCACACCCAACGGCTCGAGCCTGGAGCGCACGGACGGCGATGCAAGCGCCTCACGCACTGCCTGGTTGAGGCGCTCCACCACCGGCGCCGGCGTGCCGGCCGGCGCGGCGATGGCGTTCCAGGACGCGACGTTGTAGCCGGGCAGGCCGGCCTGATGCACCGTCGGCGCGGAAGGCAGTGCCGGGTTCGGCCGGTCACCGGTCACGGCCAGCAGCCGGACGGCACCGGATGTCACCTGCGGCACCATCGGACCCACGATCTCCAGTGCCACGTCGATCTCGCCGCTGCGCAGCGCGACCAGCACCGCGGGCGAGCCTTTGTAAGGCACCGCCAGCATGTCGATGCCGGCCACGGACTGGAAGAGCCGGCCGGCGAGATGCTGTGTGCTGCCGACCGCGATCGTGCCGACATTGAGCCGACCGGGGTGCTCCTTCGCGTACTGCAGCACGTCGCGCAGCGACGCGAAGCGCGAACCGCCGCTGACGAACACCCCGAGATCGAAGTAGCCGAGGGTGGACACCGGCACGAGGTCCTTGACCGTGTCGTACGGCAGTTTCTTGAACAGCCCCACGCTGACGGCATTGCTGTTGGTCATCAGCAAGAGCGTGTGCCCATCGGGCTTCGCGCCGGCGACCGCCTGCGAGGCGACGATGCTGCCGGCACTGGGGCGGTTGTCCACCACCACCGGCTGGCCGAGGGTCTTGGCCATGGACTCCGCGACCGCACGTGCGGTGACGTCGGCGATGCCGCCGGGCGCAAAGGGAACGATCAGCGTGATCGGTCGCTCCGGATAGCGGCCCTGCGCGAAGGCGGCCCATGGCAGCGCCGCGGACAGCGCCAAAGCAGCCAGAAGTGCGCGCCGCAGGCTTGGGCGCGCCGTCGAAGGGTGTGTCATCAGAGGTCTCCTGAATTCGTCAAGAGGTGTGGCGCAAACCCGGTTTCCGCGCCGAGGCCTGAGCCTACACGGCGCGCTGGCGTCTCCGCGGGCCTTGAGCATTCGGCATGTCGACCACCACGTCGCGCTCGCTCATCACGACCAGCACCTGCGCATCGCCCTTGCCGAGCGACAGGTAGACATGGCCGATGCCGCTGTCGAAGTACGCAGACTCGTGGCGCTTCAGTTCGACCGCCTCGCCGGTTTCGAACTGGATGCGTACGTGCCCCGCCAGCACCATGATGAACTCCTGTCCCGGGTGGCGGACGAAGTCGCTGAACTCGCTCAGCGCACGCGCTTCGATGCGTCCGTGCATCGGCGTCATGCGCCGCCCCGGGTATTCGGTGGCCAGCATGCGGTAGTCGTAGTGGTCGGTGTCGTAGCTCGGCGCATCGGCCAGCGTCGAGCGCACCACGGTGGGCGCACGCGCCGGCAGGCGGTGTGCACGCGCATCGAAGAGTTGCGCGATGTCGACCTGCAGCGCGCGCGCCACCGCGGCAAATTTCTCATAGCTCACCGAAATCTGGCCGAGCTCCATCTTCGACAGCGTGGACAGCGCGACACCCGAGCGTTCCGACAGCGTCTTCAAGGTCATCCGATGCGCCTTGCGGAGGGTGCGCAGGTGCTCGCCCATGCGCAGGCGGTCGGGCGCGGCTGCGGCGCGGCTCGTTCTGGCGCTGGATCGACGGGTGGCCATGCTTGTCCCCTGCACAGGAATGGGTTGTGTTTGCCGGCACGATTCTCTCATGCGAGAATTCTCGTATGAGAGAATTCGACGTCGCCGTGATCGGGGCTGGCATCGCCGGTGCGTCGCTGGCATACCGGCTCGCGGGCGAGCGCCGCGTCGCGCTGCTGGAGCGCGAAACGCAGCCGGGCTATCACTCGACCGGCCGCTCCGCGGCGATGTTCATGGAGAGCTACGGCCCACCGGCCGTGCGTGCGCTGACGCGCGCCAGCCGCGCGTTCTACGAACAGCCGCCGGCGGGCTTCACCGGCGAGCGCCTGCTGGCGCCGCGGGGCGTGCTGTACCTGGCGACGCACGGCCAGGAGGCGCTCCTGCACGCGATGCACACCGAGCTGAGCCAGGGCGGTACCGGCGTCGAGCGCCTGTCGGCCGGCGACACGCTCGCGCGTGTGCCCTGCCTGCGGCCCGAGGCGGTGCACGCCGCGCTGTTCGAAGCCGATGCGCAGGACATCGACGTGCATGCGCTGCACCAAGGCTTTCTGCGCGCGTTTCGCGGTCAAGGCGGCGTGCTGCTCGCCGGCGCGCCACTGCAGCGCGCACGGCGTGCCGGTGACGCCTGGGAACTGCATGTCGCCGACGGCGAGCCCTTGCGCGCCGGCGTCGTCGTCAATGCGGCCGGCGCATGGGCCGACGAGCTGGCCGCGCTTTTCGGCGCCGGGCCCATCGGCCTGGTGCCGCATCGGCGCAGCGCCTTCACCTTCCCGGCCCCCGAGGGCGTCGACGTGACGCGCTGGCCCGCCGTCGTCGGCGTCGACGAGAGCTATTACTTCAAGCCCGACGCCGGCCAGCTGCTCGGCTCGCCGGCCAACGCCGACCCGACGGTGCCGCACGACGTGGTGCCTGAGGAATTGGACGTGGCGATGGGCATCCATCAGATCGAATCGGTGACGACACTGAGCATTCGTCGCCCCACCAGCACGTGGGCCGGCCTGCGCTCGTTCGTGGCCGACGGCGAGCTGGTGATCGGCTTCGACGACCGCTGCCCCGGCTTCTTCTGGCTCGCGGCCCAGGGCGGCTACGGCATCCAGAGCGCCGCGGGCGCATCGGCGCTCGCCGCCTCGCAGTTGCTCGGCCGGCCGTTGCCGGACGACCTCGCTGGTCACGGCGTCGACGCTGCGGCCGTGTCCCCCACCCGTTTACGCTGACACGAAGGACCCATGCCATGACACTGCGTTCGATCGGAATGATGCTCACTGCGCTGGTCGCTTCGGCGTCCGCGATGGCGGCCTGGCCGGACAAGCCGGTCACGCTGGTGGTCCCCTATCCGCCGGGCGGGGCCACGGACACCGTGGCGCGCATTCTTGCCAAGGGTCTGACGCGGCAGCTGCAGCAGAACGTGATCGTCGACAACAAGGCCGGCGCCGGCACCGCGATTGGCGCGGGTGCGGTAGCCCAGTCGGCGCCCGACGGCCACACGCTGCTGATCAGCTCGAACACCACCTTCACGATCAATCCGGCGCTCAAGCTCAAGCTGCCGTACGACGCACAGAAGAGCTTCGAGGGTGTGGGCGTCATCGGCACCTCGCCGCTCGTGTTGCTCGCCAACACGGCACTGCCGGCCAACTCGGTCAAGGAACTCGTGGCACTGGCCGAGAAGAAGCCGGGCACGCTCGCCTATGGCTCCTTCGGCAACGGCACCTCGTCTCACTTCGCCGGAGAGATGTTCAAGGTGATGACCGGCAGCGACATCCTGCACGTGCCGTACAAAGGCAGTGCGCCGGCCATGACCGACCTGATCGGCGGCCAGGTGCAGCTCACTTTCGACACCAACGTGGCCGCACTGCCGATGCTGCAGGCCGGCAAGGTCAAGGCGCTCGCTGTCACGTCGGCCCGGCGATCGACGTCGATGCCCGACGTGCCCACCGTCGCCGAGGCCGGGTACCCGGACTACGCGATGGTGCCGTGGATCGTCGTGGTGGCGCCGCGCGGCCTGCCGGACACGGTGCGCAAGACCCTGGTCACCGCGCTGGCCGACGTGCTGGCCGATGCGGCAATCCGCGCCGAGCTGCAGAAGCTCGGCGTCGACGTGGCGCACGAACCCGGCAGTGCCTACGACACCCGCGTGGCCAAGGAGCTGCCGCTGATGCGTGCCTACGTGCACAAGGCCAAACTGCCGGTGGAGTGATCCCGCGATGGCGCACGACCCATCATTGCCCGAACGAAGCGCGGTCGAATTGCGCCGGCTGATCGGCACGAAGCAGCTGTCGCCGGTCGAGCTGCTCGACGCCTGCATCGGCCGCATCGAGGGGCTGAATCCCGGCGTCAACGCGATCGCGGCGACCGACTTCGAGCGCGCCCGTTCGAGCGCGCGCGACGCCGAAGCGGTGATCATGCGCGGCGAACCACTCGGCGTGCTCCATGGCCTGCCGATCGGCATCAAGGACCTGCAGGACACCGCCGGGCTGCTGACGACCTACGGCAACGTGCGCCTGCGCGGCAACGTGCCGGCCGCCGACAACGCGCTGGTGGCGCGGCTGCGCGCAGCCGGCGCCATCGTCGCTGCGAAGACGAACGTGCCGGACATGGGCGCCGGCGCCAACACGCGCAACCCGGTGTGGGGCGCGACCGGCAATCCCTTCGACCCGCGCCTGAACGCCGGCGGATCGTCCGGCGGATCGGCGGCGGCGCTCGCCACCGACATGCTGCCGCTGGCCACCGGCTCGGACACCGGCGGCTCGCTGCGCATTCCGGCTGCGCTGTGCGGCGTCGTCGGGCTGCGCCCTTCCCCGGGCCTCGTCGCCAACGATGCGCGGCCGCTCGGCTGGTCCGTGATTTCGGTGCTGGGGCCGATGGCGCGAACGGTGGCGGACACGGCCCTGCTGATGTCGGCAAGCGTCGGCCTGGACGCGCGCGACCCCTTGTCGTATCCGGCCGATGCCGCGGCATTTTCGGCGCTGCCCGCGGTGGATCTGTCGACGCTGCGCATCGGCACCACCGAGGACTTCGGACTGTGCATCGTCGACCCAGAGATCCGGCGTGTCTTTCGCGAGCGCGTCGAGGCGATCCGGCCCTGGGTCGCATGTTGCGAGCCGGTGGCGCTCGACGTCGGCGACGCCGACCGCGGGTTCGATGTGCTGCGCGCCGAAAGCTTCGTTGCCGCCTTCGCTGACACCTACCGGCGCGAGCCGGACACGCTGGGGCCGAACGTGCGCGCCAACGTCGAAATGGCGGCCGCCATCACGCTGGCCGACCGGGCCTGGGCGCATCTGGAGCAGACACGCATCGCGCGCCGGTTCGCGCGCGCCTTCGAGCAGTTCGACCTGATCATCGCGCCGACGACGCCGGTGACGCCGTTCCCGTGGACCGAGCTCTATGCCGATCGCATCGACGGCCAGGCGATGCGCAATTACTACCACTGGTTGGCGCTGACCTATGTCGTCACGCTCGCGACCAACCCGGCCCTGTCGCTGCCGTGCGGGCGCGACGAGCATGGCATGCCGTTCGGCCTGCAGGTGATCGGTCGGCTGCGCGGCGACGCGGCGCTGCTGGCCGCGGGCCACGCGCTCGAGCAGGCCTTCGCCGCCACGCCGGCACTGCGGCGCCCGCGGCCCGATGTCGGCGCATTGCGCAGTCCACGCCCGGAGCTGAAGGCCATCGTGACGCACCCACCGTTGGCGACGGCCGCGGCCGGCAGCGAAGGCGGTCTCAACGCGGTGTGACCGGCGGCGCCCTGCCGGCACTGCATGCCGGCGCGCGGCCATATGAGCTGACCTGCCGTCACCCCCGCGCCGTCGCGCCGCGTCGTCACCCCGCGTCGTCACCCCGCGTCGTCACCCCGTATCGTCACGCCGTATCGTCACCCATCGCCGTCACCCCGCGCCGTCACCCCGCGCAGTCACCCCGCAGTAGCCCGTCACCCCGGCGAAAGCCGGGGTCCACTGGTGGAGTGCTTCCGAGCAGGTTGATTTGTTCGTGTTGCAAGCCGGGTCCCGCCCCGGCGGGCGGGTAACTTTCATTTGCTGGCCCAAATGAAAGTCACCAAAGCAAAGGGCCTGGAATGCAACACCATGCACTTTCACCGTTGACGA
>DATKCI010000247.1:0-9282 GCA_035513255.1 Piscinibacter sp. | reverse complement strand
GAACGCTGTCCGACCGGAGCCTGGGACATGCAGAAGTTCTACCTCGATTTGACTCACGCGGGACAGGCATGCCGCAAGAAGCACACAGCGCAAAGCGCACCAACGACTTCGTAATCAAGTTCGCGAACGTCAACGGCTCGGGCTCGGCCTCCGCTAACGCCCTGTTCGCCAAGTCCATCCTGCGGATGGGCGTGCCGGTCAGCCCGCGGAACATCTTTCCGTCCAACATCCAGGGCCTGCCGACCTGGTACGAAGTGCGCGTCAACGAACGCGGCTACCTCGGCCGGCGCGGGGGCGTGGACCTGATGGTCGCGATGAACCCGCAGACCTGGGACCGTGACCTGGCCGAGATCGAACCCGGCGGCTACCTGCTGTACGACAGCAGCAAGGCGCTGCCGCCGTCGAAGTTCCGCGACGACATCCACTTGATCGGCGTGCCGCTGACCGAGCTGTGCGCGACGCGCTACACCGATCCGCGCGAGCGCCAGCTGCTGAAGAACATCGTTTACGTCGGCGTGTTGTCGGCGCTGCTGGGCATCGAGCCCGAGGTGATCGCGACCTTGCTCGGGGAGCAGTACAAGGGCAAGGCCAAGCTGATCCAGCCCAACCTCGACGCGTTCATGCTGGGCCTGCACCACGGCCGCGACGTGCTCGACGACGTGCTCAGCCTGCGCATCGAACGCCGCGACGCGGTCGGCAAGCGCATCTTCATCGAAGGCAATGCGGCGGCCGCGCTCGGCTGCGTCTATGGCGGCGCGACCGTGTGCGCGTGGTACCCGATCACGCCGTCGTCGTCGCTCGCCGAGGCGTTCCAGAAGTACTGCAGCAAGTTCCGCGTCGACAAGTCGACCGGGCAGAACAGGTACGCGATCGTGCAGGCCGAGGACGAGATCGCGTCGATCGGCATCGTGATCGGCGCGGGCTGGAACGGCGCAAGGGCGTTCACCGCGACGTCCGGCCCCGGCGTGTCGCTGATGACCGAGTTCATCGGCCTCGCCTACTTCGCCGAGATCCCGATGACGATCATCAACGTGCAGCGCGGCGGGCCGTCCACCGGCATGCCCACGCGCACGCAGCAGGCCGACCTGCTGAGCTGCGCCTATGCGTCGCACGGCGACACCAAACACGTGCTGCTTTTCCCCGAGGACCCGCACGAGTGCTTTCAGTTCGCGGCCGACGCGCTGGACCTCGCCGACCGCCTGCAGACGCCGATCTTCGTGATGACCGACCTCGACATCGGCATGAACCACCGCCTGTGCGAGCCGCTGCAATGGGACGATGCCCGCCGCTACGACCGCGGCAAGGTGATGACGCGCGAGGAGCTCGACGACGGCCGCGATTTCGGCCGCTACCTCGACGTCGACGGCGACGGCATCCCGTACCGCACGCTGCCCGGCACGCATCCCGAGCGCGGCGCCTACTTCACTCGCGGCACCACGCGCGACCCGTATGCCCGGTATTCCGAAACCGGCCCCGACTACGTTTACAACGTCGAACGGCTGCTGAAGAAGTTCGAGACGGCGAAAGAGCTCGTGCCGCAGCCGGTGATGCGCCGCGCCGCGAAGCCGACGCGCCACGGCGTGATCCATTTCGGCTCGACCAGCCCTGCAATGGGCGAGGCCTTCGATGCGCTGCAGGCGCGCGGGCTGCACGTGGACCTGCTGCGGGTGCGGGCCTTTCCGTTCAGCGACGCGGTCGATCGTTTCATCGCCGAGCACGACACGGTGTTCGTCATCGAGCAGAACCGCGACGCGCAGTTGCGCACGATGCTCGTCACCGAGCAGGAGGTCGACCCGGCGCGGCTGGTGCCCATCCTGCATTTCGACGGCACGCCGATCACCGCGCGCTTCATCACCGAGGCGATCGCCAGGCGGATGCCGGGAGCGAACGTGGAGCCGATCAAGAAGGGGCTGGTTGCATGAGCCGCCGGGCCGCTCCCAAGGCGAATACCGCAGCGCGCAGCGCGGAGGTTACCCAATGACCTACATTGCCAAACCCAAGCTCCATCACCCGACGCTGCCGAAAAACGCGCTCGGCTTCACCCGCCGCGACTACGAAGGCAAGGTCTCCACGCTGTGCGCCGGCTGCGGCCACGACTCCATCTCCGCCGCGTTGATCCAGGCCTGCTGGGAGCTCGACATCGAGCCGCACAAGGTCGCCAAACTGTCCGGCATCGGCTGCTCGTCGAAGACGCCCGATTACTTCCTCGGCAACTCGCACGGCTTCAACACCGTGCACGGCCGCATGCCGTCGGTGCTGACCGGTGCGAATCTCGCGAACCGGGAGTTGCTGTACCTCGGCGTCTCCGGCGACGGCGACTCGGCGTCGATCGGCCTCGGCCAGTTCGCGCACGCTATGCGCCGCGGCGTGAACATGACCTACATCGTCGAGAACAACGGTGTCTACGGCCTGACCAAAGGCCAGTTCTCGGCCACCGCCGACCAGGGCAGCAAGTCGAAGAAGGGCGCGATCAACACCGATGCGCCGATCGACCTCGTGTCGCTTGCGCTGCAGCTCGGCGCGAGTTACGTGGCGCGCAGCTTCTCGGGCGACAAGGAACAGCTCGTCCCGCTGATCAAGGGTGCGCTGCGCCACCGCGGCGCGGCGTTCATCGACGTGGTGAGCCCTTGCGTGGCCTTCAACAACCACCCGGGCAGCACGAAGAGCTACGACTACGTGCGCGCCCACAACGAGGCGGTGAACCGGCTCGACTTCATGCCGCGGCGCGACGCGATCGTCGCCGCCTACGCGCCAGGCCAGGTGATCGAGGTCACGCAGCACGACGGCAGCGTGCTGCGCCTTCGCAAGCTCGCCGAAGGCTACGACCCCGGTGACCGGCTCGCGGCGATGAGCCACATCCACGCGCACGAGGCCCGCGGCGAGATCCTCACCGGCCTGCTGTACGTGAACGGCGACGCCGAAGACCTGCACCACCACCTGAAGACGGTGCAGGTGCCGCTGAACCGGCTCGGCGAGCGCGAGCTGTGCCCGGGTGCCGCGGCGCTGGCATCGCTGAACGCCGAGTTCGTCTGAGGCGCAGCGAAGACACGCCAGCCTGGCTCGCACCCCTCGGGTACGGGCCTCCCCCGCGAATGAGGGGCCTCATCAGGGAACTCCCGCAACTACAGTGCGGGCCTGCCGGCAGGAGCATGCCCGGCGCTCCGGTCTGCCGGCGGCAAGGCACACCAACCAAAAACCAAGAGGGAACGATCCATGTTGAATTGGCAATCGATCGCTGCCGCCGCTGTGCTGGCGGTGGGCGCACAAACGGCTTCGGCGCAAGCTTTCTCCGGCGGCATGCCGGCCGGCTGGGACTGCGTCGGCAACTGCGGCACGCTGGGTGCCGACGGCGTCGTCACGCTCGCCCCGGGCGGCGGCAGCCAGTACGGCTACGTCTCGTCGAGCGGCGGCCTGAACGGCGTGAGCCCGTTCGGCTTCGGCAGCGAAACCAACGGTTCCGTGCTGACCTCGACCTCGTTCGCAGCCGCCGCCGGTGACGACGTCGCGTTCAACTTCAACTTCATCACCAGCGACGGCTCCGGCTTCGCCGACTACGCTTGGGCTCGCATCGTCCGGGCGAGCGACAGCTCCCAGGTGGCGCTGCTGTTCACCGCGCGCACGACGCCCCAGGGCTTCGCGATCCCCGGTTTCGGCATGCCGGCGCCGGAAGCCACCATCAACCCGACCGACGTGCCCATCATCCCGGGCGGCCCGAGCTGGTCGCCGCTCGGCGGCACCTCCGGTGCCTGCTACAGCACGGGCTGCGGCTACACCGGTTGGGTCAGCTCGAACTACACGCTGGGCGAGACCGGCACCTTCAAGCTCGAGTTCGGCGTCGTGAACTGGGCGGACACTGCCTACGACACCGGCATGGCGTTCGACGGCATCACGATCGCCGGCGTGCCGATCCCGCCGGCGATTCCGGAACCCGAGACCTATGCGCTGATGCTGGCCGGTCTGGGCCTGGTGGGGTTCATGGCCCGCCGCCGCAAGACCGCCTGAGCGTTCCCCTTCGTTGCGAAAGAAAAGCGCCCCGCGGGGCGCTTTTCGCGTTCAGGGCCGCGCGGCGGCCGGCTCAGTCGCCACTCGGGGCCGGCACGATCGCCGGCAGCCCGAGCTGCGCGAAGATCGCGTTGGCGGCCGCGAGGTTGAACCCGAGCGTCTTCCTGACCAGCGGCACGGGGCTCTTGTAGCCGTAGCGCACCTGTCCGTCGCGTTCGACGAAAACCCGCGTGAAGCCCGCCGACTCGGCCAGCGCCGGCAGGCCGGTGAAGCTCATCACGCGTGCGTCGCCGAGCGTCTCGATGACGTAGCTGCCGGTGCCGAGCACGCTGCAGTTGCGCGACGAGCCGTTGTCGCGCCGCTGCAGGCAACGGTAGTAGGTCGTGCCGTTGCCGCTGGCCGCAAAGCCGATGCGCAGGATCGCGTGGGTCGTGTAGTAGTTGCCGGTCCCTGCGGGCAGCGTGTTGATGTCGGCCACGTTGCCCATGTGGATCGTGCCATTGCTCCACCACTCGTTCTGCGCCAGGCTGCTGCCGTCGGCGTTCGTGTTCATGCCGAAGATGCAGGGGCTGCCCGGGTTGCGTGCGGCGAGGTCCTCGAGCGTCGCCACCGGCGTGTACAGCCCGGTGAGGTCGCCGGCGCAGGCCAGGCCGCTGGTCGACCGCGCATCGCCGCCGGAGGCGACCGCCGCCGGATAGGCGCTGACGATCCCGCTGTCTTGAACGTCATAGGCGGGTCCGCCGGTCGCCGCGTGGTTGGTGTAGAACCACAGTGTCGAGTCGGCGGGGAAGCTCGCGCTGCCGAGCAGGTCCAGGTTCACCGGACCCCAGTTCGCGAACGCCACGCCCGCGTCGCTGCCCGGGAAGGTGCGCACCATCTCCTCGATCACGGTTCGGATGCTGCGTCCGCTGACGTTCGCGCCGGTGCGCACGCTCACGCCCTGCTCGTAGCCGTCGCAGTAGTCGTAGTCGGCGCGGCCTTCGGCGTCGCGCGTTCCGACGGTGCTGCGCGTGCCGAGCGGGCAGGCCACCCAGGCGCTGCCGTTCCAGTGCGGGTCGTTCGCGCGCGGCGCGCTGTTGCCGAAGCCCCAGGTCGTCACCGTGCCCGCCACGTTCTGCGAGCGAATGTCGTAGTAGCGCATCAGGCCGTCGCCGTCCGGCGTGTTGTCCTGTTCGGTCGATGCCAGTGCACGGTAGAACCAGTTGTCGGCGTCCGTGTAGCTCAGCGCACGAAGTGACGCGCCGGCCTCAGGCTCGGCCGGTTCGTCGGCTGCAGGCAACTTCGGCACGCCGATCAGCAGCGGCGCACTCTGCGCGGTGACGGCGCTTTGGGCGATGAAGGTGTCGGCTGCGGCCTCCAGCGCTTGCTGAAGGTCGGCCGGCGCCGCGTTCGCGACGGCGGGATCGGCGGCCATCGCGGACAGGGTCGGCAGGGACTCCAGCGCCGTCTCCATCAACAGGGCATCGATGTCGGCCTGCGTGATCGTTTCGCCGGCGACGTCCTCGTCGCCGACCACGGCGGCGAGCGCGGCGGCCTGCTGTTGCTGCGTCAGGATGAGCAGCCGCGCGACGGCGGCCGCGTGCGCGGCGCCTTCGTCGGTGGACTGCGTGAAGTCGTCCAGCGGCGAGATCGCGAGAGCCGCCTGGGCCTGAATGAACGCGACCGCGTCGGCGAGCGACGCGCCGGTGGCGTCGATGCGCGCCTGCACCAGCGTCGTCAGCGGGCTCACGAACACCTCATGGGCGCCCGTCGTGCCGGTGGCGGGCGAGTGCATCGTGAACGCGACGCCGACGGATTCGCCGGTGTCCGCATCGATCGCATCGGCCGGAACGACGACGACCACGCGGTGCTGGCCGGCGACCGATTCGTCGACCTCGAAGCTGAAGACACCGTCGGCGCCGGTCGCCCCGGAGGTCGGCTCGTCGCCGTCGCAGGCGGCGTTGTCGTTCAGGTCGTAGCAGGCGGTGGCGCCCTGCAGCGGCCCGTCGGCGGCCACGCCGGCGATGGTGACGGTCTGTGCCGCGGGCGGGGGCGGGGGAGGCGGGGGAGCATCGCTGCCGCCCCCGCCGCATCCGGCCATCAACGCGGCCACGGCCGCGAACGTCGCCGCAAGGGCGGGGCGTGAGTGAGGGTGGTTCATGGGCTCTCCTGAGCAAACGGAATGGCGCGTTTGCCAACGCGGCGAACCGACTCCCGATTCGCGGCGCGATCGTGGCCGCGATCGCGCGGCCGCGCGTCACCCGAACTGATGACGGCTCGTCAAAGGAGAGGAAGAGGGGATGCGGGCGGCTACGCCCGATTCAGCAGCGACAAGAACTCGCGCCGCAGGTTCGGGTCCTTCAGGAAGGAGCCGCGCATCACGCTGTTCATCATGCGCGAGTCGTTGTCTTTCACGCCGCGCCATTGCATGCACAGGTGATCGGCTTCCATCACGATCGCGAGCCCGTCGGGTTTCACACGCGCTTCGAGCTCGTTCGCCAGCCGCGTGACCGCTTCTTCCTGGATCTGCGGCCGGCTCATGATCCATTCGCAGATGCGTGCGTACTTCGACAGGCCGATCAGGTTCGAATGTTCGTTCGGCAGCAGGCCGATCCACAGCTGCCCGAGGATAGGGCACAGGTGGTGCGAGCAGGCGCTGCGCACGGTGATCGGGCCGACGATCATCAGCTCGTTGAGCCGCTCGATGTTCGGGAATTCAGTGACTTGCGGCACCGGCACGTAGCGGCCGCGGAACACCTCGGTCAAGAACATCTTCGCCACGCGGCGCGCGGTACCTTGCGTGTTGTGGTCGCTCTCGGTGTCGATCACCAGCGAGCGCAGCACATCCTGCATCTTTGCTTCGACCTCGGCCTTCAGCTCGTCGAATTCGTCGTCTTCGATGAACGCGGAGATGTTGTCGTTGGCGTGGTAGCGCGAGTTGGTGGCGACGACGCGATAACGGATGCGCTCGGAGACGGGCATCGCGGCGAGTTCTTCCTCGCTCCTGAAAATCTTGTCGGCGGTCTTGTTCAGCATGGCGGCATCCCGATCGTTGGACGAAGAGGGTAACGCAGCTCGGGCGCCGCGACTTGTCCGCCGGCGCGAGCCCGTAGACTCCTCGCGGTGAAGTCCAGTTCGAACCCGTCCCTGCCGCTGGCCCGCCTGCTGGCCCACACCGCCGACGCCGTCCAGGCCGTGCGCGCCGGCCAGTCGCTGAACGATGCGCTCGCGCGCTGTCCGTCCGAGGCGCGGCCCGGCACGCAGGCGCTGAGTTTTCACGCGCTGCGCTGGCTGGGCAGCGCGCATGCGGCGCGCGAGCGGCTGGCCCCGAAGGCGCCGCCGCCGCCCGTCGATGCGCTGCTGCTGACGGCGATCTCGCTGCTGTGGCCGGGCGCCGAGGCGCCGTATCCCGCCCACACGCTGGTCGACCAGGCCGTCACTGCCGCACGCCAGCGCCACAAGGCCGGCGCGTCGTTCGTCAATGCCGTGCTGCGGCGCTTTCTGCGCGAGCGCGACGCGATCGTGGCCGCTGTGCAGCACGATCCCGTGGCTGCGCACAACCACCCGGCGTGGTGGTCCGAACGGCTGCGCGCCGACTGGCCCGACGACTGGCAGGCTCTGCTCGCCGCCGACAACCTGCGCCCGCCGATGACCCTGCGCGTCAACGCCCGCCGCAGCACCGCCGCCGCCTACGTCCAGCGCCTGGCCGGGCACGGCATCGCGGCACAGGCCTTCGGCGCGCAGACCGTCGTGCTGGCGGTGCCTTGCCCGGTGACGCGGCTGCCCGGCTTCACCGAGGGCGACGTGTCGGTGCAAGACGCCGCCGCCCAACTCGCCGCGCCGCTGCTGATCGGCGAGGCCTCGCCGGCCGGCGCCCAGGCCGACTGGCGGCTGCCGCCCGGCGCCCACGTGCTCGACGCCTGCGCCGCCCCGGGCGGCAAGACCGCCCACCTGCTCGAGCTGGCCGAGCTCGACGTGCTGGCCCTCGACAGCGATCCCGAGCGGCTGAAACGCGTCGGTGAGACGCTGCAACGACTGTCGCTGCACGCCCGGACCGTCGCTGCCGATGCCGCCCGCCCCGACACCTGGTGGGACGGCCGCCCCTTCGACGCGATCCTGCTCGACGCGCCCTGCAGCGCCTCCGGCATCGTGCGCCGCCACCCCGACGTGCGCTGGCTGCGCCGCTCCACCGACATCGCCGCCCTGGCGAAAACCCAGGCGCGGCTGCTCGACGCCTTGTGGCCCACGCTGAAACCCGGTGGACGCCTGCTCTACTGCACCTGCTCGGTGTTCAAGGCCGAGGGTCAGGCGCAGATCGACGCTTTTTTGCAACGCCAGGCGCAAGCGGGCCTCGTCCGGCATCCTCCGGCGCCCGGCCACCTGCTGCCGCTGCCCGACAATGGGACGATGGCCGGCGCGCCCCCCTTCGGTGCATCGCCCGATGGCTTCTTTCTTTGCCTGCTTCAGAAAACCTGAGCCCCGAATTGCAAGTGCACCGCCTCGAAACGGATCGCTGCTGCCGGCCCCGTGCGATGCGCCGAGGCTGGCATGGCTGGTTGGCCGCTTGCCTGATGGTGTGTGTGGCCGTGCTGCTGCCCGCGGCGGTGCGGGCGAACGGGCCGGACTTCAGCGAATTCGGCATCCTGCGCAACCCCGACGGGCTGCATGTGAGTTTCACGGTGCGCTTCGATCTGCCGTCCGGCGTGGAAGACGCGCTGCAAAAGGGCGTGCCGCTGTACTTCGTCGCCGAGGCCGAGCTCTACCGCGACCGCTGGTACTGGCGCGACCGCAGAGTCAACACGACCTCCAAGGTATGGCGCGTCGCCTACCAGCCGCTGACGCGAAAATACCGGGTGACCTTCGGTGGACTGAACCAGAACTTCGACAGCCTCGACGACGCGCTCGCGGCGGTGCGGCGCGTGAGCGACTGGAAGATCGCCGAGGCCAGCCAGATCCAGCCGGGCAGCGGCCACTACGTCGAACTCAGCTACCGGCTCGACACCACATTGCTGCCGCGGCCGATGCAGATCGGCATCGGCGGGCAGCCGGAGTGGACCTTGCTCGTCGAGAAGTTCCACCGCGTGGATTGATGAACACCCCCTACGGCCTTCGGCCGCCCCCTCAAGGGGGCGCTGCGAGCGGACCGGCAAAGCCGGATCCGCCGCAGCCGCTTGGCTCAGAGGGTGTGAATGAATCCGGCGTGCCCGAGCAGCCCGTCCCAACACGCCCAATCAAGGCGCAAAGCGCAGCCGTAGCTCGGGCTACGTCGTTCGACAGGCTCACGATGATCGGTCGCCTTCG
>DATKCI010000246.1:0-18496 GCA_035513255.1 Piscinibacter sp. | reverse complement strand
GGAGGGGGGTTGGGGGGAGCTGTCAGTTCTCCCGAAGGGGACCGCCTCCTGGCGGTCCCCCCTCTCGGAGGGGGGTTGGGGGGAGTCTGATTTCGCCCAATGGGGCCGCGGCGCCAGCCGCAGACCCATCTCCTCCAGCATCGCGATCTGCCGCTCAGTCCACATCGCGGCTCCCCACCACATCCAGGCTCATCACCGCCGCATCCTCGCGCCGTCCGTGCAGTGCCGGGTAGTACCCCCGGCGCACGCCAACCTGCTTGAAGCCGTAGCGCGCATAGAGGCTGCACGCGCGGGTGTTGCTCTCGCGCACTTCCAGCCACAGCTGTTCGGCGCGCTGCACGCGGCACATCGCCACCAGTTCGTCGAGCATGTGGCGCGCATGGCCTTGCCCCTGCTCGGACGGCGCGACCGTCAGGTTCAGCAAGTGCATCTCGCCGACCCCCTTCATCGCGACGAAGTAGCCGACGATCCGCCCCGGCGCCGTGCACAGCACGCGGGCGAGGTAGCCGGCCGCGAGCGAGTCGACGAAATTGCCGCGTGTCCAGGGAAAGTCGTAGGCCGCCGACTCGATCGCGACGACGGCTTTCAGGTCGCCGATCATCATCGGCAGCAGCGCACGCTCGTCGCGCAGCACCGCGTTCATCGGGCCGGCTCCGGCGCCGCGGCATCCTTGGCCAGACGCAGCGCTTCGCGTTCTGCCGTCGTCTGCGCGACCTTGTCGCGCACGTACAGCGGCAGCGCCAGTGCGGCGTCGACGGCCTCGCCGCGGTCCCACATCGCCTGCGCCAACGGCAGCATCGCGCGTGCGTTCGGCCGCGCGTCCGGTACGCAGCGTGCGCGGGCGGGATGCAGTTGCCCGGCGAACGCGGCCAAGGCGTTGCCGGCCACGACCTCGGGCGGTTCGTCCCGCCAGCGCGCGTCGAGGTCGGCGGCGGTGGTCAGGAACGGCGCGACCCGCGTCGTCCAAACGACGCCGGTGAAGGCATAACACGCGGCGTAGATCTCGTTCATGCGGGCGTCCATCGCCACCCACGTGTGCTGCGCGCCGGTGTCGATACGGGCGTCTTCGGCGACGGCGAGCAAGGTGTCGACCGGCAGCACCGGTTTGCCGGCCCCCAGGGCCAACCCTTGTGCGACGGAGCAGGCGGTGCGCAGCCCGGTGAACGCGCCGGGGCCGCGGCCAAAGGCGATCGCGTCGAGTTCGCGCAGCGACACGCCGGCCTGCGCGAGCAGCGCGACGATGGCCGGGATCAGCGCAGCAGACGCCTGCGCACCGCCCGCCGCGTCATGCGCCCAGACGCGGCCCTGCGCGGCCAGCGCGATGCTCATCCGCTCGGTGGCGGTGTCGAAGGCCAGCAGCGTGGTCATCCGGCAAGTTTAGGGCCCCTTGGGTCACGCGGTCAGGTGCAGAGGGTGCATGCGATGATCGTTGCATGCTCGGAAGAACATGGTTTTTTGCGTCGATCACGCTGGCGGCATGGCTCTCGCTGCCGGCCCCCGCGAAGGCGGTGGCCGCTGCCTTGCCGGTCGAAGTCGAGACTGCGCTGGCCGCCGCGAAGGTGCCGCGCGAGGCGCTGGCGCTGGTCGTCCAGGAGGTCGGCGCGGCGCGGCCGCATCTGGCCTTGCAGGCCGACGAACCGGTGAACCCGGCCTCGCTGATGAAGCTCGTCACGACCGCGGCCGCGCTCGACCTGCTCGGCCCGACCTGGAGCTGGACAACGCCGGTGTGGCTGGACGGACCCGTGCGCGACGGCGTGCTCGACGGGCACCTCGTCATCAAGGGCAGCGGCGACCCCAAGCTCACGTTCGAGCGGGTCTGGCTGCTGCTGCGCCGCGTGCAGCAGTTGGGCGTGCGCCACATCCGCGGCGACATCGTGCTCGACCGCAGCGCCTTCGGTGGCCCCGAACTGGACCCGGCGGCTTTCGACGGCGCGCCGCTGCGCCCGCAGAACGTGCAGCCGGATGCGCTGCTGCTGAACTTCCGCTCGCTGCTGATCGGCTTCGTTCCCGATGCCACCCGCGGTGTCGCCACGGTGATGGCCGAGCCGCCGCTCGCCGGCATGCAAGTCGACGCCAGCGTTCCGCTGTCCGACGGGCCGTGCACGAACTGGCGCGGCGCATTGAAGGCCGACTTCAGCGACCCGGCGCACCTGCGCTTCGCCGGCAGCTACCCGCGCGCCTGCGCCGAACAGCAGTGGCCGATCGCAAGCATCGATCCCCGGCACTACAACGAACGCATGCTGCTCGGCCTGTGGCGCGAGATGGGCGGCACCGTCACCGGCATCGTGCGCGACGGCAACGCGCCGATGACGCCGGCGAGCTTCGCGCTGACCTCGCCGACGCTTCCCGAGCTGATTCGCGACATCAACAAGTTCAGCAACAACGTGATGGCGCAGCAGCTGTTCCTCACGCTGGGGTTCGTGCAGCGCGGCGACGGCACGCCGGACGCGGCGCGCGCGGTGCTGCACCATTGGCTGCTGTCGCAGTTCGGCGCGTCGGCGCTGAACGTCGTCATCGACAACGGCTCCGGCCTGTCGCGCGAGACGCGCCTGAGCGCGCGCCTGCTGGCCCAGGTGCTGCAGGCCGCCTGGACAAGCCCCGCGATGCCGGAGCTTGTCGCGTCGTTGCCGTTGGCCGGCATGGACGGGACGATGCGCCGCGCGCGCGGCGGTTTCGGCCGCGCACACCTGAAGACCGGCTCGTTGCGCGACGTCGCCGCCGTGGCGGGTTTCGTGCATGCCGAGAGCGGCGGCCGCTACGTGCTGGTGGCCATCGTCAACCACCCGAACGCGAACGCGGCAAGACCCGCGCTCGACGCGCTCGTCGAATGGGTCGCCCGCGACGCGCGGCCCGAACGCAGGACCCTCGAATGACTCCGTTCACGCCCGTCGACTGGCTCGGCTACGCCGCCGCGACCCTCACGACTTCTGCGTTCATTCCGCAGGTCTGGCACACCTTCCGCACGCGCGACGTGAGCGGCATTTCGCTCGGGATGTACAGCGTGCTCACGCTCGGCATCGTGCTGTGGCTGGCCTACGGCGCGGTCCTCGGCGCCTGGCCGGTGATCATCGCCAACATCGTGACGCTGGTGTTCGCGCTCAGCATTCTCGCGATGAAGATCGTCATCGAGCGCCGCCGGCGCGGCGGCATTCAGAACCGGTAGGCGATCGAGACGTTGGTCGACAGCGGGTCGAGCTTCGTGTCGATGCTTTGTCCGGTCGACAGCGTGTTGGTGTTCTCGATGTAGGTCTTGATCACCGACGCATCGAGGTACCAGCGTTCGCCGAGCTTGACCGAGACGCCGATCTGCGGCGACAGGCCCCAGGCGGAGCTCGCGCTCATCTTCGTCGGCGGCCCACCGGGATTTGTCAGCGCGGTCAGCGTGCCCGAGCCCTCTTCGTCGTAGAAGTGGGCGTAGGTCAGGCCGAGGCCCACGTACGGCCGGAAGCCCGAACTCGGCGGCATGAAGCGGTACTGCGCGAAGAGCGTCGGCGAGACCTGCTTGACGCTTCCGAGCTTGCCGACGCCGGCGATCGCGCCGTCGCCCACCACGTCGTGCTCGTACGGCAAGCCGGTGTAGAACTCGAGCGAGACCGCATCGGTTACCAGGTAGGTCGCCGTGAGAATCGCCGAGCTGGCGCTCTCGACATCGATCTTCGTGCCGGGCAGGCTGGGCGGCGAGAGGTCGCCGCTCTCGACCTGCGGCGCGATCCGGTTGACGCCGGCCTTGATCAGCCAGGTGCCGGCCGACTGCGCCGTGGCGGTGCCGCCGAAGGCCAAGGCCGCCGCCGCGATCGCGAGCTTCATGAGACGCGCATCCATCGTTCGTTCCTTCTTGTTGTCCGAGTGAGCCTGCTGCATCACAGCCAGCCCTGCAGAATCATCTGCTGCGTCACGTACTGTGCGAGCAGCTGGTAGCCGTACGGCGTCGGGTGCACCGAGTCGGCGTACTGATAGCGAGACACGTCGCCGGCGATCGTCGTGTCGGCACTGCAGACGAGCGAACTCTCGAAGACGGTCGCCGCGAGCAGCTCGAGGTCGCAGGCCGGCGTCGTGACGTTGCTCACGCCGTACTGCGCCGGGCTGGCCGTCTGCGCGCGACCTTGCGCATAGGCGTCGACCAGCAGCACCTCGGGCGTGTCGGCCAGGCCGGCGGCCAGTTGCGCGTTGAAAGTCGTCACCATCGTGTTGATCAGACCCTGCGTTTGCGCATCGAGCGAGTTGCCGAGCGGCGTCTGGCTCACGTCGGGCAGGTTCACGACAACGACGCGCTGCGCGCCGCTGCCGACGATCAGCGTCTGCACGTAGGCGGCAAGCTCGGCGCCGGCCTGCCCCATTGCAGTCACCGCCGCGGTCGCCGCGGCAGTGGGGTCGCCGCCGGCCTCGACCGTCGCTTCGAGCGTCGCGAGGTTCATGAACACGTCATTGCCGCCGGCCAGCACCGTGACGAGCTCGTCGCCGCTGAACGCGCCGCCGCTGGCCTGCAGGTGGCGGGTGATCTGGTTGGCGACCGGATCGGTCAGCTGGCCGACAAAGCCGCTTTGGTCGCCAAAGTTCAGCAGCGCCGCGTTGCCCGGACCGACCGGATCGGTGACACGCGCGCCACCTTGCGCGTAGCTCGTGCAGCCGTCGTGGTTCTGCACCGCCTCGGCAAACGCCGCCAGCGGGCCGGACGCGTTGAGGCCGGTCTGCGCCGGACAAGGTGCCGCCACGCCGATCTGCGCGGCGAGCAGCTCGGTCCAGTTCTTCGCCGACGCGCTGTTGACTGTGTATTTGCCGCCGCCGGTGGCTGCTTGCAGCACGGCGGTGGCGTAGGTCCCTACGTCGCTCAGGCTGTCGCCGAAGGTGACCAGCGACGAGTACGCGACCCGCGGACTCTGGTCGCCGTCGCCTCCGCCGCCGCAAGCAGCCAGCAACAGCGCAGCAACGGCCGACAACCCCCATGATCTGACGATCTTCATGCACATCCCTTCGTGAGCCACAAATGCGAACGGTCGTTCGCTTTTCCGGCGGCCACTATAGAGGGGCGTGCAGGGCGCTCCGAAGCGGGGAAACCCGCTTCGGGAAACACCGGCTGTCGCTGACGCGACAGTGCGACGGCGTGTCAGAACGGGTTGTTTCGGGCGCGCGAGACGGCGATGTTGCCGAGCATGGTGTGGCCCGCCGGCGTCAGGTGGATGGCGTCGGCCCACAACCAGTTCGACGGCGACGCCGTGGTGTCGGGGTCGGTCGAGGCGTCGGTGACCCGCATCGTCTCGTTCGTGCAGGTGCGCACGTCGGCCGCGGTCGCGTCGTTGCAGGCCATGTTCTTCACGTCCGCGAAGCTGCTCGGATTTTTCACCAGGCTGCCGACCGCTTCGTCGAGCAGCAACAGGCCGATCATGCGGCCGTCGTTGACGAGCCCGACACGCAGTTTCGAATTGAAGCGCTCGCTCAGTTGCGACAGCACGGCGGCGGCGGCGGCGTCGGCGTTGCCGTAGGGTGTCGAGGCGACGTCGGGAATGGTCGCGATCAGCACGTTGCCGCCGGCCTGCCCCATGCGGTTGACCTGCGCCGCCAGGTCGGTGCCGGCCTGCTCGACCGCTGCCACGGCCTGGGCCTGCGTGTAGCCGTCGACGCCGATCCGCTCGTACTGCGCGATCACGTCGTGGGTGCCGGCCAGCACCGTGACGAGGTCGCTGTTGCCGAAGCTGCCGCCGGCCGCGACGAAGGCGTCGATCTGCGCCTTCACGTCGGCCACCGTCGCGCCGGGTTCGGCGAGGATGCGGCTGCGCTGTTCGGCCGTCACGCCGTCCAGGCACTGCGGAAATACCATCCCGTAGGAGGCGGCCAGCGACTGCGTCCACAGCGGGAACTCGGAACAGTCGAGGACGAGCGGTGTGTCGTCGTCGTCATCGTGGTCGACCATCGCGTTGACCGTGTACTTGCGGCCGTCGCCCTCGATCACGCTGTTCTCGTCGCCGAACGCGAGGACCCGGGTCGGCACGAACCGCTCTACCTGATCGCCGCCGCCGCACGACGCCAGCAGCATGGCGGCCGCGGCGGCCCCCAATGCACACCGCGCGGCAGCCTGCCATCCTTTGCCCCAGACCATCATCAACTCTCCAGCTACAGAAAAAATAGAGGGAAGGCCGTCGCCTCAAGACGCCGCGGCGCGGCGAAGGCGGTCCCGCACGCCTTCCCATTCGGGGGTGGCGGGCGGCTCCTCGACCCAGATGAGCTGCGCGCCCTCGTCGTCGAATTCGCGCAGAACGGTAAACAGCTCGCGTGCCGCTTCGGCCGCTTGCTCGGGCATCGTGCGCCGGCGCACGCCCGACCCCGTGCCCGGCGGCAGGGGCCTCGAATATACCGCCAGCTTGAAGGGCGGCCGGCCGAGCATTTGCAAAGCCTGGTGAAGCTGGTCCGCGGGCATCAGCCGCAGCCGCGCCCGCGGGGCGTAGTGCGCCTCCAGCGTGCCGGACGCCCGCGGCGCCGCATCGTCGGCGTTCTCCAGCGGCTCGCCGGCCGCGGCCTCGATCTGCGCGCGCGTCAGCACGCCAGGCCGCAGCAGGACCGCGCGGCCGCGCGAGCAGTCGACGATGCTCGACTCGATGCCGACCTCGCAAGGTCCGCCGTCGAGCACCATCAGCGTATCGCCGAATTCGGCGGTGACGTGTTCGGCGCGTGTCGGGCTGATGCGGCCGAACCGGTTTGCGCTCGGCGCCGCCAGCCCGGCCACGCCCGCCTGACGCGCCGCGAGAAGCAAGGCGCGCGCGACAGGATGCGACGGGCAGCGCAGGCCGATCGTCGCCTGCCCGCCGGCCGCCGCGCTGCCGATGCCGGCCGAGCGCGGCACGATGATGGTCAGCGGCCCCGGCCAGAACGCGGCGACCAGCCGCACCGCCACCGGCGGCACCTGCGACGCGAAGGCGCGTGCACCGTCGGCGTCAGCCACGTGCACGATCAGCGGGTGGTCGGCCGGGCGGCCCTTGGCGGCGAAGATCTTTGCCACGGCAGCGTCGTCGTCGGCGCGTGCGCCAAGGCCGTACACGGTTTCCGTCGGAAACGCGACCAGCTCGCCGGCGGCGAGCGCGCCCGCGGCACGCTCGATCACGCCGCTGTCCGAGCCGTCGAGCACCATCCGCAGCGGCCTCAGAACGGCGCCAGGCCCAGCGCCGCGGCGGCGCGCAGCGCCGTGGCACGTGCCTCGGCCGGCGTCGCGGCCGTCACGGTCAGGTGGCCCATCTTGCGGCCGCGACGCGCGTTCACCTTGCCGTAGAGATGCAGGTGCACCCCGGGCAGCGCGAGCACGTCGTGCCATGGTGGCGCAACGGCGGCGTCATCGCCGTCGCGAAACCACAGGTCGCCGAGCAGGTTCAGCATCACCGCCGGCGAATGCAGGCGCGGAGCGACCAGCGGCGCACCGGTCATCGTGCGGACCTGCAGCTCGAATTGCGACACGTCGCAGGCGTCGATGCTGTAGTGCCCCGAGTTGTGCGGGCGCGGCGCCATCTCGTTGGCGACGACGCTGCCGTCGGCCAGCACGAAGAACTCGACGCACAGCACGCCCACGTAGCGCAGCGCCGCGGCGATGCGCTCGGCAGCGTCGACGGCGCCTTGCTGCACCGCGGATGTGAGATCGGGCGACGGGACCTGCGTGACCGCGAGGATGCCGTCGCGGTGCAGGTTCTGCTGCAGCGGCAAATGCACGGTTTCCCCGTCGGCGCCGCGCGCGACGATCACGCTGACCTCGTAGGCCAGCGGCAGCATCTTTTCGAGCACGCAGGGCGACCGGTCGAGCGCCGTCCATGCGGCCTCGAGCTCGGCCCGAGTCTTCACGCGCACCTGGCCCTTGCCGTCGTAGCCCAGCCGTGCTGTCTTCAGGATGCCGGGCAGCAGGTCGTCGCCGACCGCGGCGAGTTGCGCGCCGGTCTCGATCGCGGCATGCGGCGCGCACGGCACGCCGCAGGCGACGAAATGGGTCTTCTCCGCGATGCGGTCCTGGCAGATCGCCACCGCGTCGGCCGCCGGCGACACCGGCCGCAATGCCGCCAGCGCCGCAAGCGCGGCGGCCGGCACGTTCTCGAACTCCGTCGTCACCGCGGCGCTGCGCTGCGCCAGCCGCGCGAGCCCTTGTTCGTCGAGGTAGGCGGCTTCGAAGTGGTGCTGCGCGACTTCGCCGGCCGGACTCGACGCATCGGGGTCGAGCACCGCCGCCGAGTAGCCCATTTCCTGAGCGGCGTGCACGAACATGCGCCCGAGCTGGCCGCCCCCCAGCACGCCCAATGTGGCTCCCGGCGCGATGAAAGGGCTCATTTCAGTTCTGCGGTCATTGCCCGGGCGGCATCGGTTTGGCGCGCGCGATAGGCCTCGAGCCGGCTTCTCAAGCCGGCATCCTCGTTGGCCAGCATCGCGACCGTGAACAGGGCCGCGTTCGCAGCGCCGGACGTGCCGATCGCGAAGGTCGCAACCGGAATCCCCTTGGGCATCTGCACGATCGAGTGCAGCGAGTCGACCCCCTGCAGATGGCGGCTCGCCACCGGCACGCCAAGCACCGGCACCGTCGTTTTCGCCGCCAGCATGCCCGGCAGGTGGGCCGCGCCGCCCGCACCGGCGATGATCGCCTTCAACCCGCGGCCCGCGGCGGCTTCGGCGTAAGCAAACATGTCGTCGGGCATGCGGTGGGCCGAGACGACACGGGCTTCGAAGGGAATCGCGAACTCGGCGAGAATCTCGGTGGCGGTGCGCAAGGTGTCCCAGTCGCTGCTGGAACCCATCACCACACCCACCACCACGGGGGCGGGGCTCATTGCTCGCTCCAGGTGCTTGACGAACCTTGAATTGTAGGCGGCGCGGCTTCACCTCCCTGGGAGTGCCGGCTGCGCGCCACCCCACTCCATGATCGACATTTCACTGCAGAACTTCGAAGCCGACCTCATCAACTCGTCGGTGCAACAGCCCGTGCTGCTCGACATCTGGGCGCCGTGGTGCGGTCCATGCAAGGCGCTGGGCCCGGTGCTGGAAAAGCTGGAGGTGGCCTACGCCGGGCGCTTCAAGCTCGCGAAGCTGAACTCCGACGAGCAGCCCGAGATCGCCGCCCAGCTGTCGCAGATGTTCGGCGTGCGCAGCATCCCGTTCTGCGTGCTGTTCAAGGGCGGGCAGCCGGTGGACGGCTTCGTCGGCGCGCTGCCCGAAGGCGAGGTGCGCAAGTTTCTCGACAAACACGTGCCGAGCGCCGAAGAGGTGGCCGTGGAGGAAGAGGCCATGCAGGCCGAGGAGCTTCTGGCGGAGGGCGACACCGCAGCCGCACTGGAGCGGCTGCAGGAGGCGCTCGCGATCAACCCCGGCAATGACGCGGTGCGCGCCGACTACCTGCGCGCGCTGCTCGGCGCGGGCCGCGTCGAAGAAGCGCGGCGCGCTTTCGAGCCGGTGGCCGGCAAGCTGTTGCTCGATCCGCGGCTGACCGCCTGCGGACACTGGCTGGCGGCCTGCGAAAAAGCGCCCTCGGCGCGCTCGCCCGAAGCGCTCGCGGCGGCCATCGCGGCGAACAAGCGCGACTTCGACGCGCGCTTCGAACTCGCGCAGAGGGACTTCGCGGCCCAGCGTTTCACGCAGGCGATGGACGAGCTGCTGGAGATCCTGATGCGCGACAAGGGCTGGAACGACGAACTCGCCCGCAAGACCTATGTCGCGATCCTCGAGCTGATGGCCAAGCCGGCGCCGGCCAAGGCCGAAGCGGCCGCGCCCAAGGGCACGCTCGAGCTGGCCGGCAAGGTCAGCGCCGCGCCGGCCGATCCGGTGGTCGACCAGTACCGGCGCAAGCTCAGCATGGCGCTGTTCTGATCAGCCTGAGCGTGTGTCTCGCGTCGTAGTCCGGATGCAATCCGGGAGCGGCGGTGCTCGAAGAGCCCGCCCCGGATTTCATCCGGGCTACGGAATTCGTTTCAGGGCCGCAGCTGCGCCTGGTCGAGCAGGTCCAGCACGTGGCCCTGGAACTTGCGGTGGGCGGCCCAGCATTCGCGCGCCTTGGCGCCTTGCGCGAAGGCTTCGGCATCCTCTTCGAGCAGCTTGAACAACAGCGCGAGGCGTCCGTGCGCGACCGCCTGGTCGTCCATGTGCATCGCGGCACTGATGCCGGCCGCCGCGGCCGATGCATCGCGTCGTGCGCCGGCGATGTCGCCCAGATGCCAGCGGCACCAGGCGATGTCGGCCAGATAGTTGCTCGCCCAGCGGCCGAGGCCCTGCTTCAACGCGTCGGCCATGTGCTTTTCATACAAGGCCAGCGCCTGGCCGTAGTGGCCCTGCACCGACGCAATCGCGGCGCGCTGCATCGGCACGAAGGAATCCAGCGAAACCGTGCCGATCCACTCGTCGAAATTGCGGGTCGACTCGGCGCCGGCGAGTGCGCGGCGCGCTTGGCCCTGCGTGTCGCCGCCGAACACGGCGGCCTGCATCGCGTGATGCACGCGGTTGCCGGTCATGTTGTGGCTCAGCGCACTGAGCGTGGTGTCGTCGCCCTCGGTCGTCGCATGCTCGCGGGCACGTGCATACCAGGGCTGCGCACGGTCGAGCCGCTCCACGAAGTGATAAGCGAGCGCCACTACCAGGCAGGCGCGGGCGCGCGCGCCATGGTTGTCGGGGGCCGCGAGCTTGAGCGCCATCGACAAATAGCTGACCGTGCCCTCGATGTCGTCGTTCGAATAGGCGATGTGCGCCAGCCACGCGGCGCTCAGCGCCTGCAGCTGCGTGAGGCCGGCGGCGGCACTCAGCGCCTGCGCACGCATCATCTTGTCGCGCGCCATGGCGCTCAGGCTGCTGAAATGCAGCACCCAGGCTTCGGCGATGCACAGCCAGACGCTGACGGCGGCCTGGGGATGCGGATCGAACTGGGCATGCACCGCCGCGAGTTCGGAGCGGGCCTTGTCGAAGTGGCCGTGGCGGGCGAGGAAGCCCGCCCGCTCGACCCGCAGGCACGCGGCCTCGACGGGATTGCGTGTCTTGGCGATCGCGGCGTCCAGCCGCGTGAGCAGACGCGACTTGGCGACGGCCTTCATGCCGTGAGCCGCTGCAGCGCTTCGCGGTACTTCGCCGCCGTCTTCTCGATCACGTCGGCCGGCAGCGGAGGTGCCGGAGGGGTCTTGCCCCAGGGTTTGCCGTCGACCTCGGCCTGCTCCAGCCAATCGCGCACGAACTGCTTGTCGTAGCTCGGTGGATTGCGGCCTGCGTGAAACGCCGCTTCATAGCCCTCGACCGGCCAGAAGCGCGACGAGTCGGGGGTCAGCACCTCGTCCATCAAGGTCAGCGTGCCGTCGCGGTCGAGTCCGAACTCGAACTTCGTGTCGGCAATGATGATGCCCTTGCGCAGCGCGATCTCGGCGGCCGTGCGGTACAGCCGGATCGAGACGTCGCGAATCTTCGCCGCGAGCTCCGCGCCGACGATCTCGCTCATGCGCGCGAAATCGATGTTCTCGTCGTGGTCGCCCATCTCGGCCTTGGTGGCGGGCGTGAAGATCGGCTCGGCCAGCGGGCTCGCGTTCTTCAGCCCCGGCGGCAGCGGCACGCCGCACACCGACTGACTCTGCTGGTACTCGCTCCAGCCGCTGCCGGCGAGGTAGCCGCGCACCACAGCTTCGACCGGCATCGGCTTCAGCCGCTTCACCAGCATCGCGCGGCCGCGCACCTGCGCACGCTCCTCGGGGCGAACGACGCTCTCGGGGTCGTCGCCGGTCAGGTGGTTCGGCACGACGTGCTGCAGTCGCTTGAACCAGAACAGCGCCATCTGCGTCAGCAGTTCACCTTTGCCTGGGATGGGGTCCCTCATCACGACGTCGAACGCCGACAAGCGGTCGCTCGCGACCATCAGGATGCGATCGTCGCCAACCGCGTAGTTGTCGCGCACCTTGCCGCGCGCTAACAGCGGCAGCGAGGCGATAGACGAATTCAGGAGGGCAGTTGTCATCGGCTCTCGTCAACGCCGTGTTCGGCGCGCTCCCTACGAACTTGTATTTTTGGCGTTGACCATTGTAGCGACTACCCCCGTCATCACCTCGTCAGCGCCGACACACGCGCCAGGACATCGCGGGCGATGTTTGTCTGGGTCGCATGGCGAGCCGTCCAGACGAGACGTCAGCGCACCAGGCGAAACACGGCTTCATATTGCCGATCGAGCGCGGCCCGGTACTCCGCGTTCTTCACTGTGATCTTTGCAAGCTCGGAACGAATGTTTGCCGCCAGGGCCTTGAACTTCTCTATCAGTTCGGCCGCGTCGAAATCCTGCAGGTCAACGGCGTAGGCCCCTTGCCCACGATCGATGAGCAGGTCGCGCGTCTTCCGGTAGTAGCAGACCGCGAGAACCGCCTTTCGCGCATGCAGCGCAAGGACGGCGCCATGAAACCTCGTCGGCACGACGATGTCGGCTGTTTCGATAACGGCCATCAGTTCGGACACTTCCCGACACGAACGCACCATCGCGGCGTGGGACTCTGGAGGCGCGAGCGCAGGATCGAGCCCCGCCAGGATGTCGCGAATGACGATTTCGTCCTTCGCCTGTGTCGGGAAGAAAAACAGCGGATAGCCTTCCGTCAGGAGAAAGGTCGCGAACTCCTGCAGCCTGGCCACGTAGCCGCGGTACCGGTCCTCGTCCCATTCATGCCAATACAGTTGATGAAACACCGGCATCGGATTGATGCCGACAACGGGCTTCGGCGCTGTACCGGTTGCAGCGACGGCGCGCCCCTCGCCTTGGAAGAGGAGGCTGTTCGCCAGGTCGGGATAAACCGCCCCTCGGAACCGGTACGGCCAGGCCTCGACCATGGTCTTGGAGGACTCGTCCCGGTATGAGATGGAGTCTGCCAACGACAGGGCGCACCTGACAAAAAGTTTGCTGAGAGTCCCGGTCAATGGCCCCGCGCCCACCGACACGAACGCAATCTTCGCCCCACTCGCTTTCGCAAGCAGCGTCCACTTCAGGACCGTGTAGGGGAATCCCCAGGCCCCCCCGAAGTTGTCGAGGAATTGGTTGGACCCTGCCACGACGATCAGTCGCCACCCCTTGATGAAGCGGTACGAGCGGGCCAGGAAGCCCAACTCGAGGACGATCGACTCCGCGATGCGAACAACCCGGCCGGTCCATCGAATCCCGACTGCGAGCACAGGAACTCGCTTGAGCGCGTTCTTGATCCGTAGCAAGGCAGGTTCGCTCGTGGACAGGCCTCCCGTTGCGGCGGCCCGAGCGTCCGCGGCCGGCGCGGAAGCATTCGCGGCAGGGCCGCTCGAACGCCTCACGTTTCGAATGGGATACGACGGAATATTGAACCGTGCCGCAGTATCGTCCGGAGAAATTGAGATGCCGATGATCTGGGCGTTGGGGAGACGCCGTTCAATATGCTGAACTGTCGCCGTGATGATCGCCTCGTCGCCGAGATTCTGATTTCCGTAGTGCCCGAGTACGCCGACTTTGATATCTCTCGAAGATGGTTCCATGGGTCCATGAGGCGACAAAGGGGGTAAGGGCGCATTCGGCACGCAGCGACACCCGCCGACTCCCGCGTTCGTGTCGCATCACCCCTCGACACGTTGCGCCAATTCCCCCGTAGCGTAACGTTCCGCGATGACGCCGAGCGGCTCGCTCTTGATCTTGCCTGCCTGGCCTTCGCAGCCGAACTGCTGGTAGCGCTGCTTGCAGATCTGCTTGGCGGCTTCGCGGGCGGGCTTCAGGTAGTCGCGCGGGTCGAACTTCTCCGGGTTCTGCACGAAGAACTTGCGGATCGCGCCGGTCATCGCGAGGCGGATGTCGGTGTCGATGTTGATCTTGCGCACGCCGTGTTTGATCGCTTCCTGGATTTCGCTGACCGGCACGCCGTAGGTTTCCTTCATCGAGCCGCCAAATTCGCGGATCTCGGCCAGCAAGTCTTGCGGCACGCTGCTGGAGCCGTGCATCACGAGGTGGGTGTTCGGGATGCGGCGGTGGATTTCCTTGATGCGGCCGATCGCGAGGATGTCGCCGGTCGGCTTGCGGCTGAACTTGTAGGCGCCGTGGCTGGTGCCGATCGCGATCGCCAACGCATCGAGCTGGGTGCGCTTGACGAAGTCGGCCGCCTGCTCGGGGTCGGTCAGCAGCTGATCCATCGTCATCGTCGCGTCGGTGCCGTGGCCGTCTTCCTTGTCGCCGCGCATGGTTTCCAGCGAGCCGAGACAGCCGAGTTCGCCTTCGACGGTGACGCCGAGCCGGTGCGCCATCTCGACGACCTTCTTGGTCACGTCGACGTTGTAGTCGTAGCTCGCAATCGACTTGCCGTCGGCCTGCAGCGAACCGTCCATCATCACCGACGTGAAGCCGAGGTCGATCGCGCCTTGGCAGACGTCCGGGTTCTGACCGTGGTCCTGGTGCATGACCAGCGGGATGTTCGGATAGGCCTCGACCGCCGCCTGGATCAGGTGCTTGATGAAAGCCTCGCCGGCGTATTTGCGGGCACCGGCGCTGGCCTGCAGGATGACCGGCGCACCGACCTCGTCGGCCGCCGACATCACCGCCTGCACCTGCTCGAGGTTGTTCACGTTGAAGGCCGGAATGCCGTAGCCGTTTTGTGCGGCGTGGTCGAGCAGCTGGCGCATGGAAACGAGTGGCATGGAGGTCCCCAGGAAGTTGAAGAGATTCGCGGGCGCTGATCACTGTCGCATGTAACCACGCCGTAACCGCGAGATTTTAACGGTCCTCATGGAAAGCCAACCCTTGCGCGCGTGGGCTGCTGCGTATGATTTACACGCCATTTCAATGGCCTCGCCACGGCGAGATTCACGGGAGGGCGTTCGCCGGCCAGTCGCGCGGCGGCGGTTCATGCGCACGCTTGGCGTGCGCCCGGACGGAAGACGGCCTCCCGCCCGACCACCGACCGGAGACATTCTTGGACGCTCTCGTTTACCCGCGCGAACGCAGCCTCGGCACCCTCACGCTGATCATCGGCCTGCTGCTGTGGACGGCCCTCATCGTGGGCACGCTCGGCATTGCGCTGATCTACCTGCTGATCGGCTTCATCGTCTACCTGTTCGCCCATTCGGCGCTGATTTCCTACGTGAAGGGCAACGGCGTGGAGCTGTCGCCCAAGCAGTTCCCCGACCTGTACGCCCGCTTCGATGCCTGCTGTCGCAAGCTCGGCATGGACCGGCGCCCCGAGGCCTACGTGTTGCACGGCGACGGACTCTTCAACGCCTTCGCGACCCGCTTCCTCGGCCGGCACTACGTGGTGCTGCTGTCGGAAGTGGTGGATGCGATGGAGGAGCACCCGGACGGCGTGGACTTCTACATCGGCCACGAACTCGGCCACATCCGCATGAAGCACATCACCGGGCGTCTGCTGCGCTGGCCTGCGCTGTGGCTTCCGCTGGTGGGCGCCGCGTATGCACGGGCGCAGGAGTCGACCTGCGACCGCCACGGCCGCGCGTGCTCGTCGTCGCCCGACAACGCAGCGCGTGCGCTCGCCGCGCTGGCGGCCGGCGCGAAGCGGTGGCGCTCGATCGACATCAGCGCGTTCAAGCAGCAGGGGCGCCGCAGCAGCGGGTTCTGGATGTCCTACCACGAACTCACGTCGGGCTACCCGTGGCTGACGAAGCGCGTCGCACGGGTGATGGACTCCGAGACGAAGATGCCCGGGCGCCATGGGTTGGCCTATGTGCTCGCGCTGTTCGTGCCGTATGCCGGCCGGCTCGGCGGTGCGTTCGGCCCGCTCCTGCTGATCGCGGTGATCGGCATTCTGGCCGCGGTCGCGCTGCCCGCCTACCAGGACTACACCCAGCGAGCCAAGCTCGCGGCCGCCTACCAGGGCACTGCCGCTGCGCGTACGGCACTGGCCGACTACTACCTGGAGAACAAGGCGGTGCCTGAGTCGCTCGAGCAGGCCGGCCTGGCCGAGCGGCTCGCTGACGACTCCAGCTTGTCGCTGAATCTGAAGACCATGGCGTTGACGCTCAACACGCTGCAAGGCGAGCTGGTGTTGATCCCCAGCGACGACGGCGACGGCAGGATTAGTTGGCAATGTGTCATCGGTGAAGGGGTCCGTGCCTCCCAGGCGCCTCGGGAATGCCGCGCCGCGCCCGCGGAACCGTCGAAGTAGCGCATCGCGGGCGATGGGTGCGACCGCACCCATCCCTCCGAATGCGCCGGAAATCCCCTGTTATTCCGGGTCAAGTCGGGCGCTTGCCGTCCGACACTGGACTCCCTGTCCGTGGGGATCGACATGGCCCGACTCGAACTCAATGCACTGACGCTGTGGATCACCGCCGCGTCGCTCCAGCACCCGCACGACCTCGCCGACGAGGTGGCGCGGCGCATCGGCGTGACGCGCCGCACCGCGAACAAGGCCTTGCAGCGTCTCGAAGGGTTGAACTGGCTGGTGCGCGAAGGCAGCCCGCGCCGCCCGCGTTTGCGGCCTGGCCTGCTGCGCCAGGTGGCGAAGAGCTACCCGCTGGCCGGCCTGCAGGAAGACATCCCGTGGGCGCGCGACTTCGCGCCGTGCTTCACGTTGCCGCCGCAGGTGCAGCGCATGACCCAGCACGCGTTCTGCGAGCTCGTGAACAACGCGATCGACCACAGCGAAGGCACGACGGTCACCGTGTCGCTGCGGCAGACGCCCGGGCACGTTCAGTTGCTCGTGTCGGATGATGGCCGCGGCGTGTTCGACAAGATCCACGAAGCCTTTGCACTCGACGATCCCACGCTCGCGATGCTCGAACTCAGCAAAGGCAAGCTGACAAGCCAGCCCGAGCGGCACACCGGCCGCGGCCTGTTCTTCACCTCGAAGCTGGCCGACGTGTTCGACCTGCACGCCAACGAGCTGGCCTTCCAGCGGCGCGAATGGGAAAACATCGGCTGGCTGCCCGGCCGGGCGCTGAAGCGCCGCGGCACCTCGGTCTATGCGGCGATCGCGCTGGACACGACACGCACGCTCGAGTCGGTGCTTCACGCCTACAGCCTCGACGGCCAGGGCGTCGGCTTCGATCGGACCGTCGTGCCGCTGCGCCTGATCACGTCGACCGACGCGGGCCTCGAATCGCGCGCCCAGGCGCGCCGCGTCGCGGCCCGGCTGCACCAGTTCCGGCGCGCCGAAGTCGACTTCAGCGGCGTGCCGCACATCGGCCATGGCTTTGCCGACGAGCTGTTCCGCGTGTGCGCCGCTCATTCGCAGGCGCTCGAGCTGGTGCCGGTGAACATGTCCCCGGCGGTCGCCGCGATGGTCGACAGCGTGCGCCGCGCTGCTTGACATGAGATACGGCCTCGGCGCGCTTGCCGGCTGGCCAGCCGGCTCGCCCCTCTGGCTGGAGCCCCCTCCCGGAGGGGGCTGGGGGAGTGGTGCGTCCGCCGGAACGGCTAAGGAGTCTGCCCCGCAGACTCCTCAGCCGATGCGTTCGGCGTGGTAGCCGTGAAAGCGCATCACTGACAGGATTTCGTCGATGTGCGCCGCCCCGCGCGTGTGCACGACGACCTCGATCTGCGCCCGCTCGACCGACAGCGACGTGAACGCCCGCTGGTGCTGAACCTCGTCGATGTTGGCGCCCAGCTTGCCGAGCAGCGTCGCCACGTCGGCCAGCGCGCCCGGCACATCGCGCACGTCGACCTGCAGCCGCGCCAGCCGCCCCGACCTCACCATGCCGCGCTGGATGATTTCCGCCAGCACCAGCGGTTCGATGTTGCCGCCGGAGAGGATCAGCCCGACCTTGCGGCCGGCGAAGCGGTCACGGTGTTTGATCAGCGCCGCCAGGCCGACGGCGCCCGCCCCTTCGACGACGGTCTTCTCGATCTCGAGCAACATCAGGATCGCCTGCTCGATGTCGTCCTCGCCGACCAGCAGCACGTCGTCGACCCGTTCCCGGATCAGCGGCAACGTGAGCGTGCCGGGGAACTTCACCCCGATGCCATCGGCGATCGTCGCCTGCGCGCATTCGGTCTGCTCGCCGTGCACCGCGTTCCACACCGCCGGAAACCGCTCGGTCTGCACGCCGATCACCTCGATCCGCGGGTTGATCGAGCGCGCTGCGGTCGCGACGCCGCTGATCAGCCCGCCGCCGCCGATCGCAACGACCAGCATGTCGAGCTGCGGCTGCTGGGCCAGCATCTCCAGCCCGATCGTGCCCTGCCCGGCGATCACGGCCGGGTCGTCGTAGGGGTGCACGAGCGTCAGGCCGCGCTCGTCGGCGAGTCGCAGGCCGAGCGCGCGCGCGTCGTCGAAGGTGTCGCCTTCCAGCACCACGGTGGCGCCGAAGCGGCGGGTGTTCTCGACCTTCACCGCCGGCGCGAAGCGCGGCATCACGATCGTCGCAGGAATGCCCAGGCGCTGTGCGTGGTAGGCGACGCCCTGCGCATGGTTGCCGGCCGACACCGCCAGCACGCCCCGCGCGCGCTCGTCGTCGGTCAGCTGCGCCAGCTTGTTGAGCGCCCCGCGTTCCTTGAACGAGGCCGTGAACTGCAGGTTCTCGAATTTCAGCGAGACGTCGCAGCCGGTGATCGCCGACAGCGTGCGCGACG
>DATKCI010000245.1:0-20298 GCA_035513255.1 Piscinibacter sp. | reverse complement strand
AGCCGGTCCGCCAGTGGCGCCCCCTCGAGGGGGCGGCCGAAGGCCGCAGGGGGTGGTCCGCATCAGCCTGCCGACTGGCAGTCCTGCGGTGTGCGGCGCGTCAGCTTCTTCTCTGCCGCGTACTTGTCGGCGGCCGCCTTGACCATCGGCTTGAGGATCTGCTCGTCGGCCTCGTACCAGTCGGACGTGAACTGCCACGCCGAGCCGCTCCAGGTCTGGATCCGGGTCCACGACGATCCCACGTGGTCCAGGCACGAAGTGCTGACCGGGCGCATCACGCCGGCGAAGCCCAGGCCATCGAGCCGCTTCTGGTCGAGCGCGAGGTTCTCCAGCCCCCAGCGGACCTGCTCGCCGGTCATCGGCTTGCCCTTGCCGTAGTTCTCCTGCGCGCGCTTGACGGCTTCGACGGTCAGCATCGCCGCCATCAGACCGCGGGTGTACAGCACCTGCCCGACTTCCTCCTTCGGACCGGTGCCGTTGTCCTTTCCGTGCACGTGCTTCAGGACGTCGGCATGCACGCGCGAGCGCCCGGCGCCGTGCTGCATCGCGAGCGCGTTGTAGCCTTTGGCGCCCTCTTCGACACCCTTCACGTCCGGCTCGGCGCCCGACCACCACACGCCGTACATTTTTTCGCGCGGATAGCCGGTCGCGACGGCTTCCTTCAATGCGGTGGAGTTCATGACGCCCCAGCCCCACAGCAGCACGTAGTCGGGCCGCTGCTGGCGGATCTGCAGCCAGGTGGCCTTCTGCTCGACGCCCGGGTGCGCGACCGGCAGCAGCGAGAGCTCGAACCCGTGCATCTTCGCGCGCTCCTGCAGCAGCGCGATCGGCTCCTTGCCGTAGGGGCTGTCGTGATAGACCAGCGCGATCTTCTTGCCTTTGAGCTTGTCCAGGCCGCCTTCCTTCTTGCCGAGGTGCTGCACCAGCACGTCAGCCGCGATCCAGTAGGTGCCCACCAACGGGAAGTTCCACTTGAAGACGCCGCCGTCGGCCGACTCGGAGCGCCCGTAGCCGCTCGTGACCAGCGGGATCTTGTCGTTGGGCACCTTCTCGGTCAGCGCGAAGGTCACGCCGGTGGACAGCGGATGGAAGGCGGTGGCGCCGGTCGGCCCCTTGCCCTTGAGCCGCTCGTAACACTCGACGCCGCGGTCGGTGGCGTAGCCGAACTCGCACTCTTCCCAGGTGATCTTGACGCCGTTGATGCCGCCGTCGCGCGCGTTCACGAGCTTCAGGTAGTCGACGTAGCCGTTCGCGAACGGCGCGCCATTGGGGCCGTAGGGGCCGGTGCGGTACGACAGCACCGGGAAGAACTGCTCCTTCGCCTGCGCGACGGCCGTGTTCGTCACCAGGCTGGCGAGACCGGCGGCGGCGATCGCCCCGGCCAGAGCGAGAGACTTCAGTTTCATGTTTGTCTCCAGACGTGAATGGCACTTCGAAGTGCCGGTTGTAAATCCACTCAGTGCGGGAAAGGCCACAGCCGCAGTTTCTCCTTGGCGATGGACCACAGCCGAGCCAGCCCGTGCGGCTCGACGATCAAGAAGAAAACGATCAGCACGCCGAAAATGATGACCTCCAGATGCGACGCCGTCTCGGTGCCGATCGGAATGCCCAGCCAGCCGGGCACCTGGTTCAGCGCGATCGGCAGCATCACGATGAACGCGGCGCCGAAGAAACTTCCCATGATGGAGCCCAGCCCGCCGATGATCACCATGAACAGCAGCTGGAACGAACGGTCGATCGAGAACGCGGCCGGCTCCCACGAACCCAGGTGCACAAAGCCCCACAGTGCGCCGGCCACGCCGACGATGAACGAGCTGACCGCGAACGCGGTGAGCTTGGCGTAGACCGGGCGGATGCCGATCACGCTGGCCGCCACGTCCATGTCGCGCATGGCCATCCACTCGCGGCCGATCGCGCCGCGCACGAGGTTTTTAGCCAGCAGCGCGAACACGGTGACGACGGCCAGGCAAAAGAGGTAGCGCTGCACCGGCGTGTCGATCGGCGCGCCGAAGACCTGCAGGTTGGACACGTTGACCGACCCCGAGGCCGAGTCGTTGGTGAACCACTTGATGCGCAGGAAGGCCCAGTCGACGAAAAACTGTGCGGCCAGCGTGGCGACCGCGAGGTACAAGCCCTTGATGCGCAGCGACGGAATGCCGAACAGCACGCCGATGCCGGTGGCGCACAGGCCGCCCAGCAGCATCGAGGCGAGCAGCGGCATGCCGTCGATGCGTACATGGAAGTTGAACGCCGCGTAGGCGCCGACCGCCATGAACGCCCCGGTGCCGAGCGAAATCTGGCCGCAGTACCCGACGAGGATGTTCAACCCGATCGCCGCCAGCGACAGGATCACGAACGGGATCAGGATCGCGCGGAACAGGTACTCCGGCGCCGTCAGCGGCACGACGGCGAATGCGAAGGCCAGCAGGCCGAGCAGGAACCAGCGGTCCTGCAGGATCGGGAAGATCTGCTGGTCGGCGCGGTAGGTGGTCTTGAACTGGCCGTTCTCGCGGTAGAGCATTTCTTCTTCCTCAGACCCGGTCGATGATCTTCTCGCCGAACATTCCCTGCGGGCGCACCAGCAGGAACATCAGCGCCAGCACGTAGGCGAACCAGATCTCGATGCCGCCGCCGAAAAAAGGCCCGAGGTAGATCTCCGACAGCTTCTCGCCGACGCCGATCACCAGCCCGCCGATGATCGCGCCGGGCACCGACGTGAGCCCGCCGAGGATCACGACCGGCAGCGCCTTCAGCGCGACCAGCGACAGCGAGAACTGCACGCCCAGCTTGGAGCCCCAGATGATGCCGGCCACCAGCGCCGCGAAGCCCGCCACCGACCAGACGATGACCCAGATGCGGCCGAGCGGGATGCCGATCGACTGGGCCGCCTGATGGTCGTCGGCCACCGCGCGCAGCGCGCGGCCCGTGGGCGTCTTCTGGAAGAACAGGCTCAGCACGATCACCAGCGCCGCGGCGACCAGCGAGGCGACGAGGTCTTCCTGGTTGATCAGCACGCCGCCCGGGAAGACGCCTTCCATCAGAAACATCGGCTCCTTCGGCATGCCGACGTCGATGCTGTAGATGTCGGAGCCGAAGATCGTCTGTCCGACGCCGTCGAGCACGTAGGCGATGCCCAGCGTGGCCATCAAGAGCGTGATGCCTTCCTGGTTCACGAGGCGACCGAGCGCGAGCTTCTCGATCAGCCACGCCACGACGACCATCACCGCCATCGCGAGCACGAAGGCGATCACGTTCGCGAGCGTCTTGCTCTCGATGCCGGTCCACTCGGGGATCCAGGTGGAAAAGCGCGCCATCGCGAGCGCCGCGAACAGCACCATCGCGCCCTGCGCGAAGTTGAACACGCCCGACGCCTTGTAGATCAGCACGAAACCGAGCGCGATCAGCGAATAGAGCATGCCGGCCATCAGGCCGCCGAACAATGCCTCGAGGAAGAATCCCATGTCGTGCCCTCAGTGCGTGGTGCCGAGGTAGGCACGGATCACGTCGTCGTTGCAGCGCACCTCGTCGGGCGTGCCGTCGCCGATCTTCTTGCCGTAGTCGAGCACGACCACGCGATCGGAGATGTCCATCACGACGCCCATGTCGTGCTCGATCAGCACGATGGTCGTGCCGAACTCGTCGTTGACGTCGAGGATGAAGCGGCACATGTCCTGCTTCTCTTCGAGGTTCATGCCGGCCATCGGCTCGTCGAGGAGCAGCACCTTAGGCTCCATCGCGAGCGCGCGGCCGAGGTCCACGCGCTTTTGCAGTCCGTAGGGCATGCGCCCGACCGGCGTCTTGCGGTAGGGCTGGATCTCGAGGAAGTCGATGATGCGCTCGACGAACTCGCGGTTCCTGATCTCCTCGCGTTCGGCCGGGCCGAAGCGGATGGCCTGCAGCAGCAGGTTCGTCTTCATGTGCAGGTTGCGGCCCGTCATGATGTTGTCGAGCACGCTCATGCCCTTGAACAGCGCGAGACTCTGGAACGTGCGCGCGACGCCCATCTCGGCGACCTCGCGCGAGTTCATGTGCTTGAAGGTGCGGCCGCGGAAGTTGATCGATCCCTGCTGCGGCTGGTAGACGCCGTTGATGCAGTTGAGCATCGAGCTCTTGCCGGCGCCGTTGGGGCCGATGATTGCGCGGATCTCATGCTCGCGAACGTCGAAGCTGATGTCGGTCAGCGCCTTCACGCCGCCGAAGCTCAGCGAGATGTTGTTCACATCCAGGATCACGTCGCCAATTCTGCGTTCGGTCATGGTCAGGCGGCCTTCTGCACGGGCGAAAACGTCTTCGCGTCGCCGATCTTCAGGTCGGCCGCCACCATGCCGGTGCGGCCGTCCTCGAACTTCACCTGAGTCTCGATGTACTGCGATTCCTTCCCGCTGTACATCGCGTCCACCAGCACGGTGTACTTCTCGCCGATGTAGCCGCGCCGCACCTTGCGCGTGCGGGTCAGTTCGCCGTCATCGGCGTCGAGCTCCTTGTGCAGAACCAGAAAGCGCGTGACCTGGCTGCCGCACAGCTTGTCGTCGTTCGAAAGGTCGGCGTTGACCTTCTCGACGCAGTCACGGATCAGTTCGTAGACCTCGGGCTTCTGCGCGAGGTCGGTGTAGCCGGCGTAAGGCAGGTTGTGGCGCTCGGCCCAGTTGCCCACGGCGTTGAAGTCGACGTTGATGAAAGCGCAGACGCGGTCGCGCCGGTCCCCGAAGGCCACCGCCTCCTTGATGTAGGGGAAGAACTTCAGCTTGTTCTCGACGTACTTCGGCGCGAACATCGCGCCGTCGTAGGGCCCGCCTTGCAACCGTCCGACGTCCTTCACGCGGTCGATGATCTTCAACTGCCCGCTCGCGTCGAGGAAGCCGGCGTCGCCGGTGCGGTACCAGCCTTCCGGGCTCAGCACCTCGCCAGTTGCGGCATCGTTCTTGTAGTAGCCCTTCAGCAGCCCCGGCGAGCGGATCAGGATCTCGCCGCTGTCGGTCACCTGCAGCTCGACCCCTTCACACGGCACACCCACCGTGTCGGCGCGCACCGCGTTGTCGGGTTGCATGCAGACGAACACCGCCGTCTCGGTCGAGCCGTAGAGCTGCTTCAGGTTGACGCCGATGGCGCGGTAGAAGCTGAAGAGGTCCGGGCCGATCGCTTCGCCGGCCGTGTAGGCCACACGCACCCGTGACAAGCCCAGCGTGTTGCGCAGCGGACCGTAGATGCACAGGTTGCCGAGCGCGTAGAGCAGGCGGTCGGTGAAGCCCACTGTGCCGCCGTCCATGCGGATCGGCCCCACGCGCCGCGCCACCGCCATGAAGCGGTGGAACAGCCAGCGCTTGATCGCGCCGGCGTCTTCCATGCGGATCATCACGCTGGTCAGCAGGCCTTCGAACACGCTCGGCGGCGCGAAGTAGTAGGTCGGTCCGATCTCCTTCAGGTCGATCATCACCGTGCTCGCCGACTCCGGGCAGTTCACGACGTAGCCGCACACCAGCCACTGCGCATAGGAAAAGATGTTCTGCCCGATCCATGCCGGCGGCAGGTAGGCCAGCACCTCCTCGTCGTTGCCGAGGTTGTCAAAGCTCGCGCCGGCGCGCGCGCGATCAGTCAACGTGAAATGCGTGTGCACGACACCCTTCGGGTTGCCCGTGGTGCCCGACGTGAAGAACATCGCCGCCACGTCGTCGGGCTGCGTCTGCTTGACCTGCTCCTCGAACCAGCCGGGCTGCTCGGCGCAGAACGCGCGGCCGCGTTCGATCAGCGTGTCCAGCGAGGCCAGGCCCGGCTCGTCGTAGTTGCGCATCCCGCGCGGATCGTCGAACCAGATGCGTTCGAGCCGAGGGCAGGTTTCGCGCAGCTCGAGCAGCTTGTCGACCTGCTCCTGGTCTTCGACGATGGCGAACGCCACTTCGGCGTTGGTGATCGGGAAGGCGTACTCGGCGCCGGCCGCGTCCTGGTACAGCGGCACCGGCACGGCGCCGAGCGACTGCGCCGCGATCATCGACGCCGACAGTCGCGGCCGGTTGGCGCCGACGACCACGATGTGCTGCCCACGCTGCAGCCCCGCCAGCGCGAGCCCGGCGGCGAGCTCGCGCACCAGGTGGGCCAGTTGCGACCACGTGAGCGTCTGCCAGATGCCGTATTCCTTCTCCCGCACGGCCGGCGCCTGCGGGCGCTTCGCGGCATGTTCGAGCAAGAGCCGTGGAAAGGTTGTCGACACCGTGGCCTCCTAGCGTGGACTGCGCAACATCGGCGCGCAGGCTGTCTCATTGGGGTCTGATGCTAAAGAAGAGTTTGACGCCATGTTGTCGTTGTAACGACAATCCTAGGGACTCTACCCAGCGGACTTTCCCGCACTGCGATGCGCGTTCAATCGACCCATCTACCGCTGTGGCAGCGCGCGCGGCCGCTGTCGGAGGCCGAGCTCGCGGGGGTGCCGTGGCTGCGCGCGCTGAGCGTCGCCGAGCGGGAGCACGCCTGTTCGGCATTGCGCGCGGCCACGGCGCAAGCGGGCGACCTGCTGTGCCGCATCGGCCGGGCGCCGACCTACTGGTTCGGTGTCATCGACGGCCTGCTGAAGATGAGCAACGACAGCTCCGCCGGTGCGCCGGTCACGTTCACCGGCATCCCGCCGGGTGCGTGGTTCGGCGAAGGCACGCTGCTCAAGCGCGAGTCCTACCGCTACAACATCCAGGCGCTGCGCAAGAGCACCGTCGCCGGCTTGCCGATCGAGACCTTTCACGAGCTCTTGAACACCAGCCTGCCGTTCAATCGCTTCGTGCTGAACCAGTTGAACGAGCGGGTGGGCCAGTTCATCGCGGCGCGCGAGATCGACCGGCTGACCGACACCGACTCGCGCGTCGCGCGCGGGTTGGCGGCGATGTTCCATCCGGTGCTGTACCCGGGCGTCGGGCAACTGTTGCGCATCACGCAGCAGGAGCTCGGGTACGTGGTGGGGCTGTCGCGCCAGCGTGTCAACGAGGCATTGAATGTGCTGCAGCAGCGCGGGCTGATCAGCATCGAATACGGCGGCGTGCGCGTGCTCGACCTGGAGGGCCTGCGCACCGCCCTGCTGGTACCGCCGGACTCGTAGCCCGGATTTCATCCGGGCTACACGAGCACGTTGCGCACGCCCGACGCCACATGCCCTGCCGGCACATGCGTGAGTGCGTTCTCGATGTGCCCCGTCTGGTCGTCGAAGAAAAAGTCCGGCTCGAACTCACGCAAGAACTCGCCCTTCGGCAGGCCGCCGAGGAACATCGCCTCGTCGACGTCGATGTGCCAGTCCATCAGCGTGCGGATCGCGCGCTCGTGCGCCGGTGCGCTGCGCGCGGTGACGAGCGCCGTGCGGATGCGCATCTCGGCCGACTGCGCGTTCTGCAGCCGGTGCAGGGCTTCCAGCAGCGGTTTGAACGGGCCGGCGGCCAGCGGCGTTTGCGCCTGGTCGAATTCGTGCGTCTGGAACGCGTCCAGCCCGTCGCGCTGGAACACCTGCTCGGCTTCGTCGGAGAACAGCACCGCGTCGCCGTCGAATGCGATGCGCACCTCGTTCGGGTGGGCGCTCGACGCGCGCGCCGAGTGGGGGTAGACGCGTGCCGCCGGCACGCCCGCGGCCAGCGCGGAGCGCACGTCGGGTTCGTTGGTCGAGAGGAACAGGTTGGCGCTCAGCGGGCGCAGGTAGCGCCATGGCGATTGGCCGCGCGTGAACACGCCGCGCTGGATCGGCAGGCCGTAGTGCTTCGCGGAGCGGAACACCCGCATGCCCGAGACCGGATCGTTGCGCGAGAGGATCACCACCTCGACGCGGGGCGCGTCCACGGCGTTGAACGCGAGCAGCTTGTTGACCAGCGAAAACGCGACGCCGGGCTTGGCGGGGCTGTCCACCCGCTCGAGCTGCAACCGCATGTAGGCGCGGTCGTCCGACGCCTCGAACACGCGGTTTTCTTCCTCGAAGTCGAACAAGGCCCGCGACGAGATCGCAACGACGAGCTGGCCGGCGAGTGTGATGGGCATGCGGGCGATCATACGGAAATCGACGGCTGCGACTTTCGTCACGGCACGTGCTCCGGTCCATCGCGATTGCGGGTAAGCCCGCAGCAAACGGTGCGGCGACTGTCGTCGCGATGACAGGCCGCGCATGCCGCGATTCCTAGCATCGCCGGCAGATGGACGACGAGCGCCGACCCGGCCCTCCGCCATTCGCGAAGGAGTTGCTGCCATGCCCCGACGATTCAACCTCCTCGGCTTTCAAGGTGACCCCGACGTGCTGCTGAGCCGGCGCCGCCTGCTCGCCGGTGCCGCGGCGCTGATGTCGGCATTGGCCGCGCCGCGGCTGCTGGCCCAGACTGGCGACGTGATTCGCCTCGGACAGACGGTGGCGTTCACCGGTCCGCTCGGCGACATCGGACAGGCAATGCACCGCGGCTCCAAGGTGTGCTTCGACGCGGTCAACGGGCAAGGCGGCGTTCACGGCCGGCGAATCGAGCTCGTCGCGAAGGACGACGGCTACGTCGTCCAGCGGGCGCTGCAGAACGTGCAGGGCTTCCTCGAAGATCCGCAACTGTTCGGCTTGTTCAGCTGCATGGGAACGCCGATCATCGAGAGCATGCTGCCGCTGATCCGCCACACCGACGTGCCGTGTTTTTCGCCGCTGACCGGCGCGAGTTCGGCGCGGCCGTCCGACATGCGCAACGTGCTGAACCTGCGTGCGAGCTATCCCGAGGAGGCGGAGCGGTTGGTCGAGCACCTGGCGACCATCGGCCTGAAGCGGATCGCGGTCGCCTACCAGAACAACTCGTTCGGCCAGGAAGTTTTGCAGTCGGCCGAGAAGGCGATCCGGCGCCACCAGCTGAGCCTGGCGGCTTCGGCCTCGATTCAGAACGACGCGTCCGACGCCGCGGCCGCGGCGAAGACGATCTCGGCGAGCGCGCCGGACGCGGTGCTGCTGGGGCTGGCTGGCAAGCCGACGGTCGGTTTCGTGAAGGCGATTCGCGCCGAGCGCAAGGGGTTGCCGCTTTATGCACTGTCGGTGATGGGTTCGGCCGCCACCTTGTCCGCGCTGGGCGACGATGGCGTGGGCATCGCGGTGTCGCAGGTCGTGCCGCTGCCGAACCGCTCGGTCGTGCCGGTGGTGCGCGATTTTCTGAAGGCGTGGCACGCCACGCCCGGCGCCATCGAGCCGTCGCACCTCGCGCTCGAGGGATACATCAACGCGCGGGTGTTCGTCGAAACGCTGCGGCGAGCGGGCCGCCACCTCACCCGCAAGTCCTTCATCGATGCGGCGTGGAACATCAAACGGCTGGACCTCGGCGGCTTCCAGCTCAATTTTCTAGAGCCGGGGCGCAACGCGTCGCGCTTCGTCGAGCTGACGATGATCGGGCGCGGCGGCAGGTTCATCCGATGACGGCGCGCCGCCACCTGAGCCTCGCGTCGAGCGCCGGTGCCGCGCCGCGGACGACGCTGGAGGAGATGCTGCGCAACTCCGTCTGGGGCCGCACGCTGACGCCGGCCGAGCTCGACCGCGTGACCGTCGAGGCACGCGAGCGCCAGGTGCCGGCGGGCGGGTTCGTCGCGCGCATGGGCCAGCCGGTGGAACACTGGATCGGCGTCGTCGACGGGCTGCTCAAGATGTCGGTCACGTCGCCGGACGGCAAGGTGTCGACGCTGACCGGCATCAACGGCGGCGGGTGGTTCGGTGAAGGTTCGCTGATCAAGCGCGAGCCGCGCCGCTACGACGTGGTGGCGCTGCGCCCGTCGCGCGTGGCCTTGCTGCCGCACGCCACGTTCGAGCGGCTTCGGCAGACCAGTTTGGCGTTCAACCACCACCTGCACAACCTGATGAACGCGCGGCTGAGCCTGTTCATCGGCATGCTGGAATACGACCGCCTGCTCGGGCCCGATGCGCGCGTGGCGCGCTGCATCGCGTCGCTGTTCAACACTGACCTCTATCCCGAACCGCGTGCCTATGTCGACTTGCGCCAGCAGGAAATCGGGCTGCTGTGCGGCGTCTCGCGGCAGCGCGCCAACGTGGCGCTGCGCACGCTGCAGGAGTGCGGGCTGCTGCGCGTCGAGGCGCGCGGCGTCACGGTGCTCGACCTCGAGGGACTGCGCAACTTCGGCGGCGGGGGCGGCTGAAGAGGCTTAGGGCTACGCTGAACAAGGCGCGGAATTCCGCCGTCCAGTGGTCACAGTGCGCGCAACTCCCGAATTGAGTCGCAATTCGCCAAGACGGAGCGAATTCAGCGCAAATTGCGCTGCGCTTTGGCCCGTTGCGGGCCGCACAGTGAGCCATTGGCTCACTTGGCGCCCTTTATGGGCGGACCTGTGCATGCAGTATTCCCCGCGCAAGGTAGACGTTGGCCAACCCGAGCGCCACGAAGGACCGCGTGGCGTTCTTGGCCAGACCGCGGTAGCGGACCTTGTCGAAGCCCCACAAGCGCTTGACGACACCGAACACGTGCTCGACCCGTGCTCGCACTCTGGACTTGGCTCGGTTGACCAGCCGCTCGAGTTCCTCGGTCACGCTGCCTTTACGGACACGTTGGTTCGTGAGATCTGTTGCATTGGGCGCCTTGGCCTGGATCAGATCCTCCTGCGAGGCGTACGCGCAGTCGCCAAAGACCTCTTCCTCCTGGCCGTGCAGCAACTGCGGCAGCGGGTGCTTGTCATGCACGTTGGCCGCGGTGACGACCGCGCTGTGCGCCAGCCCCGTCTGGCTGTCCACACCGATGTGCAGCTTCATGCCGAAGTACCACTGCTGGCCTTTGCGGGTCTGGTGCATCTCCGGGTCGCGCTTTTTGTCGGCGTTCTTGGTCGAACTGGGTGCGCCGATGATGGTGGCGTCCACGATCGTGCCAGTGCCGACCTTCAGGCCCCGGGCCTGCAGCGCCTCGCCCACCTTGGCAAACAGCGCCTCGCCCAGCTTGTGCTTCTCCAGCAGACGGCGGAACTTCAACAGCGTCGTCGCATCGGGCACGCGCTCGCGGCCCAGGTCGATGCCAACGAAGCGCCGCAGTGCCGTGCTGTCCAGCAACGCTTCCTCGCACGCCGCGTCGGCCAGGTTGAACCAGTGCTGCACGAAATACATCCGCAGCATGCGATCCAGGCCTACCGGCCGGCGACCGTTGCCAGCCTTCGGATAGTGCGGCTCGATCACCTCGCACAGCTCAGCCCACGGCACGATCTGTTCCATCGTCGCCAGGAACGCGTCGCGCTTGGTCGGCCTGCGGTACCGCTCGTATTGGGCATTCTCGTCGGCGGCCATGGCGAGGGTCTGTTGCTTCATGCCGCAGTCAACGCACGTGGCGTGCCAGCGGAGGACTTGATCAGCATTGCCTTAGGGCCCGTTCGGGAATAACTTGCACATTTGGCTCGCCGGTTTCGGGCGCGCTGCGGCGTTGCAAATGCTCGCGATACCTTCGGGTATCGCTGTGCTTTGCGCCTTGCATCGCATCCCGAAACCGGCGGCCAAATGCACAAGTTATTCCCGAACAGGCCCTTACTGCACGAACCCGATGCCCGGCCGGCGCGAGCCGGTCTCCGGCAGGTCGGCCGGCTGGATCTGGTCGCGGCGATCGAGCTTGGCGTTGCCGAATGCCGTCATCCAGGCGCGGCGCATCTCGCGCGGCGCCATCTCGCTCATGCGGTCGAGCACCTCGCCGCCCGGATCGGGATCGAAGCGCGAGCCCCAGTCGTGGTCGGCGCGGATGCTGCGGTACAGCTTGGCGGCGATGTGCCGGGCCGCATCGCGGTCGGGCGCCTGCACCTCGAAGACGTTCATCCGGTTGAGGATCGGGTCGGGGATGCTGCGTGAGTCGTTCGCGGTGGCGACCCAGATCACCTGGCTCGCATCGATCGCGACCTCGGCGAACTCGTCGGTGAAGGCGCCGGCGGTGTCGTGCTCCAGCAGGCTGTACAAGGCGCCGAGCGGATCGTAGGCGTGTTCGCCGCCGGCCTTGTCGATCTCGTCGACGACCATCACGGGGTTCGCGTACTGGCCGTCGACCAGCGTCTCGAAGACCTTGCCGGGGCGCGCGCCTTTCCACTGGCTGGAGGCCCCGCTCAGAACCCAGCCGGCGGTCATCGAGCTCATCGACATGAAACCCATGCCGGTGCCCAGCAGCAACGACAACTCGCGTGCAAAGTGGGTCTTGCCGACACCCGGGGGGCCGAGCAGCAGCAGCGGGGCGATCTCCAGCGCGTCGCGGCTGTCCTCGCACAGCGCGAGCTGGCGTCGCACGTCGTCGAGCACGTCGGCAAAGTTGGGCAGGTCGTCGTAGAGGTGGTCCATCACCGGCAGGCCGGAGGGCTTGACCTGGAAGCGCTCGGAACCCTTTTCGAGCATGCGCTCGTAAGTGGCGCGCAGGCTCTCGTGTTCCTTCGGCGGCAGCTTGTCCAGCTTGCGGCCGACCTCGTCGACGCGGTAGACATGGCGCATCCGGGCGATCGGGATGCCGCTGCGCGGCAGGGGGACCAGGTCGTTGGAATCACCCATGACAAACCTCCAGGCAACACGGTGCTGGGGTCTATTGAAGCAGAAGAACCCCTGCGTCCACCGGAAATAAACGCCGTGAATCGGCGTTTGTTGACATGCAGATTTCGTGCCTGGGATTTTCCCTCTCCAAGGGCCACGAAGGCCCCTTCGTGGCCTTGGAGAGGGTGCCGAATCACCGCACCCAGGTGTTCAGCTGAATGATAGGCAGCAACACCGCGAGCACGATGAGCATCACCATGCCGCCCATCGCGACGATCAGCAGCGGCTCGAGGATGGTCGCGAACTGCATCGCGCGGCGCTGCACTTCGGCGGCCAACTGCTTCGCCGCACGGTCGAGCATGCGCGGCAGCTGGCCGGTCTGTTCGCCGAGGCGGCAGAACATCGCGAGCAGGCCCGGAAAGCGTTTCTTGCCGGCCAGCGCCGACGCGAGCGGGGCGCCTTCGCGCACCTGGATCAGCGCCTCCAGCGCGTCGGCCCGCATTGCCCGGTTCGACAAGGTCTCGGCCGCCGCCTGCAGGGCCTTCAGGATCGGCACGCCGGCGCCGGCGAGCATCGCCAGCGTGCCGGCGAAACGCGCCGCGTTGTAGCCGCGCGAAAGCCGGCCCACCAGCGGCAGGCCGAGCCAGCCGGCGTCGAAGCGCTCGCGAAAGGCCTCGTTGCGCAGCATGAACGACAAGGTCGCGCCGGCGCCGATCAGGGCGAGCAGCAGCAGCCAGCCGTAGGAGCGCAGGAAGGAACTGATCCCGAGCATCGCCACCGTCAGCGCCGGCAGCGCGCGCTTCGAGCTCGCGAACACCGAGGCCACTTGCGGCACCACGTAGGTCACGAGGAAGATCACGATGACCACCGCGATCAAGGAGACGATCGCCGGGTAGAGCGTGGCGCCGATCAGCTTGGCCTTCAGGGCCTGCCGTTCCTCGAGGTCGTCGGCCAGTCGTTCGAGCACCTGGCCCAGCGCGCCGCTTTGCTCGCCGGCGGCGACGACGCCGCGGTACACGTCGTCGAACTCGCGCCGCGCGCTGCCGAGCGCCTGTGCGAACGGCGAGCCGGCATTGACCTCGGAGCGCAGGTGCGCGACGAGTTCACGCTGGCGCGGGTCTTCGGCTTCGTCGCTGAGCGCCGTCAGCGCGCGCTCCAGCGGCAGCCCGCTGCCGACAAGGCCGGCGATCTGGCGCGTCCACACCGCGAGGCCGGTCGACGAGAACACCCGCCGGGTGAATCGCAGGCCTTCGCCCTTGGCGCCGGCCGACGCAATCTGCGAGACGTCCAGCGGCACCAGCGCCTGCGCGCGCAGCTGGGCGCGCGCGGCGCGCGCGTTGTCGGCTTCCAGCAGGCCGGTCGTCGACTTGCCGGATGCGTCGATGGCTTCAAACTTGTACGCTGGCATCGCGATTCAGTGAATCATCACTCCCGGGTCACCCGCATCACTTCTTCCGGCGACGTGATGCCCTCGGTCACCAGCCGCTCGCCGTCCTCGCGCATCGAGCGCAGGCCGCTTTGCTCGGCCGCGACGAAGAGCTGCGACTCGGCGGCGCGGCTGTGGATCAGCGAGCGCACCTTGTCGTCGGCGACCATCAGCTCGTAGACGCCGGTGCGGCCCTTGTAGCCGGTCTGCCCGCAGGCCGGGCAGCCGACCGGGTGGTAGCGCCCGCGGCCATCGGCCTTCTTGCACGCCGGGCAGAGCTTGCGCACCAGCCGCTGCGCCAGCACGCCCAGCAGGCTGGAGCTGAGCAGGAACGGTTCGACGCCCATGTCGGTCAGACGCGTGACGGCCGACGGCGCGTCGTTGGTGTGCAAGGTGGCGAGCACGAGGTGGCCGGTCAGCGACGCCTGGATCGCGATCTGCGCCGTCTCGAAGTCGCGGATCTCGCCGATCATGATGACGTCCGGGTCCTGCCGCAGGATCGCCCGCAGCGCCTTCGCGAACGTGAGATCGATCTTCGGGTTGACCTGCGTCTGCCCGATGCCGGCGAGTTCGTATTCGATCGGGTCCTCGACCGTCAGCACGTTGGTCGTGGCGGTGTCGATGCGGCCGAGCGACGCGTACAGCGTGGTCGTCTTGCCCGAACCGGTGGGGCCCGTCACGAGCACGATGCCGTGCGGCTGTTGGATCAGCGTATGGAACCGGCTCAGCACGTCGCCGCTCATGCCCAGCGACTCGAGCGTGAACTTCGATTCGCCCTTGTCGAGCAGGCGCAGCACCGCGCGCTCGCCGTGCGCCGACGGCAGCGTGGACACGCGCACGTCGACCGCGCGGCCGCCGATGCGCAGCGAGATGCGCCCGTCCTGCGGCAGGCGCTTCTCGGCGATGTCGAGCTCGGCCATGATCTTCAGCCGCGAGATCAGCGCCGCGTGCAGCGCCTTGTTCGGCTGCACGATCTCGCGCAGCGTGCCGTCGACGCGGAAGCGCACCGAGCTGGAACGTTCGTAAGGCTCGATGTGGATGTCGGAGGCGCCGTCCTTCGCCGCCTGCGTCAGCAGCGCGTTGAGCATGCGGATGATCGGTGCGTCGTTGGCCGCTTCGAGCAGGTCCTCGACGGCCGGCAGCTCCTGCATCATGCGGCTCAGGTCGACGGCGCTCTCGACTTCGCCGATCACCGTGGCGGCGCTCGACTCGCCGCCGGCGTAGGCCGCGGCGATGCGGTTGCCGAGCGTGGTCGCCGACTCGCGCTCCAGCGCATCGACGTCGTACAGCCGCAGCACCTCGCCGAGCGCGGACAGCTGCACCGACTCCGGCGCCCACAGCACGAGCTGCGAGCCGTCGTCTTCGAGCAGCAGCATGTGCGCCTTCGCGAAGGCGTAAGGAAGGGGGTGGCGGGCGCCCATGGGTGGACCTCAGTTCGCCGGCTCGCTGGCGGCCGGGCGGGGCGACAGCGGCGTCGGCGGGGGAGCGAGCGGCACGGTCTCTGCCGGCGCTTGCGCCGGCGGCATCAGCGGGGCCTCGTTGATCGGCATCAGGACGCTCGGAGCCGGCTGCGCGTCTTGCTGCATGCCGCGCATGTAGTCGTAGCGGTCGATCGACAGGCGGTTGGAGCTGTCGGCGTCGCGCAGCACCACCGGGCGCAGGAACACCATCAGGTTCGTGCGCCGGCGCTCCCGATGCTCGGCGCGGAACAGCGCGCCGACCAGCGGCAGATCGCCCAGCAGCGGCACCTTGGAGTTGCTGTGCTCGAAGCGGTCTTCGATCAGCCCGCCCAGCGCGATGATCTGTCCGTCGTCGACGACCACGGTCGACTCGATCGAGCGCTTGCTGGTCGTCGGTCCTGCAGACCCGGTGCCGGTCGCTTGTGCGATCACGTCGGAACTCTCCTGGAAGATCGTCATCCGCACCGTGCCGTTTTCGCCGACCTGCGGCTTGATGCGCAGCGTGATGCCGACGTCCTTGCGCTCGATGGTCTGGAACGGGTTGGTCGTGCCGGTGCCGGTGCTGGTGAACTGGCCGGTCACGAACGGCACGTTGCGGCCGACGACGATCTTGGCTTCTTCGTTGTCCAGCGTCACGAGGTTCGGCGTGGACATGATGTTGGCGTTGGACTGGCTCTGCAGCAAGCGCGCGATCGCGGAGAGGCCATAGAGACCGTCGCCGAGGTTCTTCAACACGCCGATGTTGAAGCCGTTGGGCAGCGCTTGAAGTGCGGTGCCGGCGGTGGCGCGTCCGCCGGCGGCGGCGACAGACAGGTCGATGATGTTCGACGAGCCGTCGCCGAAGTTGGTGCCGCCGGCCACGATGTTCGAATCGCCCTTCTTGCCGGAGATGCCCTGCCATTGAAAGCCGAACTCGGCGAGATCGTCGCCGCCGACCTCCACGATGAGGCTCTCGATGTAGACCTGCGCACGGCGCGAGTCGAGCTGATCGATCATCGCGCGCACCTGGCGGTACATCGGTTCCGGTCCGGTGATGATCAGCGAGTTGGTGGCCGGATCGGCCTGGACGAAGCCGCCGGTCGACGGGCTCGGCGAGGCCGCGACCGGGGCGGTCGCCTGCGGCGATGCGCCAGCGCCGCCGACGCCGGCCGCCTGCGTGGGAGCCGGGGCCGGCGCGGCGGACGTGCCGGTCGACGTGGTGGCACCGCCGCCGCTCGCGCTGAACGCCGCGCGCAGCACCTCGGCGAGCTTCACCGCATCGGCGTTCTTCAGATAGACCACCCACATGTTGCCGAGTGCATTCGGCCCCGCCGTCGGCTGGTCGAGCTTGGCCACCAGCGCGCGGATCGACGCCATGCGCGCCGGGTTCGGCGCGCGCACCAGCAGCGCATTGCTGCGCGGTTCGACGAAGATGCTGGCCGCGCCGATCTGGCTCATGCCCGGCACCTGCGGCCCGCCGGGGCTCGGGTCAGTGAGGCGCTGCACCAGCGCCGCGATGTCGGAAGCGATTGCGTACTGCAGCGGGATCACTTCCACGTCCCCCGAGGCCGGCGTGTCCAGTGCGGAGATGATCTTGCCGATGCGCTGCAGGTTGTCGGCGTAGTCGGTGATGATCAGCGAGTTGGTGCCCGGGTTGGCGTTGATCGTGTTGTTGGGGCTGATCAACGGGCGCAGCACCGGCACCATGTTGTTGGCGCTTTCATGGCTGAGCCGGAAGATCTGCGTGATGACCTGGTCGCCGCGGCGGTCCACGCCGCCCACCGACACCGTGCCGGTCTGCAGCTTCGCGTCGGCCTCCGGCACCACCTTGTACAGCCCGCCCGACTCGACGACGGTGAAGCCCAGGCCGCGCAGCGCGGCGAGGAAGTTCAGGTAGGCCTCGCGCGGCGTCAGCGGCTCTTCGCTGTACAGCGTGATCGTGCCTTTCACGCGCGGGTCGACGACGAACTGCTGCTTCAGGATGGCCGCCATCGCGCGGGTCACGCCCTCGATGTCGGCGTTGACGAAGTTCAGCGTGACCGGCTCGCCCTTGAAGCGGGCGCCCGGCGACTGCGCATGGCTCACCGGCGCGGCGATCATCGCCACCGACAACAAGCCGGCGAGCCCGTGGGCGGCCAGCCGCCGCGGCAGCTTTGTCCAGGAGGTCGAGGGGCTGCCTTGCTTCATGGTTATCCGATCGAGATGACGGACCGTGCGCCGTCGCGCCGTCCGATGATGTTCAAGAGATTCGACAAGGCCGCCTCATCGCCGCTCGCCGCCCGCGCCTCGCCGCGAAAGCGCACGCCGGCGGCGCCCCAGGTGCCCGAGCCGCTGAGCTGCAGCGCACCCTCCATTGTCGACAATGTCAGTTGCGAAGTGCCCGCCTGAGCCGGATCGCCGGCCAGCGTGAGACGGTAGCTGCCGAGCGAGTCGAGCGTGGACAGCCGCGACGACGCGTCGATCAACTCCACGTCGGCACGTCCCTTCACCAGCCAGCGGCCCTGCGCCGATTCGAACGTGATGCCCGGCGACGTGAGGCGCAGCGCCCCGCCGAGCTGCAGCGTATTGAACGGCGTGCCCAGACCGCTGAGCCAGGCGCTTGGCCATTGCCCGACCCAGCCCCCGGCGGGCGGCACCAGCGTGACCGCCATGCGGCCGAAGCCGGGGCGAATCCGCAGCACGGTGGTGCCGTTCAGGCAGCACGCATGGCGAGCGCGGATTTCGAACCCGAGGCCGGCAACGCCGAGTGTCCAGTCCAGGCGGCCCGGCAGCGCGCTCGCGTCGCGGCTTCCCGGCCCGCCGGTGAGCACCGGCACGGCGCTGCCGGACCACACGGTGCCGCGGGCGTCGCTGAGCAGCAGGCGCTGGTCGGTGGCCGAGGCGACCCCCTTGGCCAGCCACGCGGCCGGTGCGAAGGCGATCAGCCCGATCAGCGCACCGACGACCGCGCCGGCCACGCCCCAGCGAAACGCCGCGCCACGCGACTTGTCCCAGGCGAGCTCGGCGAACGTCGATTCGCCCCAGCCGGTGGCCGCGACGGTGTTGGTCCAGCCGCGACGAGGACCCTTGCGGCGCAGCAGTCCGGCGATCATGTGCCGGCCCCCAGGCTGACGACGATGATGCCGGCGAAACCCTCGGCGTTGCGCGTGAGCTGCACGTCCGTCGCGCGGGCGCGGGCTGCGCTGCGGGCTTCGCCGAGCCAGGAACGAAGCGCGTCGCCCGGCACGCCGCTGAGCGTGAGGGTCGCGCGGTCGCCCTGGAACAAGAGGGTCGCATTGCCGCCCAGCCGTTCGGTCGCCGTGCGCAGCGATACCGCCGCCTGTGCGCCGGAGACCGTCGGGGCACCCTGGAGCGCCTTGGCGTCGGTGCCGAGGCGCTGCATCTGCTGCAGTTGCACCTCGAGCCGGTCGAGTTCGGCCGGCGCGCTGCGCGCGGTGCGCCACGCCGGCGCGATCAGCAGGCTCCAGACGACGAAACCGCCGAGCAATGCGCCGCCGACGGCCAGCGCGATGCGCTCTCGCGGCGCGCGGCTGCGCCACCAGACGCGCCACTGGGCACGCAGCACGGCGACGTTCGGCGAGATCGGCAACGCGCGGGTGTTCATCGCAGGCCTCCGGTGGTGGTGATCCGGCTGATGGCCACGCGGCCGTCGCCGCCCATCTCGGCCTGCCAGCCCGCGGGCCGCAGGCGGCTGCGGAAGTGGTCGACCTGCGGGTCGCCCCAGCCCGAGGTCGCCAGCGTCAGCTTGCCGTTCTCGTAGCGCAGGCTGTCGACCGGCGGTTGTCCGTCCGGCCAGGCCATCGCGGCGGCCTGCAGCATCGGTTCGAAGTCGGTCTCGGCCGGCTTGCCCGCGCGCAGCCGCAGCGCATTCACTTCGCGCTGCATCACCAGCATCGGCGCCATCCGGATCTCGTTGTCGCTGAGGCGCGGGAACGTCGCTTTCACGAGCTGCTGGACCTCGTCGCGGCGGGTGTCGATCGCGGCCCGCTGGTGCCACGCCCACAGGTTCAGCCCGATGATCTGCGCGACCACGAGCGCGGCCAGGCCGAAGCGCACCGGCCGCCAGGGGGGGCGCCGAAACTGTCGCACCACGTCGCGCAGCGCGCGTGTGCCGCGGTTGCGCTGCGCCAGATCGAACTGGCGCAGGTTCCACAGCGTGCGTGCGGCCTGCAGCAGGCGCTGCGCCGGCTGCATCACGTTGACGGTGGTGCCGAGCCATTGTTCGGCCGACGCCGCCGCGCCCGGCGTGGCGCTCCAGCGGGTGCCGTGCGGCGCGGGCAGCGGGATCACCGCCCGCGGCAGGCCGCCGTGCAGCCGCAGGCAGGCGACGCCGTCCGGATGCGACCAGGTCAGCGTGATGCCGTGGGCGCCGCCGTCTTCGCGTGTGTCGGTCTCGGCGAAATGGCCGGATGGCGGATCGTCGGGCCAGGCGGCAGGCACGACGCGGTCGACGGAGACATGAGCCCTTTCGAGCGCCGCGAGCTCGGCCCGCAGCCAGGCGCGGTCCATCGCCGCGACCCAGGTCGGGGCGCCCGGCTTGGCATCTGGCGCGACCGCGAAATGGGTCAGCTCCGCCTCTTCGAGCACGGCTTCTTCGAGCACGCCGGTCAGCGCGGCGCGCATGCGGGCCGCGGGTGCCTTGGGCAGCGTGATGCGGTGCCAGCTGACGGCGGTGTCGGCCAGGACGGCCACGACGCTGTCCGCCTTGGGCAGCAGCGACGCGGCGCATTGCCCCTGCGCCTCCAGCGCCAGCCCGTCCGGCGTCAGCGCATAGACGTACTCGGCGGTCGTTCGAGCGGTTTCCGGCTCGGCCGCCAGCGGATCGCGGGCGCGCAGGCGGGGTCGGGGAGCGAGCTGGATGACGAGAACGGACATGGTGGGTGGGCGCTGTGCGGCCGCAGGCTACCGCGATTGTAGGTACGCGGCAACTGCGATCCTTAACAAATCAATGACTTACGGCTCGTTGTTCCAGTTCG
>DATKCI010000244.1:0-29673 GCA_035513255.1 Piscinibacter sp. | reverse complement strand
CAAGCCGCACGGAGGAATCCGCGGGAAGGCTCGAAAGAGGTCAGAGGGGATGAACGAAACGCCGGCCTTGAAAAGCCGGCGAAGGGCGGATTATAGACCGATTCGGGTTTCCACGCATCCGAGCACCGCCCGGCTCACTTGGCGAGCAGGTGCTCCCGGTAGTACACGAGCTCCTCGATGGACTCGCGAATATCGGCCAGCGCCGTGTGCGCCTGCGCCTTCTTGAAGCCGGCAAGGATGTCCGGCTTCCAGCGCTTGGCGAGCTCCTTCAGCGTGCTGACGTCGAGGTTGCGGTAGTGAAAGAAAGCCTCGAGCTTCGGCATGTGGTTGGCGAGGAAACGCCGGTCCTGGCAGATGCTGTTGCCGCACATCGGCGACTTGCCGGCCGGCACGTAGCGCTTCAAGAACTCGATCGTGAGCGCCTCGGCCTGGGCCTCGTCGACGGTGGACGCTTTCACGCGGTCGGTCAGTCCGCTGCGGCCGTGCGTGCCGGTGTTCCAGGCATCCATCGCGTCGAGGACCGCGTCGCTCTGGTGCACGGCGAACACCGGGCCCTCCACCCGAATGCTGAGCAACGGGTCGGTCACGACGACGGCGATTTCGATGATGCGGTCCCGATCGGGAAACAGCCCCGTCATCTCCAGATCGATCCACACGAGGTTGTTTTCGCTGGCGGCCAGCGCGGTTTCGGACATGTCGGATTCTCCTTGCGGACATTCTCGCAGGCCTACACTTGGCGCCCATGAGTCCGTTCCCGCTGACCCTGCTGTTCGTCGCCGCCGTGCTGGCCTCGCTGCTGGTGAAATTCTGGCTCGCGACGCGCCAGATGCGCCATGTCGCGGCCCATCGCCACGCCGTTCCGGCGCCCTTCGCCCAAACGATCACGCTGGCCGCCCATCAGAAGGCGGCCGACTACACGCTCGCGAAAGCCCGCTTCGGGTTGCTGAGCATGGCGTTCGGCGGCGCCGTGCTGATCGGCTGGACGCTGCTCGGCGGGCTGGATGCGCTGAACGTCGTCGTGCGCGATGCCGTGCAGCCGCGCTTCGGCGACATGGCGTACCAACTCGCGCTTCTCGTCGGCTTCGCGGTGATCGGTGGGCTGCTCGACTTGCCGTTCGACCTGTACGGCACCTTCCGCATCGAGCAGCGCTTCGGCTTCAACCGCATGACCTGGAAGCTCTACCTGGCCGATTCGCTGAAAGGCATCGCCGTCGGCGTCGTGATCGGCTTGCCGATCGCCGCGCTGATCCTGTGGATCATGGGCGCGGCCGGCAGCCTGTGGTGGCTGTGGGCCTGGGGCGCCTGGATGGGGTTCAACCTGCTGATTCTCGTGCTCTATCCGACGGTCATCGCGCCGATGTTCAACAAGTTCGAGCCGCTGCCCGACGAGTCGCTGAAGGCCCGGGTGCAAGCGCTGATGGCGCGCTGCGGCTTCGCCGCCAAGGGCTTGTTCGTCATGGACGGCAGCAAGCGATCCGCCCACGCCAACGCCTACTTCACCGGCCTCGGCGCGGCCAAGCGGGTGGTGTTCTTCGACACGCTGCTGAACAAGTTGACCCCCGGCGAGGTCGAGGCGGTGCTCGCGCACGAGCTGGGCCACTTCAAGCACCGGCACGTGCAAAAGCGCATCGCGACGATGTTCGCGATCAGCCTGGCCGGTTTTGCGCTGCTCGGCTGGCTGTCCACGCAGGCGTGGTTCTACACCGCCTTCGGCGTGCAGCCGTCGATGACGGCGCCGAACGACGCGCTGGCGCTGCTGTTGTTCCTGCTCGTCGTGCCGGTGTTCGCCTTTTTCGTCTCGCCGCTGTTCGCTCAGCTGTCGCGCAAGCACGAGTTCGAGGCCGACGCCTATGCCTGCGCGCAAGCGAACGGCAGCGACCTCGCGGCGGCGCTGCTGAAGCTGCACGAGGACAATGCCGCCACGCTGACGCCGGACCCGCTGTACGTGCGCTTCTACTATTCCCACCCGCCGGCAGGCGAACGGCTGGCGGCCCTGCCTGCGGCGTCATTCCAACAAGCGGGGTGATCACGATGAGCCATCTCTTGCACAGCAAATGCCAGGTTCTCGACGGCGGCAAGCCGATGAACGAGGACGAGGTCCATCGCCATCTCAACGAGGTCAGCGGCTGGCATCTGAACAACGGCGCGATCGAAAAGAGCTTCAACTTCAAGGACTACCTCGAGCTGATGGCCTTCATCAACGCGATGGCCTGGATCTGCCACACCGAGGACCACCATCCCGATGTGGCGATGGGCTACAACCGCTGCACCGTGCGCTTCAACACACATTCGGTCGGCGGTATTTCCGTGAACGACTTCATCTGTGCGGCGAAGGTGAATGCGCTGGTGGCGTTCGTTGCCTGACGAGGTCTTGCCTTGAGCAAGGCGGTCGGGCCGGACGGCGGGCTCGACCTCGGGCTGGTCGTGGCCGGCCACGGCCGCCACTACGTCGTCGAAACGCCGGACGGCGAACGGCTGATCTGCCATCCGCGCGGCAAAAAGAGCGATGCCGTCGTCGGCGACCGGGTGCGGTGGATGGTCACGAGCGCCGGCGGCGACGAAGGCGTCATCGAGCACGTCGAACCACGGCGCAACCTGCTGTTCCGCCAGGACGAATGGCGCACGAAGGCGTTCGCCGCCAACCTCGACCAGATCCTCGTGATGGTGGCGAGCGATCCGGTGTTCAGCGAGTCGCAGCTCGCGCGTGCGCTGGTCGCCGCCGAAAGCGCCGGCATCGATGCTCGCGTGCTGCTGAACAAAGCCGACCTGCCGCAGATTGTGGCTGCGAGGGAGCGGCTGAAGCCGTACGCCGAGATGGGCTACGGCGTCGTCGAAGTGGCGCTGAAGGCACGCAAGGACGAAGCGCGCACCGTGTTGGAGCCGCTGCTGGCCGGCAAGGCGACCCTGGTCCTCGGACCCAGCGGCGCCGGCAAGAGCACGCTGATCAACCTGCTCGCGCCCCACGCGAAGGCACAGGTCGGCGAGATCTCGCAGGCGTTGAATTCCGGCCGCCACACGACGACAACCACGCAGTGGTACTGGCTGGACGGCGAGCGCACGACGGCGCTGATCGATTCGCCCGGGTTTCAGGAATTCGGCCTGCGGCAGATCGACGCACAGCAGCTGCCCGGGCTGATGCCCGACCTGCGCGAACACGCGAAGCAATGCCGGTTCTACAACTGCACGCACCGGCAAGAACCGGGCTGCGGCGTGCGGGCCGCCCTTGAACGCGGCGAAATCAACGCGTCGCGCTATCGGATCTACGGCGAGGTGCTGGCCGAGCTCACGCCGGCACACCGCTGACGCGGCTCGTGGCCCGGATGAAATCCGGGGAGCTGCGCCTCGCGAAGTGCACAACCCCGGATTTCATCCGGGCTGCGTCAACCCACGAGGTTGGCCAGCGAGAGCAAGGCCAGCAGCAGCATCCACAGCACGACCGAGCGCCACACCAGCCCGACGAGGCTGCGCAAGTGGCCGGGCACCGGATCGAGGCCGGGCGTCGAGCCTTCGGCATCCATCTCGCCGGACCCGGCTCCCCGGTCGAAGGTTTTGGAGCGGTCCGGCGTGACGCCGGGGGCTGCGCTCCCGCCAAGCCGCACACCGACCGCGCCGGCCGCCGCCGCGAGGATGATGCCTTCGTTGGCGTGTTTCCACAGCCCCGCGTCGCGGCGCCAGCAGGTCACCGCCTCCTCGAAGTTGCCGACGACCGCGAAGCCGAAGGCGGTGAGCCGCGCCGGCATGTGGTCGATGAGGCTGAACATGCGTTGCGACAAGGCCATCAGCCGCTCGTTGGTCGGCTCGCCGACGGTGCGGCTGCGGTAGGCCCAGTAGCGGCTCGCGAACTCCGCCATGCGGTACAGCACCGCGCCGGCGGGGCCCAGTCCCAGCATCGCGAGCACGACGAACCAGAAGAACACGCCGAACACATGGCGGTGCGCGGCAAGCAGCGAATGCTCGATGACGTGACGCAGCAGCTCCGTGCGCGGCAGCTCGCTCGCATCCAGATGCCGCCATTCCGACAGCTGGCGCCGCGCTTCGATCTCGTCGCCGCGCTCGAGCGAATCGCGGATGTCGGTGAAGTGATGGCTGAACTGGCGAAAGCCCAACGTCATGTAGAGCACGGCCACGTTCCACGTCAAGCCGAACAGCACGTTGAAATGGTCCAGCCCGAGGAAGACGGCGCAGGCGATCGAGGCGGGGGCGATGACCGTGACACCCCAGACGATCCACGCGTGGTGGTCTCGGCCGGCATCGAAGTTGCGGGCCGTCCAGCGCATCCACGAGGTCAGCGCGTCATGCACCGGGTTGTTCCGTGGCAGAGGCTTGAGTTGCTCGATCAGCAACGCGAACAGGACGGCGAAGAAACTCATGCGCGCCGATGATAACGGCGCGCCTTCGGAGGCTATGCGGCGAGGAAGCGATAGAAGTTGCGCAGCATCGCCGCGGTGGCGCCCCAGATGAAATAGCGGCGCGGCTCGGCATCGGCGCTGAGCCACGGCATCGACAGAAACTCGCGGCGCACGCCGGCGATGTCGATGCCGTGGCGCCGGTGGTTGGCCGGGGACATCAGGAACGACAGCGGCACTTCGAAGACCTCGGCCACTTCGAACGGGTCGGCATCGACCGAGAACGGCGGCTGGATCAGCGCGACGACCGGCGTGACGATGAAGCCGGTGCCGGTCGTGTAGGTCGGCAGGCTGCCGAGCACCTCGATGTGCCGCGCATGCAGGCCGACCTCCTCCTCCGCCTCGCGCAGCGCCGTGGCGATCGCGTCGGCATCGTGCGGTTCGGCCCGCCCGCCCGGAAAGCTGATCTGGCCCGGGTGGTCGGTCAGGTGATCGGTGCGCTGGGTCAGCAGCACGGTGACTTCGTCGCGCTGAACCAGTGGCACCAGCACCGAGGCGTGCGTCGGTTCGCGTTCGGTGAAGCGGCGCTCGACGGCGATCTCGGGCATCCATGAGGGCGGCGCGACGAAACGGCGCCGCAGGGCTTCCGGACGCAAGACTTCGGCGCTCACCGGCGGAAGGTGATCGTCGATGCCGAGGACCGGCAGTTCCTGGGGATTGAAACTCAGCGCCATGTTCGATTCTGAAACGAAAAGAGCCGCCCTTGCAGGCGGCTCTCGCGGCGAAGGGGGATGGCCTTACGCCAGCTTCTCCTTGATACGCGCCGACTTGCCCGAGCGCTCGCGCAGGTAGTACAGCTTCGCACGCCGCACGTCGCCGCGGCGCTTCACCTCGATAGAGGCGATCAGCGGGCTGTACAGCTGGAAGGTGCGCTCCACGCCTTCGCCGCTGGAAATCTTGCGCACGATGAAGCTGGAATTCAGACCGCGGTTGCGCTTGGCGATCACGACGCCTTCGTAGGCCTGCAGCCGCTTGCGCGTGCCTTCGACCACCTTGACGCTGACGATGACCGTGTCACCGGGCGCGAAGGGCGGGATTGTCTTGTTCAGACGAGCGATTTCCTCTTGCTCGAGGGTTTGGATCAAGTCCATGGTTTCTCCGTGCGATCGTGCCAGCGCGGTGTTGAAAGGGTGTGTTCGGGCGCGTGGCGCCCGGGCCTGGCAGAGGATCGAAAAGCCTTTGATTATAGGTCAAGGTCGGCGAGGTACTTTTCGTCGGCGGCGCTGAGCCGACCGGCCGCCCGGGCGGCCACGATCAGATCGGGCCGCCGGCGCGCCGTCAACGCGAGCGAGCGCTCGCGTCGCCAGCGAGCAATCTCGGCATGGTGGCCGGACAGCAGCACCGGCGGCACCGGGTCGGCGCCTTCCGGCGTCATGAGCACTTCGGGGCGACTGTAGTGCGGGCAGTCGAGCAGACCGTCCGAGAAGCTGTCCTGCTCGTGCGACTGCGCGTCGCCCAGCACACCGTCCTGCAAGCGCGCCACGGCATCGAGCAGCGCCAGGGCCGGCAGTTCGCCGCCGGACAGCACGAAGTCACCGAGACTCAGCTCGAGATCCACATGGCGGTCGAGGAAGCGCTGGTCGATGCCTTCGTAGCGCCCGCACAGCAGCACGGCGCCGGCGCCGGCTGCGAAGTCGCGCACGACCTGTTGGTCGATGCGGCGGCCGGTTGGCGTGAAGTGCACGACCGGCGCCGCATCGCCTCGAGCCGCGCGCACGGCCTGCAGCGCACGTTCGAGCGGCTCCACCAGCATCACCATGCCCGGCCCGCCCCCGTAGGGCCGGTCGTCGACCCGCCGGTAGTTGTCGTCGGCGAAGTCGCGCAACTGCCACAGAGTCACGTCGACCTGGCCCGACTCGAATGCACGCCGTGTGACGCCCTGGGTCAGGTGCGGCCCGAACAGATCGGGAAACAGCGTGATGACGTCGAAGCGCACGGCAGTGGCCGGATCAGTAATCCAGGCCCCAATCCACCGTGATCCGGCGAGCCTCCAGGCTCACGTCGGTGACGTAGGCGCCGACGAAGGGCACCAGTCGCTCGGCGGCTTCGTTGTCCGCATCGGCGCCGTCCGGCGCGATACGCAGCACGCTGTGTGGACCGGTGTCGAGCAGACCGGTGACCGTGCCCAGCGTTTCGCCCTGCAGGTTCACGACGGCCAGGCCGATCAGGTCGACCCAGTAGTACTCGTCCGGCTCGGCGGTCGGAAAGCTGGCGCGGGACACGAACACGCGAGCGCCCCGCAAGGCCTCGGCAGCCGCGCGATCGGCCACGTCCTGGACCTGCGCGACGACAACGTCGCCATGCGACTTGGCCTGGGTCACCTTCAGCAACGGCGGCAGTGATGCCGGAGCGGAACGCTTGGGTCCTCTGCTGGCTTCGGGCGGCTTCAGGAACCAGCGCCGCGACGAGAACAGGGCCTGCGGATCGGCCGCAAAGTGCTGGACCTTGATCCAGCCCTTGACACCCCAGGCGTCGACGATGCGGCCGACCTCGACCGCGTCTTCAGGCCAGGCGGGCGTGTCGCCGGTGGCCCAGCCGCCCACGCTCGCCGCAGTCACGGTTCAGCGCGTCAGGCCGCGGCCTTGGCTTGCGCGACGAGGCGAGCGACGGTCGGCGACAGCTGGGCGCCTTGGCCGGCCCAGTAGTCCACGCGGTCGAACGCCACACGCAGCGGCTGCTCGGCGCCGGAGGCAACGGGGTTGTAGAACCCCACGCGCTCCAGGAAGCGGCCGTCGCGGCGAATGCGCGAGTCGGCGACGACGATGTTGTAGAAAGGACGCCTCTTGGCGCCGCCACGTGCGAGTCGGATCACGACCATGTTGTTTCCTTGAATCTTGAAAACATCCACCGCACCAGGAGACACTCAGGGCGAGCAGATCAAAGGCGACACTGCGAAAGAATTCTGGAATTCCGCCGGGCCGCCGACCACCGGTGCCGTAGATACGCCGCTTGCCCGCTTTTTGTCAACCGGGCTTTGGCCGTCACCGAAACCGATCATTATAAACTGCCCCGCCCTTCCACACGCCCAATGCATCCCACGCTCCTCATCCGACCCAGCGTCGCCTCCGATATTCCGGCGATCACCGCCATCTACGCCTGGAACGTCCTGAACGGCACCGGCACCTTCGAACTCGAAGCACCCAGCGAGGCCGACATGGCCCGGCGGCGCGACGACGTGCTGTCCCGTCAGCTGCCCTGGCTGGTCGCCGAGCGAGACGGTACGGTGCTCGGCTTCGCCTATGCGAACCTCTTCCGCCCGCGGCCGGCATATCGCTTCTGCCTGGAGGATTCGATCTACCTCGCGGAAGCAGCCAAGGGACAAGGCATCGGCAAGCTGCTGCTGGCCGAACTGTTGTCGCAATGCGAAGCGCGAGGGGCGCGCCAGATGCTGGCCGTGATCGGCGATTCGGCCAACGCCGGCTCGATCGGCGTGCACCGCGCGCTCGGCTTCGAGCAGACCGGCCTCATCCGATCCGCCGGTTGGAAATTCGGCCGCTGGCTAGACGTCGTCATGATGCAGCGCGGCCTGGGCCTCGCGGACCGGACCGCACCCGTCGACGCGGCATGAAATCCAAGACCCTGGCGACGTGGATCGCGCTGATCGGCGGCAGCCTCGGACTGCACCGCTTCTACCTGCACGGCTGGCGCGACGTCTGGGGCTGGCTGCACCCACTGCCCACGCTGCTCGGCCTGTATGGACTGGACCGAGTGAGCCGCTTCGGCCAGGACGATCACCTCTCGTGGGCGCTGATTCCGCTGGCCGGCGTCAGCGTGGCGGCGGCGATGCTGATGGCGCTCGTCTACGGGCTGACCGCCGACGAGAAGTGGGACCTGCGGTTCAACCCGCAGGGCCCCGCCACCCAAAGCGGCTGGGCCGCGATCATCGGGGTCGTGCTGGCGCTGCTGGTCGGCGCCGGCGTGCTGATGGCGACCATCGCCTTCAGCGGGCAGCGCTTTTTCGAGTACCAGATCGAAGAGGCGCGCAAGATCAGCCGGTAGCGCCCGGCATCACGGGAACAGACCGAGTCCCAGCCAGTAGGCGGCTGCGGCGACGAGGCCCGACGCCGGAATCGTAAAGACCCACGCCCAGACGATGTTGCCGGCCACGCCCCAGCGCACGGCCGACGCGCGCCGCGTCGCACCGACGCCGACGATCGCGCCGGTGATCGTGTGCGTCGTCGACACCGGGATCCCGAGGCCGGTGGCGAGGAACAGAGTGATCGCCCCGCCGGTCTCGGCGCAGAAGCCGCCGACCGGCTTCAGCTTGGTGATCTTCTGCCCCATCGTCTTCACGATGCGCCAGCCGCCGAACAGCGTGCCCAGGCCGATCGCGAGATAGCAGACCCAGATCACCCAGGCGGGCGGCAGCGCGTCGGCGGACGACGCATAGCCGGTCGCGATGAGGAGCATCCAGATGATGCCGATGGTTTTCTGTGCATCGTTGCCGCCGTGGCCGAGGCTGTACAAGCCGGCCGACACGAGCTGCAGGCGGCGGAACCAGTTGTCCACCCGCAGCGGCGAAGAGCGCCGGAACAGGTGGGCCACTGCCAGCATCAGCAGCGAACCGAACAGGAAGCCGAGCAGCGGCGACAGGAAGATGAACGCCACCGTCTTGCCGAGGCCGCCGGCGATCAGCGATCCGGGGCCGGTCTTCGCGATCACCGCGCCGACGATGCCGCCGATCAGCGCATGCGACGAGCTCGACGGGATGCCGTACCACCAGGTGATGAAATTCCACGCGAGCGCGCCGATCAGGGCGCCGAAGACCACGTGGTGATCGACGATGCCGGGCTCGACGATGCCCTTGCCGACGGTCGCCGCGACCTTCAGCTGGAACACGCCGATGGCGATGACGTTGAAGAAGGCGGCGAATGCCACGGCCTGATGCGGCTTCAGCACCCCGGTGGACACGACCGTGGCGATCGAGTTGGCGGCGTCGTGGAAACCGTTCATGAAATCGAACGCGATCGCCAGCGCGACCAGCAGCGCGACGACCCAGAACGCGGTCTGGATGCTGCTCATCGGGAGCGATCCGCCGCAACGCTCACGACTGCTCGAGGACCACGCCCTCGATCAGATTGGCCACGTCTTCGCAGCGGTCGGAGATCGATTCGAGCTGTTCGTAGATCGTCTTCAACTTGATCAGCTCGCGCACGTCGGTCTCTTCGCGGAACAGGCGCGACATCGCGGCGCGCATCACGCGGTCGGCGTCGGACTCGAGTTGGTCGATCTCTTCGCAGGTCTTGATCGCGGCTTCGGCGGTGGCGTGGTCACGCAGCCGCGGCAGCAGCGAGACCGCGTGCTGCACGCGCTCGCAGCACCGTGCGCTGAGGTGACCCAGCCGCAGGATCTCATCGGTCATCACGCGCACGTCGTACAGCGACATCGTTTCGGTGGCGTCTTGCAGCAGGTCGAGGACGTCGTCCATGCCGTTGATCAGGCCGTGGATCTGGTCGCGGTCGATCGGCGTGATGAAGGTCTTGTGCAGGAGCCGGTTCACCTCGGCGGTGATGCGGTCGGCCTGCCGTTCGGCAGTTCCGACCTCCTGCGCGTACTTTTCCCGAAGGCCCGTGTCAGCATAGTTCTCGATCAGCAGAATGAACGAGCGGGCGCCTTCGACGATGTGATCGGCGTGCTGGTTGAACAGCTCGTAGAAGTTTCCGTCCCGCGGCAGCAGCTTGCCGAACAGCATTCTTTGTCCCCTCGCCTGAGCCCGCGTCGGACATCCAGCGCCGGGTCGGCGCCATTGTCATCAAACTGAAACCCGCGCAGTGTAGCGGGTCCCCTGCGGGGCGCCTCGTCGGCGGACGGCTCAGGAATCCAGCCGCTCGATGCGCTGGTCGGCCACCCGCGGCAACCAGTCCGCGATCGGGCCGAGGCCGGGAATCACTCCCGCCGGCATCACGTCCGCGAGCGGCCGCAGCACGAAGGCGCGCTGGTGCAGCCGGGGGTGCGGCAGCGTCAGCGCGGGCGACTCGATGCGCTCGTCGCCGTACAGCAGCAGATCGAGGTCGAGCGTGCGGGGCGCGTTGCGGTGGCTTCGTTCGCGCCCGTGCGCGTGTTCGATGCGCTGCAGTGCAGCCAGCAGCGCGTGCGGCGTCAATGCCGTGCGCAGCAGCGCGACCGCGTTGAGGTAGTCGGGGCCGGTGGCATCGACCGGCGCGGTCCGATAGATCGGCGACGTGGCGAGCAGCACCGAGCCGGGCAGGCGAGCGATGTCGTCGAGCGCCGCGCGCAAGGCCGCTTGCGGATTGCCGAGGTTGGCCCCGAGCCCGATGCAGGCGAGCGTGTCCGTGGTCATGAAAGTCGCAGCGGCACTCCGTCGACGCCGCGTTTGCGCTTCTAGGAACCTGCGTCGGACGGCGCCGGCGGGCCGTCCGGCGCCGCCGCCGGTTTGCGGCGGCGACGACGACGCTTCCTCGCCGGCTCGCCGCCAGCCTCGGACGCCGTTGCCGCGTCGGCTGGCTGCGCGGGCGAACGCCTTGCCGGCTCCTGAGCGCGGGCGCTGTCCATCAGCCGGCGCCGTTCGTCGGCATCGGCCAGCGAGAAGTCTTCCCACCATTCACCCAGTGCCGCATCGACTTCGCCGGAATCGGCCCGCAGCCGCAGGAAGTCGAAGCCGGCGCGGAATCGGGGCTGCTCGACGAGCGTGAATGGACCGTTGCCCACACGCCGCTCGAAGCGCGGCTGCATCATCCAGATCTCGCGCATGTCGGCGGCCAGCTTGCCGCGGCCGGAGATGTCGCCTATGCGCGCGTCGAACACCGCGTCGATCGCCTGCTGCAGCGCCGGGAAGGACGGCTCACCCTGCTTCTTCAGCCGCGTCCAGCCGTCCAGCACGTCGTGCCAGAGCATGCAGGCCAGCATGAAGCTCGGCGCCACCGGCTTGTCTTCGAGCACGCGGCGGTCGGTGTCGGCCAGCGCGAGCTGCACGAACTTCTCGCGGCCGTCGTGGCGGTGCGCTTCGTCGAGCACGACGTCGAGGATCGGAAACACGCCGCGGTGCAGCCCCTGCTTGCGCAGCTCTTCGAGGCTCGCGAGCGAATGGCCGGTCTGCAGCAGCTTGATCATCTCGTCGAACATGCGCGACTGCGGCACGTTGTCGAGCAGCGCCGCCATCGCCTGGATCGGCGCGCGGGTCTTGGGTTCGATCTCGAATCCGAGTTTGGCCGCGAAGCGCACGACGCGAATGATGCGCACCGGGTCCTCGCGATAGCGAGTGGCCGGGTCGCCGATCATGCGCAGCAGCTTCTTCTTCGAGTCCTTGATGCCGCCGTGGTAGTCGACGACGATTTCGCGCTGCGGGTCGTAGTACATCGCGTTGACGGTGAAGTCGCGCCGCGCGGCGTCCTCGATCATCGGACCCCAGACGTTGTCGCGCAGCACGCGCCCTTCAGCGTCGACCACGTGGGTCTTGCCGGCCATCTCGGTCTTCGACGTCTTCTCGTTGCCGCTGACGAGGTTGGCCGCGGCCGAATCCATCATCGCGCGGAAAGTCGACACTTCGATCACCTCGTGCTCGCGGCCACGGCCGAACACGACGTGCACGATGCGAAAGCGCCGGCCGATGATGAAGGCGCGGCGAAACAACCCCTTCACCTCCTCCGGCGTGGCGTTGGTCGCGACGTCGAAGTCCTTCGGACGCAGCCCGAGCAGCAGGTCGCGCACCGCGCCGCCGACGATGTAAGCCTCGAAGCCGGCGTCGGCCAGCGAGCGCACGACCTTGATCGCGTGTGCGTCGACCAGCGACAGGTCGATGCGGTGCTCCTCCTTGCCGACTTCGACGCGCTTGCCCTTCGGAATCGCCGCCACGGCGGGCTGCTTCTCCTTGCCGAACCACCTGTCGATGAACTTCTTGATCATTTGAATAGATTCAGGATTCGCCAGCCTCGCTCCCGGGCGATGGCTTCGAGCGCCGGCGACGGATTGGTCGCCACCGGATGTGTCGCCCGCTCCAGCAGCGGCAGGTCGTTGAGTGAATCGCTATAGACGGTGGTGCGCTCGAAGTCGCCCCAATCGACGCCTTGCTCGGCCAGCCACTGCTCGACCCGCGTCACCTTGCCTTCGCGATAGCTGGGCGTGCCGGCGATGCGACCCGTGATGGTACCCCCGGCGCCGCGTTCGAGCCGAACGGCGATCAGGTGCTCGATGCCGAAGGCCTGCGCGATCGGCGCGGTGACGAACTCGTTGGTGGCCGTGACCAGGGCCACCATGTCGCCCCGGTCCAGGTGCTCGCGCACCAGCGCGCGCGCCTGCGGCTGCAGGGCAGGCGTGATGACCTCGCTCATGAACCGGGCATGGGCCGCCGACGCTTCGTCGGTCGAGCGGGCACGCAGTGGCTCGGTCGCAAAATCGATGTAGGCGTGCACGTCGAGCCGGCCGGCCTGATACAGCGCGAAGAACTCGTCGTTGCGGCGTCGGAACTCGGTTTCGTCGACCCAGCCGAGGCGAACGACGAAGTCGCCCCACGCGTGGTCGGAATCGAGCGGGAGCAGCGTGTCGTCGAGGTCGAAGAGGCAGAGGTGTCGAGTCATTGGGCAGCCTCCGCGCTGCGCGCTGCGGTATTCGCCCCTTCGACAGGGCTCAGGACAGGCTTGGGAGCGGCCCGGCGGCTCATTGGTCGCGCTCTTCGTTCAGCATCTGCTTCAGCAGCGGCACCGTGATCGCGCGCTTGTTGACGAGCGCGAATTCATCGAGTCGGTCCAGGAGGCCCATCAGGTGCTTCAGGTCGCGAGAGAAGCGGGTCAGCAGGTGGTCGATCACGTCGTCCGAGAGAAACAGCCCGCGCCGGTCGGCTTCGCGGCGCAGCGCCCCGCGCGACTCGGCCTCCGACAGCGGCTGGATCGCGAGCACGTGCCCCCACCCCAGCCGCGTGCGCAGGTCGTCGCGCAGCGGCAGATCGACCGGCGGCACGCGGCCGGCCGCGGCCACCGGCGTGCCGCGCGCGGTCGCGTCGACGAAGAGGGCAAAGGCCGAATGCTGCTGTTCGGCATCGAAGCCGTCGCAGGCGTCGAAAACCGTGAGTGCGAGCGAGTCGTCGAGCGGCCACGGCGGCGGGTTGGCCGGATCGAACCAGCCCACGCGACCGCCCTGCTGCTGAAATCGATGCGCGAGCGCCTTCAACAGATGCGTCTTGCCGCTGCCCGATGGGCCCCAGAGGTAGACCGGCGCCGACGATGCGTGCAGCTGGCGCAGATGCTCGATCGCCATCTGGTTTGCACCGGGGACGAAGGAATCGAAGGTTTGCGCGTGGTCGGGCGCGAGGGCGAGCGGGATTTGCTTCATCGAGCGAGGAGTCGGGCAGGCGGGCAGCCACCCGGGCGTTGCGCCGCAGCTTGTACCCACTGCGGTGGCGAAATTCTACGGCTCACCCGGATTTTGTAGCCCGGATGCAATCCGGGGAGCAGCGCATCGTCGAAGCACCGCCGCGGATTGCATCCGGGCTACGGTCCGACCCGGCGTTCGCAGGGGTCAATGCAGCCGCGGCCAGCCAACGTCGCGCAGTTCGGCTACGCGGGCCAACAGCGCGCGGTAGTCGTCGGCATCGGGGCGGTGCTCGAGGTAGGCGGTGAGATCGTCCACCGCACGCGCGTAGTGCCCCATTTCGGCGTGCACCAGCCCGCGGTCGCGCCGCTCTTCCCAGGCATGCGGCAGCAGCACGACGAGGCGGTGCGACACGGCCAGCAGACGGTGCCAGTCTTCCCCGGTGCGGTGAATTTCCTTCAGGTTTCGCAGCATGCGGGCGAGCACGTCGCGCGGCGCCGCCGCCTGCAGGAACAGCCCGAGCGGCGCGTCGAAGTCGCCCATCAGGCCGTGGCTGCGCTTGTAGGGCCCGAGCAACTCGTCGAGCTCCTCGCGCGACAGCGAATGGCCGGTGAACGGATCGATCACCACCTCGCCGTGCTGGCGGCCGGTGTGCATGCGCAGCTTGATCAGGAAGTGGCCGGGGAACGACACGCCGCGCGCCGTCAGGCCGACCTGCGTGGCCAGTTCGATGTACAGCACCGCCAGCGTGATCGGGATGCCGCGGCGCGTGCTCAACACGGTGTGCAGGAAACTGTTGCGCGGGTCGTAGTAGTTGTTGACGTTGCCGGCGAACCCGAGCTCGCCGAAGAAATAGCGGTTCAGCCAGCGCAGCCGCTGCACCGGCACGGCGTCCGGCGGGATGCGGCGCTTGAGCTTGTCGGCCATCGCGTCGACCTCGGCCAGCACGGCCTGCGTGTCGAGGTGCGGGTATTCGTCCTGCGCGATCGATGCGGCCGCTTCGATCAGCGACAGGCTTGAGTCGTCCGCCACCAGCGAGGAGAAATACTCCAGGGCCGTCGGCGCTTCGAACTGCAAGGGCTCGGACATGGGGGGAAGTTTAGCCCCGCCTCAAAAATTGGCGAGGCTTGATTCCAAGAGCAAGCAGCGTGCCGAAGTAGAGCACTGCTGCGCCGCCGAGGCAGGCGGCAACGAGGCCGATGCGGCGCCAGCGGTGCTCGCCGAGTCCGACCCAGTCGATCGCCTGGCCGGCCCACCACAGCAGCGCGGCGAGCACCGCGGTGGCGGCCAGCACGCGCAGCGCGAACGGGGCCCATCCGGGCGCCGGCACGTAGGTCCCGCGCCGGCGCAGGCCGACGTACAGCCACACGGCATTGATCGTCGCGCCGAGGCCGATCGACAGCGCCAGCCCGGCGTGGCCGATGAACGGCACGAAGACGGCGTTCATCATCTGCGTCAGCACGAGCACGATCACCGCGATCCGCACCGGCGTGCGGATGTCCTGGCGGGCGTAGAAGCCGGGCGCGAGGATCTTCACGCCGACGAGGCCCATCAGGCCGACGCCGTAGCCCATCAGCGCCCAGACGGCCTGCTGCACGTCGCGCGCGGTGACGGCGCCGTAGTGGTACAGCACGGAGATCAGCGCGTTCGGGAACACCAGCAGCGCCGCCGCGCACGGCAGCGCGAGCAGCAGCACCAGGCGCAGGCCCCAGTCGAGCAGGCCCGAGTAGGCAGCATCGTCGTCCCTCGCCTGCGCAGCGGACAGCTGCGGCAACAGCACGACGCCGAGCGCCACACCGAGCAGCCCGGTCGGAAACTCCATCAGCCGGTCGGCCCAGGTCAGCCACGACACCGCGCCGACGCCCACGTGCGTGGCGATCTGCGTGTTGATGATCAGCGACAGCTGGGCGACCGAGACGCCGAGCAGCGCCGGCAGCATCTGGCGCAGCACGCGGTGCACGCCCGGATGCGTCCACGCCGCCTTCAGCGCAGCCGGGCCGATGCCGATGCGCGGCATGCAGCCGATGCGCACCAGCGCCGGCACCTGCACCGCGAGCTGCAGCAACCCGCCGGCCATCACGCCGGTCGCGAGCGCGTAGGCCGGCTCGATGCCCCAGGCGCGAAACTGCGGCACCAGCAGCCACGCGGCGGCGATGACCGCCACGTTCAGCAGCACCGGCGTGGCGGCGGGCACCGCGAAGCGCTTCCAGGTGTTCAGGATGCCGGCGGACAGCGCCACCAGCGACATGCACGCGATGTAGGGGAACATCCAGCGTGTCATCACGACCGCGCCGTCGAATTCGGCGAGGCCCGAGGCCAGCAGCCAGACCAGCACCGGCGCGCCGATCATGCCGATGGCGGTGGTGAGCAGCAGCGCCCAGAACAGAATCGTGGCGACCGCGTCGATCAGCCGGTGCGTCGCTTCGTCGCCGTCGCGCGCACGTGCGGCGCCGAGAATCGGGACGAAGGCCTGCGAAAACGCCCCTTCCGCGAACAGGCGGCGCAGCAGGTTCGGAATGCGAAACGCCACTTGGTAGGCATCGCCCCAGGCGCTGGCGCCGAACGCGGCGGCGACCAGCGTCTCGCGCACCATGCCGGTCACCCGCGAGGCCAGCGTCAGCAAAGAAACGGTGGAAGCGGCCCGCAGCAGGTTCATGGGTTCTTGTCAGCGGCCCGCGTCGGCAGGCTGGGAAGCGGGCATTATAGAAAGTGCCTACTAACGTCGTGGCCCGCGGTTTGCGCCTCGCGGCGCCTGACTGCTATACTCGCGGTCTTTGCCCACCCAGACTCAAGTTACAGCATGGCCACCTCCTCCAAAGCCAAGAAGAAGACGGTTCGCATCGCGTCGGGCCTCAAGCGCGTGCGCCAGGACGTGAAGCTGAACGCCGCCAACACGGCGCTTCGCTCCAAGTTCCGCACCGTCGTCAAGAACGTGCAAAAGGCCGTTGCCACAGGCGACAAGGCCAAGGCCACCGAGCTGTTCCAGAGCGCCCAGAGCGTGATCGACTCCGTGGCCGACAAGGGCATCTTCCACAAGAACAAGGCGGCTCGCCACAAGAGCCGCCTGGCGGCCAAGGTCAAGGCGCTCGCCGCCTCCGCCTGACCGACATCATTCCGGGTGGACGAACGAAGGGCTCGCGCTGCGAGCCCTTTTTCATTGGCGCAGCGAAAACTCAGTTCGCCGGCGGCGGCTCCGGCAGCAGACACGCTTCGGCGAACTGCAGCTTGTTGTCGCGCGCGAAGTTGATGACGAAGTCCCAGGCCATCGGCTCGACCTCGCGCAGCTTCTCGTTGACGATCACGCATTTCACGCCGTTGATCACGCGCGGCACGCAGTAAGGCGAATAGCCGATGAAAGCCCCGATGCCGGTCTTCACCCCGTCGGGCCGAAAACACGACATCGCGCCGGCCAGCCTCTCGGCCCAGTCGCTGGGCCTGAAGGTCCGGCCGTCCTGGGTGATGCCCTGGATGAAAACTTGGCGCGCTGTGGGTTCGGTCATTCGCTCGTGTCGGGTGCTCGATCCACGGCAGCGGACCAACGAAAGGCGGTATTGTGCCGCGCCGCAGCACGTGCTCCGGCGCCGGTGCGCTTGGTCCATCCGGGACCGTCGGCACATTGGGGCCGACCCTTAGAATGGACCGCTCCGGCGCGCGATTCGCATCATCGCCGGCCGTGCTTACGAGCCCCTGTCAAACCGCTTTGCCCCACGCGGAGTCACGAATGAACGCCCCAGAAAAACTGCCAGCGAACCCCGAGCCCCATGTGATGAAGACCTACGGCCGCCTGCCGATGGCCTTGTCGCATGGCCGAGGCTGCTGGGTCTGGGACACCGACGGCAAGAAGTACCTCGACGGCCTGGGCGGCATCGCCGTCAACACGCTGGGCCATGCGCACCCCAAGCTCGTGCCGGCGCTGCAGGACCAGGTCGCCAAGCTGATCCACACGTCGAACTACTACGCCGCGCCGCTGCAGGAGAAGCTCGCGGCCAAGCTCTGCCAGATCTCGGGCCTGAGCAACGTCTTCTTCGGCAACAGCGGGCTGGAGGCGAACGAAGCCGCGCTGAAGATCGCCCGCAAGTACGGCCACGACAAGGGCATAGCCCGGCCTGAGATCGTCGTCTATGAAAAGGCCTTCCACGGTCGCTCGATCGCGACGCTGTCGGCCACCGGCAACCCGAAGGTGCAAGCCGGCTTCGGCCCGCTGGTCGAGGGCTTCGTGCGTGTGCCGCTGAACGACGTGACGGCGATCGAGGAAGTGGCGGCGACGAATCCGAACGTCGTCGCGGTGTTCCTCGAGGTCATTCAGGGCGAAGGCGGCGTCAACCCGGCGACGATCGAGTACCTGCAGGCAGTGCGCCGCGTCTGCGACCAGCAAGGCTGGCTGCTGATGCTCGACGAGGTGCAGTGCGGCATCGGCCGCACCGGCAAGTGGTTCGCCCACCAGTGGGCCGGGATCACGCCAGACGTGATGCCGCTGGCCAAAGGCCTGGGCTCCGGCGTGCCGATCGGCGCGGTGGTGTGCGGCCCGAAGGCGGCCCACGTGCTCGGCCCCGGCAACCACGGCACGACCTTCGGCGGCAACCCGCTCGCAATGCGCGCGGGCATCGAGACGCTGACCATCATGGAAGAGGACAAGCTGCTCGACAACGCTGCCACCGTCGGTGCCGCGCTGCGCGCGGGGTTCCTGCGGGAGCTGGCCGGCGTGGACGGCCTCGTCGAGGTGCGCGGCCAGGGCCTGATGATCGGCATCGAACTCGACCGGCCGTGCAGCGAGCTGCTGACCCGTTCGGCGGAAGCCGGGCTGATGATCAGCGTGACGGCCGACAGCGTGATCCGCCTGCTGCCGCCGCTGATCCTGAGCCTGCCTGAGGCGGAGCAGATCGTCGCGATCCTGTGCCCACTGATCAAGGCCTTCCTCGCCTCCACGCCCAAGCCATGACATGAAGCCCGGTATGAGCCTCATCAAGCACTACCTGCAGTTCAAGGACTTCCGCGCCGAGGAATACACCTACCTCTTCGACCGCGCGGCGATCATCAAGAAGCGCTTCAAGAACTACGAGAAGTACACACCGCTGGTCGACCGCACGCTGGCGATGATCTTCGAGAAGGCCAGCACGCGCACGCGCGTGAGCTTCGAGGCCGGCATGTACCAGATGGGCGGCTCGGTCGTGCACCTGACCACCGGCGACAGCCACCTCGGCCGCGCCGAGCCGGTGGAAGACACCGCGCGCGTCATCAGCCGCATGGTCGACGTGGTGATGATCCGCACCTACGAGCAGGCCAAGCTCGAAGGATTCGCCGCCCATTCGCGGGTGCCGGTGATCAACGGACTGACCAACGAATACCACCCGTGCCAGATCCTCGCCGACGTGTTCACCTACATCGAGCACCGCGGCAGCATCGCCGGCAAGGTGGTCGCGTGGGTCGGCGACGGCAACAACATGGCCAACACCTGGCTGCAGGCGGCCGACATCCTCGGTTTCACGCTGCATGTCAGCACGCCCACCGGCTACGAGATCGACGCGAAGGTGGCGGGCGTGAGCAATACAGGCTGCGTGAAAGTGTTCCAGAACCCGCTGGACGCCTGCCGCGGTGCGCACCTGGTGACGACCGACGTGTGGACCAGCATGGGTTACGAGGCGGAGAACGAAGCACGCCGCAAGGCCTTCGCCGACTGGTGCGTCGATCGCGAGATGATGGCCGCCGCGCAGCCCGATGCGCTGTTCATGCACTGCCTGCCGGCGCACCGCGGCGAGGAAGTGGAAGCCGCCGTGATCGACGGTCCGCAAAGCGTGGTCTGGGACGAAGCAGAGAATCGGATGCACGCGCAAAAGGCATTGATGGAGTACTTGCTTCTCGGCCGCATCGGCTGAAGTCCGTCAATGAAAGTCGCCCTCGTCACCGACCTGCATGCCAATCGGGACGCGGTGGAGGCAGTGATGGCGCATGCGGCGTCGCAAGGCGCCCAGCGCTACGTGTTCCTGGGCGACTTTGTCGGCTATGGCGCCGAGCCGGGATGGGTGGTCGACTTCGTCAGCGACCACGTTCGTCATGGCGCCGTGGCGGTGATGGGCAACCACGACAGCGCCGTCGTGCAAGGCCCGACGCAGACGATGGTGCCGCAGGCCCGAGAAGTGGTCGCCTGGACACGCGCCCAACTCGACGACGATCAGCTCGACTTCCTCGCCCGGCTGCCGATGTCGGTCACCGAAGGCAACCGCCTGTACGTGCATGCCAACGCGTTTGCCCCGACACAGTGGGCCTACGTGGTCAGCCGCCTCGAGGCGATCCGCAGCCTGCTCGCGACCGAGTGTCTCTTCACGTTCTGCGGACACGTGCACGAACCGCGCCTCTTCCATCTGCCGGACAGCGGAGAAGCGGGTGAACTCTCCCCCGCGCCGGGCTCGCCGGTGCCGCTGTCTGCAGGGCATCGGTGGTTGATCATTCCCGGCGCGACGGGACAGCCGCGGGATGGAAATCCCGCGGCTTGTTATGCGATCTTCGAGACCGAGGGGCCTGCCGTCACCTTCCACCGCGTGGCGTACGACCATGAAGCGGCGGCAGCGAAGATTCGCGCCGCCGGCCTGCCGGAGCGGCTGGCGGACCGCCTGGTCGACGGCGAGTAGGCGGGGACTTACTGCGACGGCGCCGATGCCGCCGGCGGTGTGATGGTCACGTTGGTGTCCCCTGAGGACGTGCCGGACTGGCCCGCCGCCCCGGGTTCACCCGGCTGACCCTGCGGCCCCGGGGGGCCGGGCACCGGAACGGGGACGGGGACCGGCACCGCGCCGGTCGGTTGGTCGGCAACGACGGGCGGCGGCGTGTTCACGACGGTCTCGCGTTCGCAGGCGCTCAGGCTGAATACGCCCAGGAACACCGCCATCAACGTGATGGATTTATTCATCGAAATCTCCTCATGCGGGAAAACGTGGCTCACACATTAGCGTGGTGCGATCTCCCGCCCTGTAGTCAGGCGCCGCGAATTGCTGTCGTTGCCGTCCTACATGCCGGACAACCGCCTTCTGTGCAGCGTCAGCGCGTCATCGCCTGCGCCAGGTAGCGCGACACGGCCGGCGGCGACTCGCCGAGGTGGAAGGCGAGGCGGCGCTCGCGCAGCAGCAGGTCGTAGGCCGTCATGCGCTCGAAATGGCGCAGGTGCTCGACCCACGATTCGTCGATCCAGTGCTCGATGTAGCGCCCCGGGTCGGCCGCGTCGCGAAACAGCTCCCACGACAGCACGCCGTGGCGCAGCCGGTTGCGGCGTGTTTCCTCCATCACCTCGACGAACTGCGGTGCCGCTGCCGGGTCGATCCGGTACTCGATCGTGATCAGCACCGGACCGGCATGCGGGTCCACGTCGATCTGCGCACCGACAGGACGGGCGTACTCTGCCGGCGTGAGGTCCTCTTCCGACCCCGCTTCGACCTTGAAGCGCCGCGTCAGCGCGAGGAACAAGATCGAACTCGCCGCCGCGGCGACGAGGCTCGTCTGCACACTGGTCCAGGTGGCGACCTGACCCCACAGCGCCGCGCCGAACGCGCTGCTGCCCATCAGCGCCATCTGATAGATCGACATGCCGCGCGCGCGCACCCAGTCGGGCAGCGCGAGCTGCGCCGACACCGTCAGCGAATTCGCCGCCGAGAGCCAGGAGGCGCCCGACAGCAGCATCGCGAGTGCGGCGACCCAGACGTTGGGCGCGATGCTGACGATCAGCATCGCCGTCGCCTGGAACACCGTGCCGTAGGTGACGAGGCCGTCGCGCGAGACGGCCGCGCGCAGGCGCTGCAAGAACAGCGCGGCAGCGATCGCGCCGGCGCCCATCGCGGCGAGCAGCAGCGTGAACGTGCCCGCGCCGCCCCCCGGCAAGCCCTTGGCCACCAGCGGCAACAGCCCCAGCAGCGCCATCGACTGCAGAAAGAACAAGGCCACGCGCAGCAGCACCGCGTGCATGCGGCGCGACTGGCGCACGTACTGCAGGCCCACGCGCATCGCGCCGACGAAGCGCTCGCCCGGCAAGGCGCTCACCTTCTGCTCGCGCCGCCAGCGGTAGACGATGACGGCGGCGCCGACCGACAGCACCGCGTTCAGCGCGAACACGTAGGCGCTGCCCGCGCCCGCGATGATCGCTCCGGCGACGATGGGCCCGATGATGCGCGACGCGTTCATCGCGATGCCGTTCAGCGCCAGCGCGGCCGGCAGCTGCGAGCGCGGCACCAGGTCCGGCACGATGGCGGCGAACACCGGCCATCGCATTGCCAGGCCGATGCCGTTGGCGAAGGTCAGCGCGAGCAGCAGCGAGGCGCTCATCGCGTCGAACACGAGCACCGCGCAGATGATCAGCGACACGGCGGCGACCCAGATCTGCGTGGACATCAGGTAGCGGCGCCGGTCCAGGATGTCGGCCAGCGCGCCGCTGGGCAGCCCGAGCAGGAACACCGGCAGCGTGGACGCCGACTGCACCAGGGCGACCATCACCGGCGACGTGCTGAGCGAGGTCATCAGCCAGGCTGCCGCGACGTCATTGGTCCACATGCAGATGTTGGCGACGACCCACACGCCCCACAGCATGCGGAAGACCGGCTGCGACAGCGGTGCCAGGGGGGAGACGGGCGCGGTGTCGCGCGAAGGCGCGGGGTCGCTCATGCAGTCGAAGTTATCACCGCGGCACGGTCGTGTCGGACCGCAATCTCCACCATGCGAACGGACGCAGCGCCTCTCAGGCGAGGCGGCGCACCAGCGCCTGCGTGTACGCCACGGTGCTGGCGCTGCCGCCGAGGTCGCCCGTCCTGACCTTGTCGACGTTGAGCGTGTCCGCGATGGCCCGGCGCAGCCGCCCCGCCTGCTCGCCGAGCCGGCAATGCTCCAGCATCATCGCCGCGGCCAGCAGCAGCGCGGTCGGGTTGGCGATGCCCTTGCCGGCGATGTCGGGCGCCGAGCCGTGCACGGCTTCGAAGATCGCCGCATCGGCACCGATGTTCGCGCCCGGCGCAAGCCCCAATCCGCCGATCAGCCCGGCGCCGAGGTCGGACAGGATGTCGCCGAACAGGTTGGTGGTGACCAGCATGTCGAACTGCCACGGGTTGATCACCAGCTTCATCGCGCAGGCATCGATGATCACGGAGTCGAGCTCGAACCGGCCCTTGTACTTGCGCTCGTAGAGCTCCTGTCCGGCCTCGAGGAAGATGCCGGTCAGCGCCTTCATGATGTTGGCCTTGTGCACGATCGTGACCTTCTTGCGCCCGGTCGCGACGGCATGCTCGAAGGCGTACTCCAGCAGCCGCGCGCTGCCCTTGCGCGTGTTCACGCCGGTGGCCATCGCCACCGCGTGCGGATCGTCGTCGATCGGGATGTAGTGCTCGTGGCCGATGTACAGGCCCTCGAGGTTCTCGCGCACGATCACGAGATCGATGTCGTCGAAGCGGCCGCCTGGGATCATCGTGCGCACCGGGCGCAGGTTGGCGTAGAGCTTGAACTCCTCGCGCAGCCGCACGTTCGACGACCGGTAGCCGCCGCCCGACGGGGTTTCCAGGGGGCCCTTCAGCGCGAGCCGGGTACGGCGAATGCTTTCCAGCGCTTCGGTCGGCAGCGGGTCGCCGGCCGCCGTCACGCCGGCCAGGCCGGCGACCTGGCGGTCCCAGGCGAAGGGGGAGCCGAGCGCGTCGAGCACGGTGATGGCGGCATCGACGATTTCCGGGCCAATCCCGTCACCGGGGATCAGCGTGGCAAGGATGGGCTGGGGCATGGCGGGCAAGGACGGTAGAAGATGCCGGCAGGATACTCGCCCTCGCTGTCGATGGGCTGTCGTCCCGGTCGCAGTGGAGGGCGCAGCCGACGACTGAATCCCGAGCGCGCCACCGCGCCAACTTCACGATGGACTTCGCTGCAGCTTGCGTGACTTCGCCAAACCACGTTGGGGCGTCCCGCTTTCCCGCAAAGTGCACATGACTGCGAGGTATCTCGCAGTTCCACTGCATAGAAAGGAAACCAGATGCTGCCTTTATTGATGGGTGCTTCCGCAATCCCCGGTGTGATCGAGGGGATCGTCGGTGCTGTTGGCGCTGTGAAGGATGTCGTGCAATCCTTCACGGAGCCGGTTATGAAGTTGCTTTTCCCTCAGCCGAAAGAATCGCCGCCAGAATCGCCGCCACAAGCGCCGCCCCAGCAGAACTCACCCTACTAGCGCTGAATGGCGCGTTGCAACGGCCGGCAGGAACGAGACCTTGCCAGCCGTTCTCGCCGTTCGACCACCTTCCTGCGAGAGACACAGCATGAACCATATCGAATCACCGGAAGCCCAGGAACTCACCCGATCCATCTTCAAGGCCTGCGCAGAGAACCGTGCCGACCAAGCGGAAGCGGACTGGCAACAGCTGCAGTACATGGGGCCTCTTCCGGAACTCGCCAAAGTTATCCCGGCGTTCATCATGTTGAGCCGTGGGCAGAACGTCGACGCGATGCGCTATATGAACGAGTTGCCGCACGACCTGTCACCCTCCACGCGGGTCCTGTGCATGCGCGCGGCTGACGACCCGACATGGCGCTCGTCGGCGGAAGCGCTGATGGACGACCCCGACCCGCTGGTGCGTGAGGCGGTGCACAAACTCATCACCGTCGGACCCTTGAGCCGCAGCTGAGGCGGCGAAGACTACGGCATCGCGTGGTGAGGGGCGCTGGCCTGTTCATACGCAGACCACGCCGCCAGCGCCGCTGACGCACCGGCCGGCGTCATCGGCGCACGCACGGTCGGCGCCGTCTGCCCGAGGGCAGCCAGCACCGCCTTCAACGGCCCGGGGTTCGGCTCGGCGAACAGCGCGTTAACCATGGGAGCGAGCGCGTGATGATGCGCTCGCGCTTCGTTCAGGGGGCCGAACTTCACCGCCTCGAAAAGCGCCACGAAACGCCGCGGGTGCAGATGCGCGCTGGCCGCAATGGCACCGCTGCCGCCCTGGCACAGGGTGGTGAAGATCTGATGGTCTTCGCCGGCCAGAACGTTGAGCTGCCCGTCGGCGATGAGCGCCTGGGTCTTGCGCGCATCGCCCGCACAGTCCTTGATCGCCCGAATGCCGGGGATGCGCGCCAGCGCCCTCAGGGTCGGCAGCGCCAGCTCGGTCCCGGTGCGATACGGAATGTCGTAGACGACGACCGCCCGCGGCGCCGCAGCCGACGCCACACGGGCGTAGAAGTCGATGATCCCTTGCTGCGACGGACGAACATACGCCGGTGGCGGCACCAGAAAGCCGGCGATCGGATAAGCGTTCCAGCGATCGCACTGCCGGGCGACGTCAACGGGGGAGACGCCGGTGACGCCCATCACGACCGGCAGACCGGCGGATGCGCTCAGCACGGTCTCGAGCACCTGGGCCTTCTCCTCGTCGTCCAGCGTGGCCGCTTCGCCGGTCGTCCCGCACGCGACCAGTCCGTGAACACCGGCCTGGACCAAGCCTTCGACCAGCGCCGCCAGGGCGGCCGCGTCGATCCTGCCATCGTCGGCGAACGGCGTCACCACCGGCACCCAGATCCCGGAAAACTCCTGCATGAATCTCTCCTCAAAACGAGACCGCTGGAAGTCCGTTGAGGCGAAACGACGGGGTGGGAAATTTGCGGGCGAGGTGGCAGACGCATCTGCCGGTTCGTCTTTGCTGCCGTGCCGTCGCTCGTCTGCGAACGGCACAGCCGCTCCGGTCAGACGAGCCGCTGTTTTTTCTGTTTGCGCGCACCCGCGCCCGGCAGCGGCGCAATGGCCGCGGGCTGAACCAGGTGGAGGAACGCAAGGCGCATCGGCCGAGTGTAGCGTGGGAGAGTCGGCGCGGGCTGTCACGACGCGGTCACGCAGCGCCCGCAAGCTCCGCGGATTTTGTCGATCCGGAGGAGCCTTCCATGCGTTCATTCACCCTCAGCCTGATGGCCCTTTGCCTGTCTGCGGCCCTGCCGGCCGCGGCCTCGCCGCAGCACCCGGCGGCGATGACCCTGTCGCTCGAACGCATCGGCGGCCACGACGGCGGAATGCCCGGCGCCGCGGAGATCACGGCCTTCGATGCGGGCAGCAAGCGGCTGTTCGTCGTCAACGGCGTCAACGGCACCGTGGACGTGCTCGACCTCGCCGATCCCACGGCGCCGGTGCTCGTGCAGACGCTTTCCGCGGAGGCACTGGGGGCCGGCGTGAACAGCGTGGCCGTGCACGACGGCCTCGTCGCGCTGGCCGTCCAGGCCCACGTCAAGACTGATCCCGGTGTCGTCGCGCTGTACCGCGCGGCCGACCTGCAGCTGCTGGAGTGGCTGCCGGTCGGCGCGCTGCCCGACATGCTGGCCTTCACGCCCGACGGCAGGCACCTGCTCGTCGCCAACGAAGGCGAACCCAACAGCTACGGCCAGCCGGACTCCGTGGACCCCGAGGGATCGGTCAGCGTCATTCACATCAGGCGCAACGGGCCGTCGGTCGTGAAGACGGCGGACTTCCGCGCCTTCAACGGCCAGGAGCCGGCGTTGCGCGCCGACGGCATCCGCCTCTTCGGCCCCGGCGCGTCGGCCGCGCAGGACTTCGAGCCCGAGTACATCACCGTCGCGCCCGACGGCCGGACGGCTTACGTGACGCTGCAGGAGAACAACGCAGTGGCGACGGTCGACATCCGGCGCGCTCGCATCACGGCCGTGAAGCCGCTTGGTTTCAAGGACCACAGCGTCGCGGGCTTCGGCCTGGACCCGAGCGACGAGGACGCCGGCATCGACACCAACAGCGGCACGCCGGCCGTGAAGATCGTGCCTTATCCGGTGCGTGGCCTGTACCTGCCGGACGCGATCGCCAGCTACCGCGCGGGCGGAACCACCTACCTCGTGACCGCCAACGAAGGCGACGCCCGCGCTGACTGGCCCGGCTTCAACGAGGAGACGCGGGTGCGCTCGCACTGCAGCGCCGGCCTCGATCCGGCGGTGTTCGGGCCCGATGCGGCGCGCCTGCTGTTCGACTCCAACCTCGGCCGCCTGCGCATCACCAGCGCGCCGAACGGCGGCAGCGAAGGCAAGAACGCGGCCGGCCAGTGCGATGCGCTGTACAGCTTCGGCGCCCGCTCGTTCAGCATCTGGACGACGGACCTGCAGCGCGTGTACGACTCGGGCGACGAGTTCGAGCAGCGCACGGCGTCGCTGCCCAACGTGAAGTTCAACGCGAGCCACGACAACGACACGCTGGACGGGCGCAGCGCCAGCAAGGGCCCGGAGCCCGAAGGCGTCGTGCTCGGGCGCTTCGGTGCGCGAACCTTTGCCTTCATCGGCCTGGAGCGCGTGGGCGGCGTGATGGTCTACGACGTGACGGATCCGCACGCGCCCACGTTCGCCGCCTACGAGAACACCCGCGACGGCGTCACCGGCGACCGTGGCCCCGAAGGCCTGCTGCTGATCCCGGCGAAGGACTCGCCCAACGGCAAGCCGCTGCTCGTCGTCGGCCACGAGGTGAGCGGCACGACGGCGATCTACCAGATCAAGCTGGGCCGCGCGGGGGGTTGATCGGAGCCGCGCGGCGCCGTCGCGTTCACGCGGGCGCTGCGCGCCGTCCGACGGTCGAGCGCCACACCCACAGCGCCGCCCGCTTTGATACGCGCCACATCGCGCGCAACAGCAGCAGCGTCGCCACCGCCTCCAGCAGCGTCACGACGAATGCGACGAACACGTTGTTCCAGCGCTCGGCCCGGCCGTGCAGCTTCGCGACCGCCCGATCGCGCGCGATCTCGATGCTGTCGTAGAAGCTCGGGATCACGAGCAGCGTCAGGAACGTCGACGTGATGATGCCGCCGATGATCGCGACCGCCATCGGGCGGTAGAACTCGCCGCCCTCTCCCACGCCGATCGCCACCGGCAGCATGCCGGCGACCAGGGCGAAGGTGGTCATCAGGATCGGCCGCAGCCGCTTGCGGCCGGCGGTCATCAATGCTTCTTCGCGCGGCATGCCTTGCGCCTCGCGCACACGGGCGGCATCGAGCAGCAGAATCGCATTCTTTGCGACAAGTCCCATCAGCATGATCACGCCGATGAAGCTCATCAGATTGAGCGTTCCGCCGGTGAGCAGCAATGCCACCACCACGCCGATCAGGCTCAGCGGCAGCGACAGCATCACCGCCAGCGGTGCGGTGAACGAGCCGAACTGCATCACGAGAATCAGGTACATCAGCGCCACGCCCATCGCCAGCGCAATGCTCATCTCCGCGAACACCTCCTGCTGGTCGCGCGACGCGCCAGCCAGTTCGAGGCCGTAGCCGGGTGGATAGGACATCGCCCGTGCGATCTTCAAGGCGTCGGCTGTCACCTCGCCGGGCGAGCGGCCCTGCACGTTGGCAGAGACGGCGATCATCCGCTTGCCCTCGGCATGCTGGATCTGCGACGGCCCCTTGCCGAGCGTGACGGTCGCGATCTGGTCCAGCGGCACCATCATGCCGTTGCCGCCGCCCACCGCGATCGGCAGGCGCTCGATGTTGCTCGCGTTCACGCGGTCGTCCGGATGCAGGCGCACCGCGACGTCGCGCGCCTCCCCGGTCGGGTCGACCCAGTCGCCCACTTCCACGCCGGCAAACGCCACGCGCAGGGCTTGCGCCGCATCGTTGACCGAGATGCCCATCGCATTGGCCAGCCCGCGGTCGAGCTCGATCTTCAGCTCGTCCTGCGGATCCTGCTCCGACAGACCCACGTCGACCGCGCCGGGCACGCGGCGCAGCTTGTCCATGAACTCGCTGGTGATCTCCAGCAGCCGGCGCGAATCGGTGCCGGAGAAGCGGATCTGTACCGGCTTTTGCGCACCGTTGTTCAGGTCGTCGATGACGGTGTACTCGGCGCCGACCAGCCGGGCCACCTGGGTGCGCAGGTCGGCGGCGATCTCGATGGCCGAGCGCTTGCGCTCGGTGCTCTTGCCGATGTCCACGTAGATGCGCCCGCCGCCCGGGTTCACGTTGGTGTTGGTGGCCTCCGTCTCGGGGATCGTGCGGGCCAGCGCCGCGGCGCTTTCGAGCTTGAGCCGCGAGTACTCGAGGCTGCTGCTCGGCGGCGTGCGCACCTCGATCGCCAGCACGCCGGCGTCCGACGCGGGCAGGAAGCTCGACCCGCCGAAGGTGCCCTGCAGCACCAGTGCGGCCACGAGGCTCGCCACCGCGAACGCCGCCATCCACCGCCGGTGGTGCAGCGCCCACGCGATGACCTGCCCGTAGCGGTCGGCCTGGTGATCGAACCAGGTGTTGAAGCGCCCGAGCAGCCGGCTCAGTCCGGTCTTCGGCGCCAGGTGATGGCCCGGCGGATCGCCCCAGTACGCCGACAGCATCGGGTCGAGCGTGAACGAAATGAACAGGCTCACCAGCACCGACGCCACGACAGTCAGCCCGAAGGGCCGGAACCACTCGCCCGACACGCCGGGCATGAACGCGACCGGCACGAACACGGCCACGATGGAGAACGTGGTGGCGGCCACCGCGAGCCCGATCTCGGCGGTGCCGTTCAGCGCGGCGGTGCGGCGGTCGGCGCCCTGCTCCATGTGGCGCACGATGTTCTCGCGCACGACGATCGCGTCGTCGATCAGCACCCCGATCGCCAGCGACAGGCCCAGGAGGCTCATGAAGTTGAGCGTGAAGCCGCACAGCCAGACGGCAATGAACGCGGCGACCACCGAGGTCGGCAGGCTCAGCGCCGTGATCAGCGTGGAGCGCCAGGAATTCAGGAACAGGTAGACGACGAAGATCGTGAGACCCGCGCCGAACACCAGCGCGTGAATCACGTTGTTCAGGCTGTTCTCGGCGTCTTCGCCGCCATCGCGCGTGATCTCGAGCTTCGTGCCATCGGGCAAGGTCTTGCCGATGTCGGCCACGAGTTCGCGCACTTCGTCGGCCACCGAAACGGTGCTCGCATCGCGCGAGCGGGTGATCGACATGCTGACGTTGGGCCGTCCGTTGCGCTCGCTCAATCCGGTGAGCTCGGCGAAGCCGTCGCGCACCACGGCCAGCTGGCCGAGGCGGATCACTTCGTCGCCGCG
>DATKCI010000243.1:0-10191 GCA_035513255.1 Piscinibacter sp. | reverse complement strand
GCTCATCACCAGGCCATGCGTCAGGTCGATGTTGCGGCGCATCGCCACGGCGTCGACCTCCAGCCCTTCCAGCACGAAGCGGGACTGCTTCAGAGCCCCGGCCATGAGGCAGAACGCCTCGGGCAGCACGATCCACTCGATCTCCCACGGACCGGTCGAGCGCTCGTGGTCGGCCACCATGGCGTCCATCAGCGCAGCCGCGTGCTGTCGAACGACGGAGATCGCCGCATGGATGTAGCAGCTGGAGATCGGGTTGCGCTTCTGCGGCATCGTGCTGCTGCTGCCGCGGCCATGGGCGTAGGGTTCGTAGACCTCGCCGACCTCGGTCTGCATCATCAGCTTCACGTCCATGCTCAGCTTGCCCAGCGTGCCGCCGACGAGGCCGAGGAAGGCGCCGACCTCCGCGATGTTGTCGCGGATGGTGTGCCAGGCGATCAGCGGCTGCTTCAGGCCCAGCTCGGCGCACAGCCCGGCCTGTGTCTCCATCGCACCTTGCTGCAGCGACGCCAGCGTGCCGGCCGCGCCGGCGAACTCACCGACCAGCACCCGCTCCTTCACTTGCGCGAGGCGTTCGCGATGGCGTTCGATTGCCGAGAGCAGGCCGGCCATCTTGTAGCCGAAGGTCACCGGAATGGCCTGCTGCAGGTTGCTGCGGCCGATCATCGGCGTGTCGCGATGCGTCTTCGCGTGGTGCGCCATTGCGGCCGATATGGCAGTGAGTTCGCGATCCACGATCGCAAGCGCTTCGCGGATTTGCAGCACGGTGGCGGTGTCCGTGATGTCCTGCGTCGTCGCGCCCCAGTGGCAGTACTCGCCGAGCTTGTCGCGGCACAGCGCGTTGAGCTGCGACACCACGCCTAGGATCGGATAGCCGATGCGCTCGGTCTGCTGGCGCAGCTTGGTCATGTCGATCTGGTCGAGCCGGCAGTGGCTGACGATCTCGTCGGCTGCCTCCTGCGGGATGAGGCCGAGTCGGCCTTGCACGTTCGCGAGGGCGGCTTCTACGTCGAGGTACTTCTGCGTCCGGTTCTCGTCGGACCACACGTGGCGCATCTCATCGCTTGCGAAGATGCCCTGGAAGATGGCGGAATCGATGATGGTGGCGGGCATGGTGGGTTCCTATGAAGACAGGTGTGGGTTCAGGCGCCGGCACGCTGCAGGGTGCGTTGCGCTTGCAGCACGACGGGGCGGTCAACCATTCGGCCGTCGAGCTGCGCGGCGCCCGGTGATGCGGCCTCGGCGGCGAGCACGCGCCGGGCCCAGTCGATTGCCTGCGGGCTGGGTGCAAGAGCGGCGTGGATAGGCGCGACCTGGCGCGGGTGGATGCAGAGCTTGGCGCCGAAACCGTGGCGGCGCGACCAGGCGAGATCGGCCAGCAGGCGCTGCTCGTCGTCGATTTGCGGCGTGACGCCGGCCACCGGTGCCGAGAGGCCTGCAATGCGCGATGCGACCGCAAGGACAGCGGCAGCGTGCGCGAGTCCGTCGGCGCCGTCGGCGATGTCCAGATCGAGGTCGAGCGCGAAGTCCAGCGTGCCGAAAACGAGGCGAACGACGCCGTCGGCGCGAGCCACTTCGTGCGAGTTCGCGACGCCGCATGCGCTTTCGATCAGCGCGAGCACGCGTGCACCGGGCACGGCGGCACGGACGGTGTTCACCTGCGCCGCGGACTCCGCCTTGGGTAGCATCACGCCGGTGACGCGCGCATGGCGCAGCAACCGCAGGTCTTCGGCAATGGCACTTGAATGGGCGTCGTTGATGCGCACGACAGTGCGCGCACGGTCGGCTTCAGCGGCCTCACGGCACCACCGCGCGACCGCCTCGCGCGCGTCGTCCTTGGATGCCGGCGCGACGGCGTCCTCCAGATCGACGACGATCGCATCGGCGCCGCTGGCGAGCGCCTTGGCGAATCGCTCCGGGCGGTTGCCGGGCACGAAGAGGTAGGTGCGCGGGTCCATCTCAGTGCCCGCCCGGCCGCCCGAAGGGCACTGAGCCCCCTTGGGGGGCGCGAGCGAAGTGAGCGTGGGGGCTGTCATCAGATCGCCTCCGCGGCACGCAGCTCGCGCACAGCGTCGTAATCCATGCCCAGCTCCCTCAGGATGGCCTCGGTGTGCTCGCCGAGCGCGGGCACGGGGTCCATGCGCGGGCCGTCGTTCCAGGTGCCGGGAGGCAGCATCGCCGGCAGGGGCCCGGCGGGCGAGCCGACTTCGCGCCAGCGCTCGCGCGCCTTCAGCTGCGGGTGCTCCCACACCTCGTGCATCGTGTTGACCCGCGCGTTGGCGATCTGCGCCGCCTCCAGGCGCTCGACCACCTGCGGCGCGTTCAGTGGCGCGAACGTCTCCACGATGACCTGGCGCAGCGCCGTGCGCTCGGCCACGCGCCTGGCATTGCCCGTGAAGCGCGGGTCGCGTGCGAGCTCGGGACGCTGCAGCACACCCTCGCAGAAGTTGACCCACTCGCGCTCGTTCTGCAGGCCCAGCATCACGCTGCCGCCGTCGGCGCCGGTGGGAAACGGGCCATAGGGATAGATGGTGGCGTGCGCCGCGCCGGTGCGAGGTGGCGGCGGCGCGCCGTCGAAGGCGTAGTACAGCGGATAGCTCGTCCATTCGGCCAGCGACTCCAGCATCGAGATGTCGATGTGCTGCCCGCGCCCCGTCTGTGCGCGCTGCAGCAGCGCAGCGAGGACGTGGGTGTACGCATACATGCCGGCCGCGATGTCCGCAATCGACGGACCCGCCTTGCACGGTTCGTCGGCCGTGCCGGTGACCGAGACGAAGCCGGCCTCGCTCTGGATCAGCAGGTCGTACGCCTTCTTGTCGCGGTACGGTCCGTCCGCGCCGTAGCCGGAGATGTCGCACACGATGATCGACGGCTTCTTCGCCGCCAGCACCTCGTAGCCCAGGCCCAGCCGCGCGGCGGCGCCGGGCGCCAGGTTCTGCACGACGACATCGGCCTTCTCCAGCACGAGGCGTTCGAGCACCTTGGCGGCTTCGGGGTGCTTCACGTCGAGCGTGAGGCTCTCCTTGGAGCGGTTGGTCCAGACGAAGTGCGATGCAAGGCCGCGCACGCGGGCGTCGTAGCCGCGAGCGAAGTCGCCGGTGCCGGGGCGCTCGATCTTGATGACACGAGCGCCCAGGTCGGCGAGTTGGCGCGTGGCGAACGGCGCGGCGATCGCGTGCTCGAGCGTGACGACGGTGAGTCCCTTCAGGGGTTGCATGCTCGGCTCCTAGCGCAGGGTCGCGACCGCGTCCATCGTGAGCCAGCCTTCATGGTCCTGCGCCCACAGTTTGATGGTCTTGCCGTCCTCTTGAAGTTGGCCGTTCACGCGGAACGGGTTCAGGTCGAACGTCGGGCGCACGGCCTTGAATCGGAACGTCGCGACATCGGCATCCGGCGCGTTGCGGCGCACCAGGTCCATCAGCAGCGTCGCGATCAGCGGGCCGTGCACGATCAGGCCGGGGTAGCCCTCGACTTCGGTCACGTACTTGCGGTCGTAGTGGATGCGGTGGCCGTTGAACGTGAGCGCGGAGTAGCGGAACAGCAGCACGTCGTCGGGCACGATCACCCGCTGCCAGAACTGGTGCCCCCACGCTCCCTCCGGTCGCTGCCCCCCGAGGGGGCGTGTTTCCGGACCGGGAGACCCGGATCCGGAAACCGCGCCCACGTCCGCGCGCAGCGGGGGCGGCTCCACGTCATCGGGCCGCTTGGCTTCGCGGTACACGATGTCGTGAAACTCGACGATCGCCGGCTCGGCAGCGCCGTTGCACCGCGCTTCATGTCGGACCTTGACGAAGACGAGCTTGCCGGTGCGCCCTTCCTTCACCGTCACGTCGGCGATCGTCGATGTGCGTTCCACCGCGTCACCGACACCCACCGGCGAGCGGAACTCGAACTGGCTGCCGGCCCACATCCGACGCGGCAGCGGCACCGGCGGCAGGAAACCGCCACGCCTGGCGTGGCCGTCGGGACCGATCTCGCTCTGCTGGTGCAGCGGCAGGAAGTACAGCCAGTGCCACAGCGGCGGAAGCGGCGTTCCGTTCGGCACCGGCATCGCCGGGTGGTCGAGGGTGGCATTGAGCGCCTTCACCGGCGTGGCACCGATCTGGTCCTGCACAGTCTCGCTGCGCCCGATCCAGGCTCGCAGATCGCCGAGGGAGTTGTTCATCTCGTCTCTCCGTATTGGCATGCGGCATGCGCCAACGCCTCAAGCGGCCGCCGCGGATCCGGCTTTGCCGGGCCGCTGGCGCCCTTCGATACCTCAGGGTGCACGGCCCCCCTTGAGGGGGATCGCGAAGGCGCTTCGGGGTGGGTCATTTCATTCGACGGTGAGCTTGGCACGCTGCACGACCCCCTTCCACTTGACGAGCTCGCGCTTCACCAGCTCGCCGAACTCCTCCGGGGTGCTCGTCTCGACGTCGGCCCCGTGGTCCTCGATGCTCTTGATGATCTGCTTGTCGGCCAGCACCTGGTTCAGCGCCTTGTTGAGCTGGTCGATGATCGGCTTGGGCGTCTTGGCCGGCGCGAAGAAGCCGTACCACTGCTCCACGTCGACCCCGTCGACGCCGGCCTCCTTCAGCGTCGGCACGCCGGGAAGGAGCGGCGAGCGCTTCGGCCCGGCGATCGCCAGCGCCTTGAGCTTGCCACTCTTCACGTGCGGCACCGCGGTGAACAGGCTGGGGAACATGAACTGCGTCTGCCCGCCGATCGTGTCGCTGACCGCCGGGGCCGCGCCCTTGTACGGCACACCGAGCATGACGACCCCGGCGTTGAGCTTGAACAGCTCGGCCGCGTAGTGCGGCGCGGTGCCGTTGCCGGCCGATGCATAGGTGTAGATGTCGGGCTTGGCCTTGAGCTGCGCCACCAGGTCCTTGACGTCCTTCACCGGCACGGTGGCGTTGGCGACCATCACCGTCGGCGAGTAGCCCACCAGCCCGATCGGCGTGAAATCGGCCACCGGGTCATAGCGCAGCTTTTGCAGCGCGGGGTTCATCGCGTGGGTGGCGATGTAGCCGAACATCAGCGTGTGGCCGTCGGCCGGCGCGCGGGCGACGTATTCGCTCGCGATCGCCCCGTTGGCGCCGGCGCGGTTGTCGATGATGACCGTCTGGCCGAGCAGCGGCCCAAGCTTGTGAGCAATGGTGCGTGCCATGGCGTCGTTCCCGCCGCCCGCGGTGGTGGGCACGACGATGGTGATGGTCTTGTCGGGGTAGGCCATGGCAAGCGGTGCAGAGGCGGCCATCACGGCAGCGACGGCGGGGGCAATCAGGCGCTTCATCGGTTTGTCTCCTTCAGTGGGTCTCGAGAACACGTAAGGCGGGATGTGGAGTTCGCCTTGCAGATTCTTTCGGGCGGTGCGCACGAGCGCGGCGTGCTGGATGCGTGCCTCTTCCCCGTCACCTTCGATGGTGACTTCGATGGCTATGCGTCCCTGGGGATGCAGCACCGAGATGGCACGCACGCCGCACCGGCCTGCTGCGCCGCTGATCACGGTGCCGGGCAGCGCGAAAGCGGTGGCCACGCCGATCGCACCCGTCACCGCATGCGAGGCATGGCAGCGGCGCGGCGTGAAGTAGCGCGAGGTGATGTCATCCGCCCCGTCACCGTCGCTTGCGATCACGGGCTTTGGGGTGACGCTGGTGGACACGTCGCCCAGCCCCATCGCCTTGCCGGCGGCACAGCGAAGCGTCTCGATGCGCGCCATCAACGCGAGGTCGGCATCGAGGTCGGCAGGCGCCTCGCGGCCGCTCAGGCCGAGATCGCGGGCCCGCATGATGACGAGGGGCATCGCGGCGTCGATGCAGGTCACCTCGAGTCCGTCGACGAGGTCGATGCGCTGTCCGGTGGGGAACACCGACCCGGTGACCGCGCCCCAGGCATCGAGGAAGTTCAGGCGGATCGGCGCCGCCGTGCCGGCCACGCCGTCGATGCCGGTTTCGCCGTCGTAGGTGACGCGTCCATCGGGCGTCTGCACCGTCACGTCGATGCGCGAGCGGGTGTTGACGTTGAAGATGCGCACGGTCGTCTCGCCATCCCGGGCCTGCACCAGTCCTTGCTCGATGGCGAACGGCGCCACGCCCGACAGCATGTTGCCGCAGTTGGGCCGCGTGTCGACCGATTTCTGCCCGACGCCGACCTGGGCGAACAGATAGTCCACGTCGCAGCCCGGCTGCGCCGACTTCGACACGATCGCGACCTTGCTCGTCAGCGTGCTGCCGCCGCCGAGGCCATCGACCTGCAGCAGGTCGGATGCGCCGATCGCGCCGATCAGCGCCTCGTCGCGCACCGCCTCGTCCTGCGGCAGCCAGTCGCGCAGGAAGAACGGACCGCGCGAGGTGCCGGCACGCATCAGGACGCAGGGGATGGCTTGTTTCATGGCACTCATCTTCGGCGCCGGCATTGCAAATGTGAATTGCATCTTTGGGATCAACTGATCCACACTCGGCATCAATCAACCGGAAGGCGCCATGGCCATCAACTTCGACCTGAACGACCTGCTCGCATTCCGCGCGGTGGCGGAGCTGACCAACTTCCGCAAGGCGGCCGAGTCGGTGCATCTGTCGCAACCGGCGTTCAGCCGCCGCATCGACAAGCTCGAGCAGGCTCTCGGCGTGCGGCTGCTCGAGCGCACCACCCGCCGGGTGACGCTCACCGCGGTCGGCCGCGACTTCGAGCGCAAGGTGCGTGAGCTGCTCGACGAGCTCGACTCGACGCTGCTCGGCATCCGCGGCGTCGCCGCCACGCGCATGGGTGAAGTGACGGTCGCCTGCGTGCCGTCCACGGTGTACTACTACCTGTCGGAGGTCATCCGCCGCTATCACGAACGTTGCCCGAAGGTCCGGGTCAAGGTGCTCGATGCGGGGGCGAACGAGGTGCTGGCCTCGGTGGCGCGCGGCGAGGCCGACTTCGGCCTCAACTTCATCGGCGCACAGGAGGGCGAGCTGGAGTTCAAGCCGCTGGTCGAAGAGCGCTTCGTCGCCGCATGCCGGCGCGACCATCCCGTCGCGAAGCTGCGCCGCGTGAGCTGGGCGCAGCTCGGTCAGCACGACTTCATCTCCGTGGGCCGCACATCGGGCAACCGCGTGCTGCTCGACCAGGCGCTGGCCGGCGTGGCGGGTCGGCCGCAGGCGATCTACGAAGCACAGCACGTGACGACCACGCTCGGTCTGGTGGAAGCGGGCCTTGGCGTGGCCGCGGTGCCGTCGATGGCGATGCCCGGTCCCGATCACCCGCTGCTGGTCAGCGTGCCGCTGATCGACCCGGTGGTCACGCGCAAGGTGGGGCTGATACGGCGCCGCGGCCGCTCGCTGTCACCGGCGGCGCAGCAGCTCTTCGATCTGTTCGGTGACGTGAAGGGCCGCAGGACGCGACGCCGCGATTGATGCCGGCAGCGGATCAATCGATCGCAATTCCGCAATTCACAGAAGGAGGGTCGCTCGCCACCATCCGGGACCACAACTGATCATCCCGGAGACAAGCTCATATGAACCGACACCTGATCGCCGCATGCGCGGCATGCGTCTGCGCCAGTCCGGCCTTCGCCCAAAGCTCGATCACCGTATCGGGCATTGTGGACCTCGCGGCCCGCCATGTCGGCAACGAAGGGGTCGGATCCATCAAGTCGCTGGTCAACGGCTCCAACTCGACGAGCCGGCTGGTCTTCAGCGGCCGCGAGGATCTCGGCGGAGGCCTGAGCGCGGGCTTCCACCTGGAGCACGGGCTGCTCGCGGACACCGGGAAACAGGTGGGTGCCGACAAATTCTGGGATCGCCGCTCCACCGTCAGCCTGGCCAGCACCTCGCTCGGCGAAGCCCGCCTCGGACGCGACTTCGTGCCGTCGTACACGGTGTGGTCACGGCATGACCCTTTCTCGTATGTCGGCGTCGCGCGCTCGGCCAACCTGGTATCGGCAACACCGGTCGGCCCGATCCGCGCCGCTTTCGGCACCAACGCCAACACGACCGTGCGCTCCGACAACGCGGCGCAGTTCCTGTTGCCCGGCGGCTTGGGCGGCGTGGAAGGCGGCCTGCTGGCCGCGGCCGGCGAAGGGGGCGATGTCGCGAGCGGACGCGCCAAGGTGTTCGGCATGCGCCTCGGCTACGCGGCGAAACGCTTCGGCGTTTCCGCAGCGGCCACGAGTTCGGAGAACAGCCTCACGACCGCCGGAAGATTCAAGGACGCGGTGATCGGTGCGCATGTCGACGTGTCCAATGTCAGGCTCTCGGGCGCTTGGCGCCAGTTCAAGTACGACCAGGCCAGGCAGGCCCTGCTGCTGCTCGGCGCAGTCGCCACATGGGGCCCGCATCAGGCGAAGGCTTCCTGGGTCAAGGCGGACTTGTCCGGCACGGTTGGCGCGACCGTCATCGACGGCAACGACGCAGACCAGTGGGGCATCGGCTACGTGTACAACCTGTCGAAACGCACGGCCCTGTACGCCACGGCAGCGACCGTGTCCAACGACGAAGCTGCGCGCTATGTCATCAGCGACGGACCGGCTGGCATGGCCGGAGGCGGATCGTCACGAGGCTACGAGGCCGGGATCCGGCATCGCTTCTGATGGCGGCTTTCGTTTTGAATCCGGCCGCTGTCACATCGGGCAGTCGGCAGTCGGTGCGGGTTCGCTCTCTTGCGTCAGGTTTCCAACTTGCCCGGAGGCTCATGAAAGACTTCTGATTCTGTGAAGCTGCCGTTGGCGGGCGACCGCTCATGGCCGCCAGTGTGAATTCGGCGTTGTCGCAGGAAGCTGACCTTGGCAGGTCCAGGTCTCGCGCCGAACGGCAGCTTTCCGGTGGCACTGCGATCTGACCCTCCCGGCCATGAGCGGACTTTTGACTCCTTAACTTGATGTCGGCTTCAGCATAGAAGCTCGGCTGTCCTCCAAGGGCTAGGTTGGCGGCAACGTGCTTGACCCGGCCGTTAGGTTCGGCCTGATGATGCTGGTTCACCAAGTGGAGAACCGTCATGTTCGCTCCGGCCAAATGGATGCTCGCAGCAGAAGCCGCCCGGCGCCTCGGGGTGTCCGCAAAAGCGCTGAGGCTGTATGAAGAGAAGGGGCTGCTTCAACCCACTCGCACGGATGCAGGCTATCGGCGCTACAGCTCGGAAGACCTTCGTGTCGCGGAAGATGTAGTGGCACTTCGCTCGCTTGGGCTAAGCCTCGTCCAAGTCGCGCGGGCCTTGAAAGGAGACGCCGCAGCTGCCGACCAGGCGCTAGCGCTGCGCGAAGCTGAGCTGTGCGCCCAGTTCACGGCCATGCAAAGGGCGAGCGAGCGCATAAGAGAGATGCGAAACGGCTTGGCACTCGGGCGGACTGCGCGAGCTGGCGAGCTGGCCGACGCGCTGGGTGCGCACGGCGCTGCGGTCTCCTTCGAATTGCCTTGGCCCTGGGGTGGAGAGCAGTTCACGCTCGCAGAACTTGCCCCGTTGACCTATTTGGTCGGTCCGCTGGGCAGTGGGAAGACGCAACTCGCATTGCGTCTTTCGCAAGCGTTGCCTGATGCAAGGTACCTCAGCGCCCAAAGACTCAATAGCCGCCCGCACCCTTCTGAGCGCGATCTCGATTTGACTGCGGACGAAGCCGCGGCAGTGGAAAGACAGGTGAACTGGCTGCGCGAGGAGGGCGCGGTAGACCTCAAGCCGCTCCGCCTGTTGCTGGGAGCCCTGGAGGCTCAAGGTGGTCGGCAGCCACTGGTCATCGATCTTGTTGAGGCGGGTCTCTCTCGCTCGTCTCAGGAAGCGCTCATGCCGCTCTTGCGCCGCCGTCTCAGGACTCGTATGGCGCCGGTGATTGCGATGACTCGCTCCTCTTCGATTCTTGACCTTGCAAGCATTGGACCCGGCGAGGCAATCGTGTATTGCCCGGCAAATCAGTCGGTCCCATTTGTAGTTCCACCTTTTGTCGGCGCTGAAGGATACGAGGCCCTCGTGCTATGCCTTGCCTCTCCAGAGGTAAGAGAGAGACTGGCGCGCCAGCCGGCCCCAAGCGTCCGAGGGCGCGATTCCGAATGCCTGCGGAGCGGTCATTCGCGCCCCCAAAACTGAACGCCTGCTTCGGGTGTGCGCCGTGAAAAGGCGGCGCTTTCCAGTGGGTGCAAGCCCCACCCGGCAACCGCTCCAGCCGGAAGCAACCGGAGCAGTCAGGGAGGTAACGAGCTGGCTGAAGCCTTCGGTTAAGCGTGTCACGAAATACGGTGACAG
>DATKCI010000242.1:0-23287 GCA_035513255.1 Piscinibacter sp. | reverse complement strand
CGCGGCGTGGCCACGGTGCGCCGCTCGGTGAGCGACGACGAACTCCAGGAGCTGCATGCCGCCGGCGTGCGCGGCGTGCGCTTCAACTTCGTCAAGCGGCTGGTCGACTTCACGCCGAAAGACGAGTTGATGGAAATCGCCGGGCGAATCGCGAAACTCGGCTGGCACGTGGTGATCTACTTCGAAGCGGTGGACCTGCCGGAGCTGTGGGACTTCTTCACCACGCTGCCGACCACCATCGTCGTCGACCACATGGGTCGGCCCGACGTGAGCAAGCCGGTCGACGGCCCGGAGTTCGAACTGTTCGTCAAGTTCATGCGCGAGCACCCCAACGTCTGGAGCAAGGTCAGCTGCCCCGAGCGACTGTCGGTGACGGGCCCGCGCGCGCTCGACGGCGAACAGGCGGCCTACCGCGACGTCGTGCCGTTTGCGCGCCGCATCGTCGAGACCTTCCCCGACCGCGTGCTGTGGGGCACCGACTGGCCGCACCCGAACCTGAAGGACCACATGCCCGACGACGGCCTGCTGGTCGACTTCATCCCGCATATCGCGACGACGCCTGAGCTGCAGCAGAAGCTGCTGGTCGACAACCCGATGCGCCTGTACTGGCCCGAGGAGGCATGACATGCCCCTGCAAAAACCGTATCTCGACGTCCCCGGCACGACGATCTTCGACGCCGAGCAGTCCCGCAAAGGCTACTGGCTGAACCAGTTCTGCATGTCGTTGATGAAAGCCGAGAACCGCGAGCGCTTCAAGGCCGAGGAACGCGCGTACCTCGACGAATGGCCGATGACCGAGGAGCAGAAGCAGGCCGTGCTGGCGCGCGACCTGAACCGCTGCATCGCCGCCGGCGGCAACATCTACTTCCTGGCCAAGCTCGGCGCCACTCACGGCAAGAGTTTTCAGCAGATGGCCGGCAGCATGACCGGCATGACCGAAGAGGAATACCGCGACATGATGATCTCCGGCGGCCGCTCGGCCGAAGGCAACCGCGTCGTCGGCGAGGACGGCAACGCGCAGGCGCACCGCCAGCCGCAGGGCAGCGGCACGCGCTCGGGGCTGTGACCATGGCCCGCATCAGCGCATCCGTCTACACCTCGCACGTGCCGGCCATCGGCGCCGCGTTCGACCATGGCAAGACCGGCGAGCCGTACTGGCAGAAGGTGTTCGCCGGCTACGAGTTTTCCAAGCAGTGGCTGAAGCAGCACAAGCCGGACGTGATCTTCCTGGTCTTCAACGACCACGCGACCGCGTTCAGCCTGGAGATGATCCCGACGTTCGCGATCGGCACCGCGGCCGAGTACGCGGTGGCCGACGAAGGCTGGGGCCCGCGCCCGGTGCCCAAGGTCACCGGCCACCCGGAGCTGGCCAGCCACATCGCGCAAAGCGTGATCCAGCAGGATTTCGACCTGACCATCGTCAACAAGATGGATGTCGACCACGGGCTGACGGTGCCGCTGTCGCTGATGTGCGGACAGACCGACGCCTGGCCGTGCCCGGTGATCCCGTTCGCCGTCAACGTGGTGCAGTACCCGGTGCCGTCGGGCAAACGGTGTTTCATGCTCGGGCAGGCGATCCGCAAGGCGGTCGAGTCGTACGACGCGCCGCTGAACGTGCAGATCTGGGGCACCGGCGGCATGAGCCACCAACTGCAGGGCCCGCGCGCCGGGCTGATCAACGCCGAGTGGGACAACCGCTTCCTCGACCGCCTGATCGCCGAGCCGGCGGCGCTGGCCGAGCTGCCGCACATCGACTATGTGCGCGAGGCCGGCAGCGAAGGCATCGAGCTGGTGATGTGGTTGATTGCACGCGGCGCGATGGCCGATGTCGCCGGCGGTCCACCGCCGAGCGTCGCCCACCGTTTCTATCACGTGCCCGCCAGCAACACGGCGGTGGGCCACCTCATTCTGGAGAACCCGGCATGACGATCAAGGTCGCGCTCGCCGGTGCCGGTGCCTTCGGCATCAAGCACCTGGACGGCATCAAGAACATCCCCGACGTCGAAGTGATCTCGCTCGTCAGCCGCGAGCTGGACAAGACGCAGGAAGTGGCCGCGAAGTACGGCATCAAACACGTGACGACCGAGCTCGCCGACAGCCTGGCGATCAAGGAGGTCGACGCGGTGATCCTCTGCACGCCGACACAGATGCATGCGGCGCAGGCGCTGGCCTGCCTGGACGCCGGCAAACACGTGCAGGTCGAGATCCCGCTGTGCGACAAGCTGGAGGACGGCCAGGCGGTCGCCGCGCGCCAGAAGCAGACCGGCCTCGTGGCGATGTGCGGCCACACGCGGCGCTTCAACCCCAGCCACCAGTGGGTGCGCCGGCGCATCGCGGCCGGTGAGTTGAACATCCAGCAGATGGACGTGCAGACGTTTTTCTTCCGCCGCACGAACATGAACGCGCTCGGCCAGCCGCGCAGCTGGACCGACCACCTGCTGTGGCACCACGCCGCGCACACGGTGGACCTGTTCGCGTACCAGGCCGGCAGCCCGATCGTCAAGGCCAATGCGGTGCAGGGGCCGATTCATCCGCAGCTCGGCATCGCGATGGACATGTCGATCCAGCTCAAGGCGGCCAACGGCGCGATCTGTACGCTCAGCCTCTCGTTCAACAACGAGGGTCCGCTGGGCACGTTCTTCCGCTACATCGGCGATTCCGGCACGTACATCGCCCGCTACGACGACCTGTTCAACGGCAAGGATGAAAAGATCGACGTCAGCCAGGTGGACGTCTCCATGAACGGCATCGAGCTCCAGGACCGGGAGTTCTTCGCCGCCATTCGCGAAGGCCGCGAACCGAACGCCAGCGTGGCGCAGGTACTGCCTTGCTACCAGGTGCTGCACGATCTCGAGCAGCAACTCGTTTGACCCGCCCAAAAAACCTACCCAGGAGACAACGATGAAGTTCACCCGCAAGGCTTTCTTCGGTGCCATCGCCGGCGCCGCCATGCTCGCCGCCGCCCCGGCCGCGTTCGCGCAGAACGTGACGCTGCGCTTCCACCAGATGCTGCCGCCGCAGGCGACCATCCCGGCCAAGGCGATCAAACCCTGGGCCGCCAAGGTCGAGAAGGAAAGCGGCGGGCGCATCAAGGTGCAGCATTTCGACGCCATGCAGCTCGGCGGCAAGCCGCCCGAGCTGTTCGACCAGGCCAAGGACGGCGTGGTCGACCTGATCTGGACCGTGCTGGGCTACACCCCGGGCCGCTTCCCGAAGGCCGAAGTCTTCGAGCTGCCGTTTTCGGTCGGCAAGGCCGAGCCGGCGTCGCGTGCGTTCCAGGAGTACGTCGAGAAGTACGCGATGGACGAGTTCAAGGACGTCAAGCTGATTGCGGTGCACGTGCACGGCCCGGGCATGTTCCACAGCAAGGACCCGATCAACAAGCTCGAGGACCTGAAGGGCATGAAGGTGCGCGGCGGCTCGCGCGTGATCAACATCATGCTCGAGCAACTCGGTGCCACGCCGGTCGGCATGCCGGTGCCGGCCGTCGGTGAGGCGCTGTCCAAGGGCGTGATCAGCGCCACCACGATCCCGTGGGAAGTGACGCCGGCATTGAAGGTCTCGCAGATCGTCAAGAACCACACCGGCTTCAGCGGCGACACCGGCCTGTACACGCAGACCTTCGCGGTGGCAATGAACAAGGCCAGCTACGACAAGCTGCCGGCCGATCTGAAGAAGGTGATCGACGCCAACAGCGGCATCGAAGCCGCCGCCATGTTCGGCCGCGCGATGGACGACGGCGACAAGGTCGGCCTGGCCATCGCCCAGAAGGCCGGCAACAACATCATCACGCTGGACGCGGCCGAGACCAGCCGCTGGCAGCGCGCCGCCGCCGGCGTGCGGGCCGTCTGGTACAAGGAAGTGGCAGGCAAGGGCGTCGACGGCCCGAAGCTGGCCGCCGAAGCCGCGGCGTTGATTGCCAAGCACTCGAAGTGAGCCGGGCCGGCTGCGGCCGGCTTGTTGAAGAAACTGCACGGGGCGGCAATGGGCCGCCCCGTGCCATGACGACCCGACCATGACTCACGCGATCTACGGACTCAGCCGCGCCATGACCTGGCTCGGCGCCTTCGTGCTGGTGGTGCTGGCCGTGCTCAGCGTGCTGAGCATCGGCGGGCGCGCGCTGTCGGGGTTGGGGCTGGGCCCGGTGCCAGGCGACTTCGAGCTGGTCGAGGCCGGCACCGCGCTGGCCGTGTTCTGCTTCCTGCCCTGGGCCCACTTGAAGCGCGGCCACGCGGTGGTGGATCTGTTCTGGCGCGCCTACCCGCCAGGCCTGCGACGCGTGCTCGAGGCCGCCACCGACGCGCTGATGCTCGCCGTGTGGCTGCTGCTGGTGTGGCGCATGAGCGTGGCGATGCTCGACTACCGCGCCAACGGCGAGGTCACGTTCATCCTGCAGTTCCCGGTCTGGTGGGGGTACGCGGCATCGATGCTGCCGGCCGTGATCGGTTGCGTCGCCTACGCATGGCGGCTGCTGGAGACGCTGCGCATCGTGCAGCCGCCGGCGGGTTTCGAGACAGCCGAGGTGGTGCACTGATGGACGCGCTGCAACTGGCCGCCTGGTCGTTCCCCGTTCTGCTGCTGCTGATCTTCCTGCGCGTGCCGATCGGCCTGTCGATGCTGGTCATCGGCCTCGTCGGCTCGTGGCAGGTGTTCGGCAGCACCGCCCCGCTGCTGAACCAGCTGAAGACACTGGCCTACGGGCAGTTCTCCACGCATTCGCTCTCGATCGTGCCGCTGTTCCTGCTGATGGGCCAGTTCGCCACGCTGGGCGGCATGTCGCAGGCCTTGTTCAAGGCGGCCGAGGCCTTCATCGGCCAACGGCGCGGCGGCGTCGGCATGGCGGCGGTCGGCGCCTGCGCCGGCTTCGGCTCGATCTGCGGCTCGTCGCTGGCCACCGCGGCGACGATGGGCCAGGTGGCCCTGCCCGAGCTGAAGCGCGCCGGCTACAGCGGTGCGCTGTCGACCGGCTTGCTGGCCGCCGGCGGCACGCTCGGCATCCTGATCCCGCCGTCGATCGTGCTGGTGATCTACGCGATCCTGGCCGAGCAGAACATCGCCAAGATGTTCGCCGCCGCCTTCGTGCCGGGCATCCTGGCCGCGCTGGGCTACATGGCGGTGATCAACCTGTACGTGCGGTTCTCGCCGGCATCCGCCGGCCAGATCGAGCGGCTGGACTGGCGCGACCGCGGTCGGGCGCTGACGGCCGTGTGGCCGGTGATCGTGATCTTCGTGGCCGTGATCGGCGGCATCTACACCGGCATCTTCACACCCACGGAGGGCGCGGCGGTCGGCGCCGTCAGCACCGGGCTGCTGGCCTGGCAACGCCGCGGCCTGAGCCGCAGCCGTGTGCGCGAGGCATTCGAAGCCACTGCCAGCGGCACCGCGATGATCTTCATGATCGTGCTCGGCGCGGCCGCGTACAACACCTTTCTGGCGCTGTCGCAACTGCCGCAGGAACTCGCCGGCTGGGTCGGTGCACAAGGTTTCGCGCCGTACACGGTGCTGGCGGCCATCCTGCTCTTCTACCTGGTGTTCGGCTGCGTGATGGATTCGCTGTCGATGATCCTGCTGACGATCCCGATCTTCTTCCCGATGATCTCGGGCCTGGACTTCGGTCTCACGCCCGAAGAGACGGCGATCTGGTTCGGCGTGCTGGTGCTGATCGTCGTCGAGGTGGGGCTGATCACGCCACCGGTGGGCATGAACCTGTTCGTGATCCAGTCGATGGCGCCCGACATCTCGATCCGCGACACCTACCGAGGCGTGATGCCGTTCGTGGCCAGCGACCTCCTGCGCGTGGTGGTGTTGGTCGGGTTCCCGGCGATCACCCTGTTCGTGCTCAGGCTCTGAGCCTTTGCAAAATCCCGTCGTTTCCGCATGCCCGAGCACGCCCATGACCGCTTCTCTCACCGGCATTTCCTCGATGGCGACGCGCCAGCTCCTGACCGAGGTCGCCGACGCCTGGCGGCGCAGTGGCCGCGGCGAGGTCGTCTTCGAATCCGTGGGCGGCGTCGACGCGGCGCGGCGCGTACAGGACGGCGAAGCGTTCGACATCGTGGTTCTGGCGTCGGACGCCATTGACCGCCTCGGCGCGGCCGGCCGCATCGTGGCCGGGAGCAAGACCGACCTCATGCGCTCCGGCGTGGCGATCGCAGTGCGCCACGGCGCGCCCCGCCCGGCCGTGGACTGCGAGCGCGAGCTGCAGGCGGCAGTGGCATCGGCTCGCACGATCGGCTACTCCACCGGGCCGAGCGGCACCGCGCTGCTGCGCCTGTTCGACCGCTGGGGACTCGCGCAGGATCTGCGCGAGCGCCTGGTGCAGGCGCCGCCCGGTGTGCCGGTGGGCGCGCTGGTGGCGCGCGGCGAGGTCGAGCTGGGTTTCCAGCAACTCAGCGAACTGATGCACCTGGACGGCATCCACGTGCTCGGGACGATGCCGCCGGGCGCGGAGATCGTCACGACGTTCTCCGGCGCCGTCTGCGTCGCATCCAGTCAACCCGCAGCGGCGCGGGCCCTGCTCGATTACATCCGTTCGCCGGCCGTCGAGGCGATCCGGCATCGCCAAGGCATGCTGACCGCCTGAAGCCCCGGCTGTCGCTAGCGGCATTCGAAGCTGGCCGCCGACTCCAAATCAGTTGCGCCCGCCTTCAGTCGTGCGACCTTCGGATACGGACACAGCGGACGGGACCGGCTGGCCGACCAGCCGGCCGGCACATCGGCGTTGGCTCCGGCAGCATTGCCGGGACCGCGCGCGCTGGCGATCACGCTGTCCGGAGCCTGGCCCTTCTCGACCCAATCGACGAGCGCCGTCAACATGTCGAACTGATCGGTCGACGGTCCACCGGCGCAGTGGTTCATGCCGGGCACGCGGAAGAAGCGCGCGAAGTTGCTCGCGTCGCCACTGTTGTTGGCCCGCAGGCCCTCGTACCAGGCGGTGGTGTCGTCGACCGAGAAGATGCTGTCGCTCACGCCGTGATACACCATGACCTTGGCGCCCCGGTTCTTCAGCGTCTGCAATTGGGTCGGCTGAGCCGGCAGCATGAACGACAGCGCCGACTCGGTGTAGGTGCCGTTGGTGGCGGCCACCGACGCCAACATCGCGTCAATCGAGGTGCCGAGCGAGAACGCAGGCCCGTTGAACGAGGCGGGATCCGCCGGCGGCACGCCCCAGATGAGGCCCACGCCGCCGGAGTCGAGCACCAGCGGGGCGAAGAACTCCCAGAACGATACGTCGCCGCCTGCATGGCCGCTGTCGTACGGGAAGCTCGCGTAGAACTTGTTGCCGCTCCCGTCGACGGCGCCCGAGAAGATGGGCGCGATCGCCGTCTTCTGCGCTGCCGAAAGGCAGGTGCCATCGCGTGCTCCGCTGCAGGTCGGCACGTCGCTCTGAAGGTCGAATGCCTGCTGGCAGGCCGTCGTGTCCTGCACCAGTCCGTCGATGGCGCCGTCGAGCGCATCGCATTTCGCCAGCACAGCGGCCGAGACCGTCGCGCGCTCTGCCTGCGTGTATCCCGTGCCCAGATCGGCCGGGTCGGTTGCCACGGTGGCGTATTGCTGGGCGCCGAATATGTTGGCGATCGCTGCCAGTGGCAGCCGGTATCCCGGTGCACCCGCCAGGTAACCGTCGTATTGCTCGGGCATGCGTGTCATCGCGACGAAGGTGTGTCGCCCGCCGTTCGAGCAGCCACCGAAGTACGACCGGTCGGGTCCCTTGCCGTAGGCGCTGGCGATCAGCCCTTTCGCCATCGGTGTCAACTTCATCGCCGCCTGGTAGCCGTAGTCGAGCCGGGCCTGCGGATCCACCCCGAATGCCGGGTTCTGAGACGCGTCGTGCCCGGCGTCCGAACTGATGACGGAGAAGCCCATCTGCAGCGCATTGGCCAGACCGGAACCGCCGTTGACCGCTCCGGTGGCGGGAACGACGTTGCCGTCGATGCCACCGTTTGCCTGGTGGAAGAAGCGGCCGTTCCAAGCGTTCGGAAGCCGCATCTCGAAGCCGATGGCGTAGCTCTGACCGTCGATCGCACCGGTGCGCGGGTCCATCGTTCCCTGCACCAGGCAATGGGCACCGATCGGTGTGCCCGCCACGGTCAACGTGCCTGCCGCCACCGAAGTCGCCGAGGTGATCTGGGTGTTGGCGAACGAGAACCGGTTGGTGAGCTCGGTACACGAAGCAAGCGATGCGCCAGTGGCCGCCGACAGGTGCGGCAGGTCCTCGTCGTCATCGCCGCCGCCGCAACTGGCCAGCATCGCGACGCAGCCCAGCGCGACGATGCACATGCGAAACGGAACGTTCATCGAAGCATCTCCTGCCCTCGTGAGAATGAGGGTTTAGTTATGTTGATGAACAATTAATCACCCGAAAATATGGGAATACCCTCGGTTACCTCCCAAACGATAGTTATCGTTCTAAATCATCAAGCACTGAAGCGCAGGGCTTCGGGGCGACTCTGCCCGAGCTTGTGCAGCAGCCCACCGCCTGTTCGAAGGGTCCCGTGCCAGGAGCCGTGAGCTCCAGCAGCCGCTTCTTGCAGGGCTCGTCAACCGCGTGCGGCCTCGATGCGCCGCTTGGGCTTGGCCGATGCGGAGCGTACGAAGCGGATCGGCTGCTCACGAACCGGGCGCGGCGCCGCGCCATGTTGTTGCAGTGTCTGGTCCAGAGCGCGGCCTGCATCGTCGGCGAGCGCCGCCTGGCGGGCCTGGGCGATGGCCTCGGCGCGCGCCTGCGGGCTTGGAAACTGCGCCCTGTGGACGAGTTGGTCGAGCACGTGCAGCAGGCTCTCCTTGCCGCGTTCGTTGGTGCTGCCGTAGCCCTTGATGAGCCTTCCGCACAAGGCCAACTCGTGGCCGGTCCGCCAATCGCTGCGCGACAACTCGATCACGTCCCCGAGCCACCGCTCGATGAACGCCTGCTCAGTTGAAAAGCGTTGGCCGCGCCGACGCTGGCCTTTCATCGCGCCAAGCAGGCGCAGCGCAAGCGCGCCAACGACCGTGTGCGTGCCTAGCACGAGCTTGAACGACCAAGGTGCCAGGCCGCGTTGCTGCCGTCGTGCGTCCCAGCGAACGAGGGCTCGGGCCAGCGCCGCCGGCAGCAGCCCAACGAACTCCGGGACGCCGGGCTTGAAGTGGTCCCAGATCTTCAGGATGTCGCCATCGCGCGCTTTCGCCTCGACGGCGATGCGCTGGCGCCGGCTGGCGCGAAGTTTGAGGTCGGCAACACGCACGATGTCGTCGAAGGCCATCCACAACGCCAGCCAGCGTGCCATCTCCCGGGTGGTCGAGAAGGAGTTCGCCGCGTGCGGATCGCTGACACGCTCGGCTTCCAGCACCCGCGCCAGACGATCGATGTAGAGCTGTGCATAGGCCTCATCCTGATACTCGACGAGGCGGGCATGGCCGAGAGAGAGCATCGTGTGGACGGCAGCCGGGAAGCGATCCGCCAAGTCCGCGCGCAGAGGCGGCGCTGCCGCGGTGCTCACGGCGGGTGCGATGAGGTCCCGCACGGTGGCACCGCGCTCGCGTGCCTGCGTCACGCTCTCGTAGCCCGCCGCGAAGCCGCGCAGGCTGGCTTGTGCACCGCGGCCACCGGCCTTGATGACGGACTCGTAGATCGCTCTCTCGAACGGCAAGACGCCGCTGGCAGCGACCGCGCCGAGCATGACTGCACTGACCACGGTGCCCGACTCACGCGTCAGCCTCGCCATGTCCAGTAGGTGATGCTCCAACGCCGCGGTGCGGAGCATGTCGGCCAGGCTCGAGTCAGCAAGCCGGCCGTCGCCGAGCTCCATCCGTTCGGCCGTGGTCAGCGTGCGCGACGAACTGCTGACCACGCGCGTACGCGCTACCGATGTCATGCCCAGGCTCACCTGGCGAGCGGTTTCCAGCAGTTCCGACGACACGAGGAGGTCGATCTGTCCAGGGACCGGGTACAGACTGAAAACGGGTTGGCGGCCGCTGAGTTCGTCTTGGGTCCTGGGGGCGAATTCGAGGTAGTAGGTCGTGGCGCCGGTGCGCTGCGCGACGCCCGGGATCGACGTGGCCTGTGCGGCGTGACCGGCATGGCGGGCGACATCCACCAGCCAATTGCTGAGGACGCCGCCACCTTCGCCGCCGAGGGCGCAGATGAGCACGGTGAGCGGGCGCATCGATGGATTCATGTTTTGTCAGTGGTTCTCAAGCGGGCCGCAGCACGCGGATGACGGATCGACGCAGGCCGGCCACCAGGCGTTCGTGCCAACTCGGGTTCTGCACCACCTCCACCTTGTAGAAGCTGGGGCACAAGGTGGCGGCATGCGCGTTCTCGCCACACAGCCCGCAGCCAACACAGCCGTCGATCACGGTCGCGACCGGGTCGACCTTCAGCGGGTCGGGATTGTCCTTGAGGGTCAGGGTAGGGCAGCCAGACAGGCGAATGCACGCGTGGTCTCCATTGCAGATGTCTTCGTCGACGCCGTAGCGGCTGCGCACCACACGTGCGCCCTTCTTCAGCAGACCGGCAATCCAGGGTCTGATCCGGCGCTGACGCTCGAGTTGGCACTCGCCCTCGGCAATGACGACCTTGAGGCCGTTGAAGGGGCTGGTGAAGGCATCCACCAACGTGTCACGCATGGTGGCGACGTCGTAGCTGTGCACATTGCGCAACCACTGCACGCCCAGGCCCTGCAATGTCTTCTCGATCGTCGTGTTGCGGTCGACCAGACTTTGATGCTTGTCGCCTGCGGCTGCCTTGAGCTCCTCGTCGGGTGTCGAGATGATGTCCTGCGTGCCGGTGGCGGAGGTGTAGCCGTTCTTGAAGATCAGCAGCACGGCATCGTCGCCGTTGAACAGCGCGCTTTGCACCCCGGTGATCAGGCCGTTGTGCCAGAAGCCGCCATCGCCCACGACGGCCAGCGTGCGGCGCGCCATCATCGGCGACACGCCGGCCGTGCTCGCCAGGCTCATGCCGTAGCCCAGGATCGAGTGCCCGAAGCCGAATGGCTCGAACGTGCCGAAGGCGTGGCATCCGATGTCGGCGGCGATGTGAACCCGGCCCACTTGCGCCTGCGCGAGCTTCAGCGCCGAGAAGACGGGCCGCTCCGGGCAACCGATGCAAAAGCCCGGAGGCCGAGGCGGCAGCGGTTTGCCCAGATGCTCGGCGAAAGCCACGCGACGCTCACGGGTCTTTGCCAGCCATTGCGCGGCCGGCCCGGCATCGTGCTTCGGAAGGTAGGCTGCGACGAACTGCGCCAGGCCCTCGACGATGACTTCGACGGTGTACTCGCCGCCTTGTGGAAGCCAGCCCTTTCCGTGCAGCGGCGTGGGCACGCCCTGTCGTCGCAACAGTGTTGCGAGCTCTTGTTCGATGTACTCGGGCTGGCCTTCTTCGAGCAGCAGCACGCCGCGTTTTCCGGTGCAGAAGTCGAGGAGCTCTTCGGGCATCAGCGGGTAGGTCACATTCAGCACGTAGATCGGGATCTCGGTCGCGCCGAACACGTCGGCCAGATCGAACTGCTCCAGCGCCCGGATCAGGGCGTTGTAGAGCCCGCCCTGAACGATGATGCCCAGATCGCCGTGCGTGCCGGGAAACACCTCGTTCAGCCGGTGTTCCGTGATGTAGCGGCGCGCGGCCGGGATCCGTTGCTCGGTCTTGAGCTTTTCATGGCGGAACGTGACCGGCGGATGGGCCAGTCGCATGTAGTCGAAGGCTGCAGGCTCCTCCTGCCGCGCCAGTGCGGACAGGGCCGGAGCGACGTTGTCCTTGCAGACGAAGCTGCCGTGGACGTGGCAGGTGCGAATGCGCAGTTCCAGGATCGCCGGCATGTTCGACGCTTCGGACAAGGCAAAGCCGTGTTCGACCATCTCGACCATCCGTGCGAGGTTCGGCCGCGGATCGAGCAGCACCATCGAACTCTTGAGCGCGAAGGCGTGGGTGCGCTCCTGGATCACGCTCGCGCCTTCGCCGTAGTCCTCGCCCACGACGATGAGCGCGCCACCGACGACACCTGGCGACGCCAGGTTGGACAGTGCATCACTCGCGACGTTGGTTCCGACGATGGACTTCCAGGTCACCGCGCCGCGAAGCGGGTAGTGGATCGACGCGCCCAGCATCGCAGCAGCGGAGGCCTCGTTCGAACACGCCTGAACGTGCACGCCCAGCGTGTCCAGGTAGGGCCTCGCCTGGACCATCACGTCGAGCAGGTGCGACACCGGGGCGCCCTGGTACCCGCCGACGTAGGCCACGCCGGACTGCAAGAGCGCCTTGGTGATGGCGAGGATGCCTTCGCCGTGGAACGCGGCGCCGTGGCCCAGTCGAAGCTGCGCCACTTCCTCCGTGAACTGGACTTCCATGAGTCTCTCTGCTGCTTGGCCAACCGAGCGTGGCACTGTCTCTTGGGGGCTGCGCCGGCCGAGGAGGCGCCGCAGGATCGGGCTCACTGTAGGCGCGCGCAAACCATTCGTCCATAAAATCAACGTTAGACAGTTGATAAGCCACATGAATCACACCGACCTCGATCTCAACCTCTTGCGGGTGTTCCGTCAGGTGTATTTGCTGCGCAATGTTCGCAGCGCATCGGAGCGATTGGGACTGTCGCAGCCGGCCGTCAGCCACGCCATCGCGAGGCTGCGACTCGTGTTGAAGGATGCGCTGTTCGTGCGAGCGCCGGGGGGCGTCGCACCGACAGCCAAGGCAGATCACTTTGCGCGCTACGTCGAAGCGGCGCTGAAGACCATCGACACCGGCCTGGACGAAGCCGACAGGTTCGATCCCGCGCGCACGCAGCGTCGGTTCGTGATGCACATGAGCGACTTGGGGGAAGGTGAATTTCTGCCGCACCTGATGAGCCATCTGCGGAAAGTGGCTCCCGGCGTGCGGCTCGCGTCGGAACAACTCGCGCCGGAGCAGATCCTGCCGGCAATGGAGCAGGGCCGCATCGATCTGGCAGTGGGCTATCTGCCGCAACTCGACGGCGTGCATGAACAGCCGATGTTCGAAGACCAGTACGTCCTCGTGACGCGAAAAGGGCACCCACGGGTTCGCCCGCGGTCAAAAGCACTGCAGCTCGACGCGCTGGACTACATCGTCGTTCAGGGGCACACGGATCCGGCCCGCGCGCTGCTCCGCTTGGGGCTGGAGGCGCGAATCTCGCTAACGATCCCGCACTTTCAGGTGTTGCCCGAGATCCTCGCGCAGACGGACCTGGCGGCCATCGTCCCGCTCCAGCCGGCGCGTCGGTTCGCGCAGCGCTACGAGTTGCAGGTCACGGCGTTCGAAGCGCACTTGCCGCCCTTGCGTGTCGGGCTGCACTGGATCTGGCGCGTGCACGACGACCCCGGCCATCGCTGGTTGCGCGAGTCCTTCGCGACCTTGTTTACGCCGCCACGGCGTTGAGCATCACGGCCTGGCGGCGCATCGACACAGCGCCGCCGCGCCGGCCCGCCGTCATCATGCATGGGATGGATCGACGATATTCATTGAATCGTCTTGCTGAATAAACCTCCCGACGCAACACTCGCGGCTCGATGGAGGAGACACATCGCGTTGTGTCGAGCGCACTACGACCAGGTCGGAATCGGTGCGGCATTCGTGGGCAGGCTGCTGCGCTGAATCCGCGTCGCGCGAAATCACTCACTACAGGAGACAACCGATGAGAATCATCCCCACTTTGCGACACGGACTGCTGGCCGCCACGCTGTTCGCTGCCGCGGGCACCGCACTGGCACAAGACGCCTGGCCGGCCAAGCCGGTGCGCGTCGTCGTGAGCTTTCCGCCGGGCGGCGCGGCCGACCAGATCGCCCGCGCGGTGTCGCAGCCGCTGCAGGAGGCGCTTGGCCAGCCGGTGGTGGTCGACAACCGTGCGGGGGCCAACGGCAACATCGCGGGCGACCACGTTGCCAAGTCGGCGGCCGACGGCTACACGCTGCTCATGAGCTCGGGCGGCACGGTGTCGATCAACCCGCATCTCTACTCGAAGATGACTTTCGACCCGCGCACGGACCTGGTTCCGGTGGCTGCCGCCGCACGCGTGCTCGTGTTCCTTGAAGTGAACCCGCAGAAGGTGCCGGTTGCCAGCGTCAAGGAGTTCATCGAGTACTTGCGCAAGAACCCAGGCAAGCTGAGTTTCGGCTCGCCGGGCAACGGCAGCTCGCCGCACCTGGCCGCGGAGATGATGAAGGCGAGTGCCGGCGTGTTCGCCACGCACATCCCCTATCGTGGCGCGGCGCCAGCGATGCAGGACTTGCTGGGCGGGCAGATCGATTTCATGTTCGATCCGGGTATCGGGCTGCAGCATGTGAAGTCCGGCAAGCTCAAGCTGCTCGCAGTAGGCAGCCCGCGGCGCGTGAGCCAGTTCCCGGACGTGCCCACCCTGGAGGAGGCGGGGCTGAAGGACTTCGACGCGGACACGTGGTTCGGCTTCTACGCGCCCGCGGGCACGCCGCCCGCCGTGGTGACCCGGCTCAACACCGAGATCAACAAGATCCTGCGCCAGCCCGCCTTCGCCGAGCGCCTGGCGGTCATCGGTGCGGTCCCGGCCCCGGGTTCGCCGCAGGACTTCGCCACGCGCGCACAGATCGACAGTGTGCGGTTCGGCGCGCTGATCAAGGCGCGAAACATTCGGGGCGACTGATGGCGCGGGAGACAGGCATGGCGCGCGGCCGCGGGACACAAGACGTGCAGCACAAGGCCGCAAGGCAAAGGATGAGCAAACGCCAGCGAAGCACTACGCCGGCTCTCGGCGAGCAAGACGGGTTGCTTGACTCACATTGAACTGGACTCTGCTCATCGAGCAGCGTAGGATCGTTTCCCCTTGCCGCCTGAGCCGCGGCGACAAGTCCGATCGCGTGTGGCTTCAACGGAGGGTCGAATGAGCTATCACCTGGAAGGTCGTCTGCTCGAGGTTTGCAACTGCAATGTCCTGTGCCCCTGCTGGATCGGCGAGGACCCTGACAATGGCACCTGCGACACCATCATCGCGTGGCGCGTGGACAAGGGAACGGTCGAGGGCGTCGACGTGGGCGGCAACACCGTCGCGTGCGTGGCCCATGTTCCCGGCAATATCCTGCAAGGCAACTGGACTGCCGCGATCTACGTCGACGACCATGCCTCCAAAGCGCAGGAAGAGGCGCTGCTCAAGGTCTACACCGGCAAGGCGGGCGGGCCGGTCGCAGATCTTGCCGCGCTTATCGGTCGGGTAGTGTCGGTGGAGCGGGCGCCGATCAAGTTCACCGTGGTCGACGGCAACGGCATTCTCGAGATCGGCGCGAACTACTACGCCGAACTCGAGCCGTATCGCGGCGCGATGGGCGGCCTGACTACTCTCTCCGACACCGTGTTCTCGACGGTACCTGGGGCTCCGGTGTTCGTCGGCAAGGCGCCGAGCTACCGCTCCAAGAATGCCGCCCTCGGCATCGATCTCGACATCAAGAACCACAACGCCCTGCAGAGTACGTTCGTCTTCGACGCATGAGCGCGATCGGCGGCGCTGCAGCGGCAGGCCCGCGGCCGTCCAGCGCCTCTCGTCACCGTCGCGTGTTCCTGCCGTTGCTGGCCGCGCTGGTTGCGCTGGCGTGGGTGGCGCTGTGGGCGTGGGGGCGCAGCCCGTATGGAAGCTACCTCGACCACGGTGACTGGATGACGTCGGGGCCGGCGGCGTTTCTGTGCCGTGTCGTTCCCGCCGGGGAAGTGGTCGTGCCCGCCGTGCTCTACAGCGCCGCGTGGATTCTCATGACTGCGGCCATGATGCTGCCGACCACATTGCCGCTGTTCAACGCCTTCGACCGGTTGACGGCCCAGCGTCCGGACCATGGGCGCCTCCTCGCGCTGCTCGGTCTCGGCTACATGACAGTATGGGGAGCATTCGGGCTCTTGGCGCACGTTCTTCACGGTGCTGTGCTCTCCTTGATCGGCAGCGTGCCCACCCTGGCCTGGCATGGCTGGCTGATCGGCGCCGCGACCATCGCGTTGGCCGGGGCCTTCCAGTTCAGCAGGCTCAAGCGCCGCTGCCTGGAAAAGTGCCGCACCCCGTTGAGCTTCGTCATCGAGCACTGGCGCGGGCAAGCGCAGGCGCGTCATGCGTTCACGCTCGGTGCCCACCACGGACTGTTCTGTGTCGGCTGCTGTTGGGCGCTGATGCTGTTGATGTTCGCGCTCGGCGCGGGCAGTCTCGGCTGGATGCTCTTGCTTGCTGCGGTGATGGCGACCGAGAAGAACGCTCCCTGGGGCCATCGTCTCAGTACCCCGCTTGGTGTCGCACTCCTGGCTTGGGCGGTCATCCTGGTGGCATCCCATCCATGAGCCCACCGCGCAAGAGCCATCGCGCAGGGGCGGCGCATGCATTAGACCCAGGGCCCGTCGCCCTTCGCCTTTTCATAGACGGTGTTGATGCGGCCTCCTTTTCGCAGCACCGCCTCGAACTCGTGCAGCGCCTCGGCGGCCGTGCCCTGTTCCAGCAGCACGGTTGCCAGGATCTCGCGTGCGGGAAGGATCGGGCCGGGGGTGACGACGTGCTTCTCGCTCGCGTCCTCGCGCGCCGCCGCCTTGGCGAGCACCTCCAGCCCCTCGCCGGGCCGGCCCTCGGCCAGCGCGCTCGGCCACGGTCCTGCCGACCGCGATGCCGTCGGCTTTTGCGCGCCCGTCGCTGATGCTCGCGAGCGACCGCGCGAGTGCAGTGTCCAGCGCGGCCTTCTGCGACGGCACGAGCGCGGCGAGGACACCGTGCGCGGCACTCGCCACAGCGGCGTCTTTCGAGGCGCTTGCGGGGGTCTCGACCTGGAAGCGATACGTTTCGTGGTGCGGCTCGATCGCGTTGATGGCATCGTGTACCGCGCCATGGTGCCTTCGATCAGCGCAACCTCGGCGTCAGATAAACGCTATTCGTCAGGCCTCGCGCAAGCCACACACTTCGGGAGAACTCATGTTTGACCACGTCAAATTCGGAGTCAGCGACTATGCAGCGAGCAAAGCGTTCTTCCTCAAGGCACTCGAACCGCTCGGCGTAGCTGTTGTCTCGGAGGGGCCCCCGACGTACGGTGTCGAGCTCAGCCCACCAGAGGGTAAGGCTTCATTGTGCTTGTACCAAACCGAGGAGAAGCCGGCGCATCTTCACTTGGCGTTCATGGCCGAGAATCGCCAGCAAGTCGAGGCTTTCTATCGCGCGGCTCTGGAGGCGGGTGCCAAAGACAATGGTGCGCCTGGTCTGCGCCCGCACTACCACGCGAACTACTATGCAGCTTTCGTCATGGGTCCGGACGGGCACAACATCGAAGTGGTTTGCCACGAACCCGAAGCCTGACCCTACCGGCCGATGACTCATCGAACCGCCTCCTGCAGTTGCGGCCAGCTTCAAGCTCACGTCGCATCCGACCCGATTCGGGTCTCTGTCTGTCACTGCCTTGCCTGCCAGCGCCGAACTGGAGGTGTCTTTGGAGCTCAGGCTCGTCCACGACCGGCGGGGAGGTGGCACTGGCGGGCGGCTTCGTGTCTTGCAGCCGCCATTCCCGTGCAAGCGCCCGCTACGCGTCCCTGACCTGACCGTCGACGCCGTCCGCTGGCCGAGTCCTACCGGTTAGGAGCGGAACTTCGCCAATGACCGCTCCGAGGCGATCCAATTGGGTCAATCAGGGCTGCGCTCAGCGCTGCCGGATCGCCGCCAGCGCCTCGAGCATGTGCCGCGTGGCGGGCTCCGGCCGACCTGCCCGGTGGGCAAGGCCCAGCGGGCGCCACAGTCGCGGCGTGAGGGGTGAGATCACCATACGCGCATCCAACCCTGCCGTGCCTTCCTCGCGCGGCAGCAGCGCGGCACCATAGCCGGCCGCCACCAGACTCTTGATGGCGTCATTGAAGTTAAGTTCGATTCGCGCCTGCGGTTGTTCGCCAGCGGCGGCGAACCAGTCCATCGTCATGCGGTGCAGGCGAGTCCTGGCGTCATTGAGGATCAGCGGTCGGGCCGAGAGCCAAGCCGGCGTGATCGTACGCGGCACGGACCATGCACACGGCAGGAATGCCATGACCGGGTCGCGACGCCAGGGCACGATCTGCAAGCCCTTGACAGCGGCCTGCGGTAGCGCCACCAGGCCGATGTCGAGGGTGCCTTCCTGCACGCGGGACAACGCTTCCTGCGAGGTGAGCACCGCCACCTGTACATCGACGCCGTGATGGTCACGACCCATGGTCTCGAGCGCCTGTGGCAGCAGCCAGGCCAGCGCACCGGTGGACGCACCCAGCCGCACCCGGCCGGCACGGCCCTCGACCTGGCGAGCCACTTCATCGAGCGCCGCATCGACATCGGCGAGCAGACGGCGGGCGCGCTCGATCAGCCCCTGGCCGACCCCGGTGGGCACTACGCGCTGCCGCTGACGCAGCAGCAGCGCTGCGCCCAGGCGGGACTCCAACTCAGCCACATGCAGACTGACGGTCGGCGCGGCCAGATGCAGAGTGCGCGCAGCGGCTGCAAACGAGCCGAGCTTGGCGATCGTCACCAGAGTGCGCAACTGATCGAGATTGAGTTCTCTCATGTGAGTTCAGATTTCATGAATCTCGTATTCACGACATTCAACTTTACCAATCCGTCGAGAAGCCGCAACCTCCGCCCATCACCACAGGACTACTCCCATGAGCGCGAGCGTTTTCATCGACGGCGACCAGGGCACCACCGGACTGGAAATCCTGGCGCGGCTGTTCGGGCGCCAGGACATCAACCTCATCACCCTGCCCGAAGCATTGCGCAAGGATGCCGCCGCGCGTGCGGTCGCCATCAACGACTGCGACGTGGCCGTGCTGTGTCTGCCCGACGAGGCTGCGCGCCAGGCGGTGGCCAGCATCCGCAATCCGCGCGTGCGCGTCATCGACGCCTCCTCGGCGCACCGCACCGATGCGGCCTGGGTGTACGGCTTTCCCGAAATGTCGCCACAGCAGTCCGGGCGCATCGCGCAGGCACGGCGCGTCAGCAATCCGGGTTGCTACCCCACAGGGGCCATCGCGCTGCTGCGCCCGCTGGTCGAAGCCGGCTGCCTGCGCTCCGACGCACCGCTGAGCGTCCATGCCGTCTCCGGCTACTCCGGTCGGGGACGCGAGGGCATTCAAGCCCACGAAGGCGCGCTCGCCCATGAGGCCCTGTCGTTTCAGCACTATGGCCTGAGCCTGCAGCACAAGCATGTGCCGGAAATCCAGTTGCATTCAGGCCTGCAGGACCGACCGTTCTTCGTGCCGTCGTACGGCAGCTTCCGGCAAGGCATCGCGCTGACCATCCCGTTGCACACCGCGATGCTGCGCCGGCCGATGACGACCCGGGCGCTGCGCGATCTGCTTGCGCAGCGCTATCGCGATCACCGCCATGTGCAAGTGCTCGATGCGGCTCAGACCGACGCGATGACGCGGCTCGACCCGCAGGCACTCAATGGCAGCAATGATCTGCAACTGGCCGTGTTCGGCAACGACACGCATGGCCAGATCCTGCTGAGCGCCGTGTTCGACAACCTGGGCAAAGGCGCCTCGGGCGCCGCCGTGCAGAACTTGGCGTTGATGCTCGGCCTGGGCAGTGCCTCGGACAGCGGCCACAAGAACGACACCCTTCATCCTATGGAGCACGCCGCGTGAAACACGACATGCCGGTCTTGGCCCCGCGGGTCGACCAAACGGGTACCGGCATTCGGCCATCAAGCGACTGTCGATCTCGTGGTGAAGACCGGACTTCGCGCACCTTACCGGATCGCACTGCGGGCGCCTTCGTCGGCCATTGCCCGCGACCCGAGCTCACTCATCGAGCGTCGAAGCATCTGCCTGGCATCAGCATCGGTAAGCGGGTAATTGGCGAGCCAGCTTTCGATCTCGAATTCCGGCTCGAGCTGCCGGATCTCCTGCATCTGCCACAGGGCAGCTTCACGATCTCCCAAGCGCCAGTGCGTCGCAGCCAGGTAGATCCCGGCCTCCAGGTTCTCGGGATTTCGCTCGATCGCCCGGCTCAAGTGAAAGCGTGCTTGCTCGAAGTCACCACGGAAGTGATACGCGCGACCAAGCAGCAGGAAGTAGAGCGAGCCTGCGGCCGGGTTCAGACGCAGCGCCGACTGCATCAGCGGGATCGCTTCCTCCGGCATGCCGACATACGTGAGGATGCCCGCCTTCAACGCATACGCATCCGCATAGGAGCCGTTCAGGCGCAGCGCATCGTCGAGATGCCGCAGTCCCTCATCGTGCTGGCGGCGCTGAGTGGCCACGAACGCCATCACCCAGTGCGCTTCGGGCATGTCGGGCCGCATGCGAAGTGCCGTTTGCGCGAACTCGAGCGCCCGCGCTAGGGCAGCGTCGCCCTCCTGTACCCATCCTTGCTGGTAGGCCAGCGCATATGTCATGGCCAAGCCGGCATAGGCTCGAGCGAACGCGGGGTCGCGGCGGATCGCCTCCCAATAGAAGGCGCGCGCCGCTTCGTTCTCGGCCGGGCGGCGCACCAGCAGGGCAGCCTGCGCAAGAGAAAACTGACGATAAGCCTCCAGATTGCGCGTGCTGCGCTGCGCCAAGCGCAATGACTCGGCCTCGCTGACTCTGACAGGCAGCACCTCGATGACGCGTCGAACCAGCCGGTCTTGCACGTCGAAGAGGTCCTTGTCGTCGGCATCGAAGCGCTCGGACCACACTTGGCGGCTCGCCCTCGCATCCGCGAGGAGCACGTTCAGTCGCAATCGGTTGCCGTCTCGCTGCACGGTGCCTGAGAGCACGTAACGGGCCTGCAAGCCGCCGGAGGCAGCGCCGTCGTTGCCGGCCTCGGCTGTCACGACGGACAAGGCAGCCACCTTGGAAAGATCGGTGACGAGATCCGCTGTCACGGCCCGTGCGAGCAACGTCTCTTCAGTGTCTGTCCCGAGTGCCTCAAAAGGCTGCACTCGAACGGTCGGGGGGGCGGCGTTTGGCAACTCATCGCTTGATTCAACCATTGCCGAAGACGCCGAAGGCCCGCGTGCAAGATGCACGAACCATGCCGCCGCCGTCACCGACACGACCGCGGCAAGGGCCAGGGCCAGGGCCATACCGGCCGTCCTGGCCGAATACCTCTGGGGCGATGGGCGCACTGCCGTGGCGTCGTTTCGGGTGGGTGAATCGACGGCCGGACGCACCTCCGCGATCAGCCGATAACCACTCTTTGCGATCGACTGCAGGTATTTCGGCTCGCGCGGAGTGTCCTCCAGCGCCCTTCGAAGCTTGATGATGACCTGCGTGAGCGCGTTGTCGCTGACGATGACGTCGGGCCACACGGTGGCCAAGAGCTCGTCCCGGGTGACCACCTCCCCCGGTCGTTCGGCCAGGATCAGCAGCACCGCCATGGCCTTGGGCTCGAGGTGCACCACCTTTCCGGCGCAGTCAATCTCGTTCAGATTGCCGTCGACGCACCAGTCCCCAACCTGGAGCCGGCGCAGGCGCCGCAAGTCGCCGTGCACCGGAGCCTGAGCCTGAGCCGATGTTGCGTGCCTCATCGTTTCTTCACCGAAACCTCACCGTTCCGTGTGGACCTTGGTGGGTTTTCCGAATACGTTGACCTTGCGCCAAGCATTCTTGCGCTGGCCATAACAGACCACTGCCCCAGTTGATGCGAAGGAGATATGGACCATGAGCACTCCGATACCGATCATCCTCCCTTTCCAGCCCCAATCGGGCCTGTCAAACTTCATGCCTGTCCGGCGATCCCTCTGCCGGGCATTGGCCGTGGCCGTAGCCTGCAGCGCTGCGCCGCTCCTGACCCTTGCGCAGCAAGCGCTTCAGATCAAGGCGCTGGCTGAAAGGAAGGTGAGCGAGTTGCCGGCCGGCGAGTTGTTCTGGCACATCGAGACCGTTGAGTCGGCGCAGGACGCCCGAGCCGCGGCGGGGGCATGGTCTCTCGTCGTTGAAGCGGCCGGCAAGGCCTGGCAGTTCACGCTCGGGCCGTCGGGGACTTCGGCGTCGCCGGGCGCGACCAAGGTCGCCGAAGTGGGGCCGATTCGGCGAGTAAGTGCGTCGCGCTACCTGCTGCGCATCAATGAAGCCAGTGGCGCTCCTGGCAGCGTCACGTCCATCCACAGCCACCCCGGCTCCGAGGCATTCTTCGTGCTCACCGGGGAGCAGAGCATCCGCAGCGCGACCGGCACGCTCAGGGTCAGACCGGGACAGGCCGAAGGAGGACAAGGCGCCGACCGCGCGATGCAGGTGTCGAGCAGCGGCACCACCGACCTGCTTGCGCTCGTCATGTTCGTCGTCGACGCAGACAGGCCGTTTTCATCTCCTGCAACGCTTCCTTGATGCTTGACCTGGCGCCACCAAGTCGACAGTAACCATTCTCGGGTCGTGACCCGGTGCATCGATCGTCGGCTTCCGAATCTCTCGACTGACGGCAACGGGTCGTCAACGACCGCCGAAGCGACCATTCTGGCCGGCAGCAGTACGGCTCTCACCAGCCCTTCGAAACTTGGGCGACTGCAGTGTGATCGTGACGTGCCGCTCGGCGTGTGCAGCGGCCTGGTCGGACGCGTGATGCCCGTGCCTCAGATGCCCCGCGCCGCAGCCGGCACGCGCATCCCTCCGTCGGCCACCAGCGCGGCGCCGGTGACGAACGAAGCCTCGTCGCTGGCCAGAAACAGGCAAGCGGCGGCCATCTCGTCGGGCTGCGCCATTCGCGCGAGCGCGATGCGCGCTGTCGTTCGCGCACGAGCCTCGGCTTCGGAGATCCCCAGGGCCTGAGCCATCTCGAGCATCTCGCGCGCGGCCATCGGCGTGTCCACCCATCCGGGGCACAGCGCGTTGACGCGTACCCCGCGCGGTCCGTACGCGTGCGCGGCCGAGCGGGTGAGCGCCACCACGCCGGCCTTGCCGGCGGCATAGCTGGCCGCGTCGGCGCCGGCATTGAAGGCGGCCACCGACGCGATGTTGACGATGCTGCCGGCGCCGCGCTCGAGCATCGCCGGCAGCACGGCGCGCATCAGACGCATCGTGCCGCCGAGGTTGACCTCGTGCAGGCGGTGCCAGACGCTGTCTTCGATGGTCGCGGCGCCGTCGGCTGCCACCACGCCGGCGGCGTTGACCAGCACGTCGATGCGGCCGTGGCGTGCGAGGGCCGCATCGACCGTGGCACGAACTTGCGCATCGTCGGTGACGTCGCAGGCGAGGGCGCCCGCATGCGCCGGCACCGGCACGCCGCAGGCCACGACCTGGGCCCCTTCCTGTGCGAAGCGCTCGGCGACTGCGGCGCCGATGCCGCTGGCCGCGCCGCAGACGATCGCCACCTTGCCGTTCAGTCGCATCTCACGCTCGCTGTTCCTGGAAGAACGGGCTTTCGGGCAGCGTCGAGCC
>DATKCI010000241.1:0-41165 GCA_035513255.1 Piscinibacter sp. | reverse complement strand
ACGGGGGTTGACCGCACGGGGGGGGACGGCACGGGGGGGACGGCGCGGCGACGGCAGGTCAGCGCACATGGGCTCACTCGGACTACACCATGTCCTCCGGCCGCACCCACCGATCGAAGTCCTGCGCCGACACTCCCATCGCGACCGCCGTGTCGCGCAACGAGCTGCCGTCCGCATGCGCCCGTTGCGCGATCTTCGCGGCCCGGTCGTAGCCGATGTGCGGCACCAGCGCCGTCACAAGCATCAGCGAATCGGCGAGCAGCCGGCCGATGCGTTCGGGGTTGGCGGTCAGTCCGCGCACCGCATGTTCGTTGAAGCTCTCGGTTGCGTCAGCGAGCAGCCGGATGCTTTGCAGCAGGTTGTGGGCGATCAGCGGCTTGAAGACATTCAATTCCAGATGGCCCTGCGAGGCGCCGACCGTCAATGCGACGTCGTTGCCGATCACCTGGCAGCACACCATCGTCATCGCCTCGCACTGCGTCGGATTGACCTTGCCTGGCATGATGGAGCTGCCCGGTTCGTTGGCGGGCAGCGACAGTTCGCCAAGCCCCGAGCGGGGACCGGACGCCAGAAGGCGCAGGTCGTTGGCGATCTTCATCAGCGCGGTTGCCGCCGACTTCAACGCGCCGTGCAACGCCACCAGCGTGTCGTGCGCAGCGAGTGCGGCGAACCTGTTGCGCGCCCCGACGAATGGCAAGCCCAGCTCCCGCGCCAGCACCGCCGCCACCCGCTCGCCGAACTGCGGGTGGGTGTTCAAGCCGGTTCCGACCGCGGTGCCGCCGATCGCCAGCTCGTAGACCGGCGTCAGCGCCGACGTGATCGCCGCGTGCGCCTGCGCGAGTTGCGCCTCGTAGCCGGAGAACTCCTGCCCGAGCGTCAGCGGCGTGGCGTCTTGCAGGTGGGTGCGGCCGATCTTGATGAGGCCGCGGTAGGCATCGGCCTGGGACGCGAATTCGGCGCGAAGCCCGTCCAGCGCCGGCAGCAGGCGGCGCACCACCGCCACGGCGGCGCTGACATGCATCGCCGTCGGAAAGACGTCGTTGGACGACTGGCCGAGGTTGACATGGTCATTCGGGTGCACGCGCCGCCGCGCACCCCGCGCACCGCCCAGAACCTCCGACGCGAGGTTGGCGAGCACCTCGTTCATGTTCATGTTGGTTTGCGTACCGGACCCGGTTTGCCAGACCGACAGCGGAAACTCCCCTTCCAGCCCGCCGCCGAGCACCCGCTCGGCCCCCGACTCGATGGCGCGCGCGATCTCCGGCGCGAGCAGGCCGAGCTCGCAATTGACCTGTGCAGCGGCACGCTTGATCGCCGCCAGCGCGGCCATCAGTTCCCAGGGCATCCGCTCGTTCGAAATTCGGAAGTGCGCCAGTGAGCGCTGCGTCTGGGCGCCCCAGAGCCGGTCGGCGTCGACCTCGACCGCGCCCAGAGAGTCCGATTCGGTGCGTGTGTTCATCTGTTGCTCCAATGGGCCTGGATCGATCCGGGCAAACGGTGGGCCGCCGTTCTGTACAAACGCGAGCTCTGCGCAGTCTTTACCGGTGCGATTCGGCAGCGTCTTCGGGCAAGCCGCGCAGATTCGTCGACTTCTTCCGGGCGGACACAAGCGGCAGCGCGGGCATGCGGGTTGCCAATGTAGCTGCTCAATCGCCACTTCGACCGGGAACCCACGTGCTGACCTCCATCCAGACCGCCGACTACGACTTGGGCGCCGCCGAGGAGCAAGAGCCGCTCGACGTGCTGTACGTCGAGGACCATCCCGTCAACGTGCTGCTGATGGAGGCCTTGTTCGGCAAGCTCCCGCGGGCCGAGTTGCGCGTCGCGACAACCGGCGAGAGCGGCATGGAGATGGCCGTTGAGCGTGTCCCCGACCTGCTGCTGCTCGATCTGCGGCTGCCCGACTGCCACGGCTGCGATCTGCTGCAACGCATGCGTTCCGTGCCGGCGCTGGCGGCGGTGCCTGCAGTCGCGGTGACCGCCGAAGACACGCTCGACAACCTGGCGGACGCCGGTTTCCTTGAGGTGTGGCGAAAGCCGATGGACTTGTCGGCCGCGCTGGCCCGGCTTGCCTGGCTGCTTGCCGAGGCGCCCGCGGCCGCCCGGGCCGGAAGCCGCTTCGCGGCCCCGCCGGCCTGGGTGCTCGCCGGCGGGCGCGGCCGGCGGTTTCCACCGAATCCGATTCCTTTCCCGGCCGCGTTCGCCCGGGAATGACACTGGAGAGCTCCACATGGGAACACCCGCAGACAAGGCCAAGAGCGGCCAGGTGCAAGGCGAAGGCGACTACGTCGCGGGCCGCCGTTACGACAAGTCGCAGCGCGAGTTCGTGCAGTCCGGCCAAGTCGACGAAGGCGCACGCCAGGCCCGCCCCGAAGACCCGGCGCAGGCCGCCGAGATGGAAGAGGCCGAGCGCAAAGGAAAGTCGCACTCGAAAGGCGAGGCGCCCGGCGACAAGAAGCCGAAGCCCAAGCGCTGACGCAGAGGCCGACGAATCGCTGATGGCCTGGGCGCGCAGCTTCCTCCGCACCGACGGCCCGACCGGCAGCCGCGAGCTGCTGGTCGACATGACACGCACGATCCGCGAGACGATGGCGTACCAGCCGCGTGACGAAGAAGGCGTGCAGTCGCCGGGGGAGACCCTCGCCTTGCAGCGCGGCAGTTGCCGCGACTTCGCAACGCTGATGATCGAGGCGGTGCGTCGCCTCGGCTATGCGGCGCGATTCGTCTCGGGCTACGTGTACACGCCGCAGCTGGAGGCGTCACCGCAGAGCCAGCCGCCGGCAGGCGCAACGCATGCCTGGCTGCAGGTGCACATGCCGGGCGCGGGATGGATCCCGTTCGATCCGACCAACAACTTGATTGGCGGCACCGACCTGATCCGGGTCGGCGTCGCACGGCACGCCGCTCTCGCGTCTCCGGTCAGCGGCACGTGGACGGGCGCGCCGGGCGACTACCTCGGCATGTCGGTGGCGGTGGTGGTCAGCAAGCGCGCGTGATCGCCGCGCGCCGCGGTGATGCGCTCAGCTTTCGCGCTCGCCGGCCTGGCCGGCGTCACCGTTCCCGTGGCGCTCCGGCACCGTGGCGTATTCCTTCAGCCGGTTGTACAGCGTCTTCAGGCTCACCCCGAGCGTCGCCGCGGTCTTCTCCTTGTGGCGGCCGAAGTACTCCAGCGTGGCCAAGGTGACCTGGCGCTCGATCTCCGCCAGCGGCGTGCCGACGCGGATCGACAGCACCGGCGCGCCGGTCATCACCGGCAGCGGCGTGTCGGTGGTGGGCAGGCACTCGTCGACGATCGTCGTGTCGGGGGCCATCACGTAGGCCCGATGGACGATGTTTCGCAGCTCGCGCACGTTGCCCGGCCAGCGATAGGTTTGCAGCCGCGCCAGTGCGGCCGGCGCGAAATGCTTGATCTGGCCCTCGCGGCGCGAGATCTCGTCGAGAAAGTGCTCGGCGATCAGCGGTATGTCGTCGGCGCGCTCGCGCAGCGGCGGAAGGTGGATCGGGAACACGTTCAGCCGGTACAGCAGGTCTTCACGCAGCTTGCCGGCCTGCACTGCCTCCATCGGGTTGCGGTTCGTGGCGGCGATCATGCGCACGTCGGTTTCTTGCAGCTGGGTCGAACCCACGCGCATGAAGGTGCCCGTCTCGAGCACGCGCAGCAGCTTGACCTGCAGGTCCAGCGGCATCTCGGTGATTTCGTCGAGGAACAGCGTGCCGCCGCTCGCGCGTTCGAAGAAGCCCTGGTGCTGGCGGTCGGCCCCGGTGAAGCTGCCCTTCTCGTGGCCGAAGATCTCGGACTCGATGAGGTGCGGCGAGATCGCGCCGCAGTTCACCGCGAGGAAGGGGCGCGCGCGGCGGCGGCTGAGGTCGTGCACGGTGCGGGCAACGACTTCCTTGCCGCTGCCGCTCTCGCCGGTGACGAACACGGTGACCGCCGTGCCCGACACCCGAAGAATCTGCTCGTAGACGCGGCGCATGCCGCTCGAGCGGCCCCACAGCAGGCCGAAGTGCCCTTCGAGCTCGAGGCCGGAATGCAGGCTGTCGGCTTCGGCGCGCAGCGTGGACGGCTTGGTCACGCGCGAGAGGATGCCGTGCAGCTGCTTCATGTTGAGCGGCTTCACGAGGTAGTCCGCCGCGCCCAGGCGCAGCGCCTGGATCGAGGTTTCGAGGCTGGCGTGGCCGGTGATCAGCACGACCTCGGTGTTCTGAAGCGACTTCGCGTCGTCGAACAGCTGCATGCCGTTGCCGTCGGGCAGCATCAGGTCGAGCAGCACGATATCGGGCTCCTGCAGCGCGAGCTGCTTGCGCGCGTCGCGCAGCGACCCCGCCGTGGCCACGGTGAAGCCTTCGGTGGCTATGAGCGCGGCCATCATCTCGGCCGAGTCCGCTTCGTCGTCGACTACCAACGCATGAGGCATGCTTCTTCCTCCGTTGTCCGGCGTCTATCGGCACCCGTACTGCCCTGTGCCTTGCAAGCACCCGCACGTTCGTGTGTTTCGCCGACGTGCGATGTGAAAGCGTGGGAGTTGCGTGACCGACGACCTCCAGGTACTCGCGACGGGGAGGGCCCCCACCGCGGTGAATTTCGTAGATGCCGGCGGCCCAGTGGCGCACGGCGCAAGCGCCGCTCAGCGCGGCGTCATGGGTCATTATGTGCGATTGCACATGCCCTCGCCACGGTAATTGACTGTATCGGCCGTGAGCGGCCTGCCTCGATCGAGGGGGTGTCGGCGGCGGCAGGGTGCGGTCAGGCCGCCTTGCGTTTGTTCGTCGCCTTGGCCTTCGTCGACGCCCGGGGGGTGCGCTTCGCGGCAGGCGCCCGGGCCGGCGCCTTCTCGGGCTTGTTCCGACCCTCGCCGCCGCGCCGCAGGCTGCGCTGCAGCAGTTCGGTAAGGTCGACGATGTTGGAGGCCGGCGCCCGCTCTTCTTCGGCGTCGGGCTTGACGACCTGCTCCGTCTCGCCGGCGTCGACCTTCTTGTGCACCAGCGCCATCACTTCCTCGGCGAAGGAATCGCGGAACCCGCTCGGGTCCCAGTGCGTGGTCATGTCGTCGACCAGCTGCTCGGCCATGTCGAGCTCGCGCTTCTTCAGGCCCACGGCCTCTTCGCCGGGCGGCGGGAGGTCGAGCTGATCCCACGGCCGGATCGCGTCGCCCCAGCGCAGCAGGTTGAGGATCAACGCGGGTCCTGAGGGCACCAGCGCGGCCAGATGCTGCTTGGTCTGGATCACGACGCGCGCGATGCCGGCGCGCCCGGTGCGCAGCAGCGTCTCGCGCAGCAAGGCATAGACCTTGTCGCCCTTGCCCACCGGCGAGAGGTAGTACGGCCGGTCGAGATAGACGAAGGGCAGCTCGGTCATCGGCACGAAGGCCTCGATCTCGATCGTCTGCGTGGCCTTCGGGTAGGCGGCACGAATCTCCTCTTCGGTCAGCACGACGTACTGGCCGTCCTCGTACTGGATGCCCTTGACGATGTCGTCCTTGGCGATTTCCTTGCCGGTCTTCTTGTTGATGCGCTTGTAGCCCACCGGGTCCATCGAGCGCTTGTCCAGCCAGTCGAAGTCGATGCCGGTGTCGGCGGTGGCCGAATGCAGCGCCACCGGGATGTGCACCAGACCGAAGCTGATCGCGCCTTTCCACAATGCACGGGTACTCGTCTTGGCCATGGGTCCACTCCTTATCGCTGCCGCACCGAGCCCAACGCCTTCTTGGCCCGGGTCAAGGTCTGCCGTGTCTTTGTGTAGCCGGCCCACGGGTCCTCGCCGGACTCCAGCCGTTCGTGCGCGTTGGCGAGCGTCCAGTGGGCGCCGCTCGTCAGCTCCTGAAGTTCGTCCCAGGCGCAGGGAATCGAGACGCCGAGGCCTGCCCGCGCACGCGCCGAGTAGGCAGCCACCGTCGTCGCGCCGCGTCCGTTGCGCAGGTAGTCCGCGAAGATCTTGCCGGCACGGTTCTTCGGCCCGCTCTTCGCGACGAAGCGATCCGGCAAGACGTTCGCGAGGTGTTGCACGACCGCTTGCGAGAAGTCCTTCACCGCGTCCCAGTCGTCGCGCGGCGTGAGCGGCACGACGACGTGCAGCCCCTTGCCGCCGCTGGTTTTCAGAAAGCTCGCGAGCCCCAGCTCCTCGAGCAGCGCGCGCACGAGTTCGGCGGCTTCCTGGACCGCGCGCCATTCGACGCCCTCGCCCGGGTCGAGGTCGAAGGTCATGCGGTCGGGCTTCTCGATGTTCTTCACGGTCGCGTTCCAGGTGTGAAACTCGATGACGTTCATTTGCGCCGCGCCGATCAACGCATCGAACGAATCGATCATCATCAGCGGCGGATGCCCCGGATCGAGCGCCGAATCGAGGTGCTTCAGGCCGCCGATCTTCAGTGTTTCGCCGTGCTTCTGGAAGAAGTGCTTGCCCGCGATGCCGCTGGGCGCGCGCACGAGCGCGAGCGGCCGTCCTGCAAGGTGCGGCAGCATGCGCCGGGCGGCGAGCAGATAGTGGTTCACGAGATCGCGCTTGGTCAGGCCGGCCGTCGTGTCGATCACGCGCTGCGGGTTGCTGATGCGAAGGTCTTTCGGCAACGCCGGCATCGCGACGCTCGCGTCATCGCGTGCGGCCTTCTTCGTGGACGTCGGGCCGCCGGCCTTCTTCGCCGCCACCTTCGTCGTGGGCTGCGGCGTCTCCTTGGTGATTGTCGAGGCCGGCTTGTCGTCGCGCAGGCCGTGGAAGATCGCATGGCGCACGCGCCCGTCGGGCGTCCATTCCGAGAACGACAAGCGCACGCGCTGCGACGGCGCGTCTTGCATCACGCCGTGCAGCAGCGCGCGCCGATCGACGAGCGCCGCTTCGCGCAGGTCGTGGCCGCCGTAGAACGGGATGTCGAACAGGTAGTACTGGATCTGCTCGGTGCGTGCGGAGTCGAACGCGTTCTGCAGCGCGTTGAATTCCGGCGTGCCGCCGGCGGTCTTCGCGCCGGCGCTGCGGCGCGTGCCCGACAACACGCTGTCGGGCATCTCGTCGACGACGCTGAAGTCGGATGCCGGCCGCGCGTGCTCGTCGCGCTCCTTGATCAGCAGCCAGGGTTCCTGCCGTTCACCTGAGCGGCCATGCATGCGCACCAGCGTCCACGCACCGGAGAGCTTGTCGCCTTGCAGCCTGAGCTTCAGCTTGCCTTGCGCGTAGCCGTCTCGCGGATCACCGATCGGCTCCCAGGTGCCGCGATCCCAGACGATGACCGTGCCGGCGCCGTACTGTCCCGGCGGAATCGCACCTTCGAAGCCGCCGTAGGACAGCGGGTGGTCCTCCACATGCACCGCCATGCGCTTGTCGTTGGGGTCGAGGCTCGGCCCCTTGGGCACCGCCCAGCTCTTCAGCGTGCCGTCCAGCTCGAGACGGAAGTCGTAGTGCAGGCGCCTCGCGGCGTGTTTCTGCACGACGAAGGACAAGGCCTTGCCCGATCGCGCCGGCTTGCCCTTCGGTTCCGGCGTGGCATCGAAGTCGCGCTTTTGCCAATAGCGGTTCAGCCGATCCGTCATGACCTCCCGGAGCAAACGGGATGCCTCGTGTAATTGCTTCGCAGGGCGTGTAGGGTTGGAAGTCACCCCGGCGGACGCCGGGGTGCACTCGACGAGTCGGTACATGTCCATGCGGTGGACCCCGGCGTTCGCCGGGGTGACGGTTCTTGTTGCCGGAGGTCACGGTTCTTGTTGCCCGGGTCCCGGTTTCGTTGCCCCGGTTGACCGCTTGCATCAGGTACGTCGGTTGCTGCCGCCCTCTTGCCCCGAACCCAACTGAAGGAGTACAGCATGCCCAGAGTCAGTGAAGTGATGACCCGCGGTGTCGAGGTCATACGCCCCGACGAGTCGCTGCAGCGGGCGGCACAGGTCATGGACGAACTCAACGTCGGTGCGCTTCCGGTGTGCGACGGCGAGGAGCTGATCGGCATGATCACCGACCGCGACATCACGGTGCGCGCAACCGCTGCCGGGCTGGAGCCCGCGACGCACTGCGTGTCCGAGGTGATGACCGAGCAGACGCGCTGGTGCACCGAGGACCAGAGCACCGAGGAGGTGATGAAGCAGATGGGCGAGGTGCAGATCCGCCGCCTGCCGGTGCTGAACGCCGAGCGTCGCGTCGTCGGCATCGTGTCGCTGGGCGACCTCGCCACGCGCCAGTCGCAGCAGCACACCGACGAGGTGCTGCGCGACGTGTCGTGGCCATCGGAGCCCGACCGGCCGCATCCCGGTTCATCGGCGCACTGATGCCGCGCAGGGAAGTCGTCGACGCGCTCGTCGTCGGCGGCGGGCCCGCCGGGCTCGCCGCCGCCTTGTACCTGGCCCGCTTCCGCCGCCGGGTGCTGGTCGTCGAGCATGGCGAGAGCCGCGCCGCGAAGATTCCCTGCACGCACAACTATCCCGGCTTTCCGGACGGTATCTCGGGCGCCGCGCTGCTCACCGGCATGCGGCTGCAGGCGCGGCGCCACGAGGTGCAGTTCGCGGCCGGCCGCGTCACGTCGCTCGAACGGATCGACGGCGGCTTTCGAGCGCGCTGGGCGGATGGAGAGGCCGAAGCGCGCACGGTGGTGCTTGCCACCGGCGTCACCGACGTTCCGCCGGCGATGCCGCACCTGGTGCAGGCCATGCTGGACGGCGCGCTGCGCTACTGCCCGGTATGCGACGGCTACGAGGTGGCCGGGCTTTCCGTTGGCCTGCTTGCGGACAGCGGCGACGACACCTCCGAAGCGCTCTATCTGCGCCACTTCACCGACCGCGTGACGCTGTTCGTCAGCCGCACCGGCGTGGACTTCAGCGGCACGCAGCGGCAGCGGATGGCGCAGGCAGGCGTGCGGCTGGTCGAGTCGCCCGTCACCCGCATCCGACGGGCCGACGCCGGCGTCGCCGTGCAGCATGGCGGCGCCGAAGAGGTGGTCGCCTCGCTTTACGGTGCGCTCGGCATCGAGGTGCATTCGCAGCTCGCCGCCAACCTCGGCGCCGAACATGACGGCAACGGCTACCTGCTGACCGATCACCACCACCAGACCCGCGTGGCCGGGCTTTATGCTGTCGGCGACGTGGTCAAGGGACTGAACCAGATCGCGGTCGCCACCGGCGGTGCGGCCATTGCGGCATCCGCGATCCATCTCGCGCTGATGGAGCACACCTGAGGCACGGCAGGAACGGCGATTGCCGGCCCGTGCTGTTGCCAGGCCCCGGAGGCGCGCGACCCGCGCTCACGCAGACACGGGCCACTCGAACACAGATGTGAGCCCGACGCGAATGGTCAGCTGCCGAGCATGCGTCGATGCACTCCCCCTCCCCGGCCTGGCCCTGGTTTCGCGTAGTCGGATGAAATCGGGGAGCGGCAGCCGCGTCAGGCTGATCCCGGATTTCATCCCATATGCGCCAACCTCCGTCACCCCGGCGAAAGCCGGGGTGCACTGGTGGTTGTGCTTCCGAGTGGCTTGATTTGTTCGTGTTGCAAGCCGGGCCGGGACCCGGCTTGCAACACGAACAAATCAACCTGCTCGGAAGCACTCCGTGGACCCCGGCTTTCGCCGGGGTGACGGGCGGGAGGAGGACGAGTCCGGGTGTTGCCCTCGGTGTCCCTACGGTCCGAGGTCCCGGTGACGGCTGCGCGAGTCTTCGTCGCTGTCGCTGTCGGACTCGATGGGGCGGGGGTCGGTGCCGCGTCCGGTCTCGGCGGGCTTGTCGTCAGCCGCCGGGCGCGGCGTTGCACGGTCGCTTTTCGGGTGCTCGTGCGGTTTCGGGTTGCGATGGTCGTTCTCATCCGGCGTCGTGCGGGGGTCCACGCCGCTCGCGCCGCCATGGGTTGGGGATTCGGGCTGGTTCATCGACGCTCTCCTGTGACGTGCCGGACGGCACACCCCATTCCGGCAAGCTCCGTGCCGGCAACCGGCCGCGCTGGGCACGGAGGTTGCCGCACTCCATCGGCTTCCCCACCGTGAGGATTGCGATGACCAAACGACTGATCGAGTTCACGCTGCTGGCGCTGGCCGCCGGCACCCTGTTGTCGCTGCGTCGACAGGCGCAGCGCCGAGCCGACACGCGGCGCGGGGAACCGGCGCCCGTGCAGACCTGGGAAGGCGAGGGAGGCGCGCTGCCCGCGAGCGGTCCGCAGACCGGACCCGGACCGGTGGTGCCGGCCTCGCCCCACTCGCCAAGCAGCCCATCCGGCTCCGTCCACTGACGCGCCCGCCAGGGGAGCAGGCGCCGCTTCAAACGTTGCGCGGCGTCGTGCTCGAATGGGTGTGCGGCGTATCGAAGCTCTTGTTGCGCTTCACGTCGGTCTTGTCGTCGCCCGGGCAAGGCTCGGCGGTCGTGTCGAGGCTGCCGGTGCCGCCCGCGTGCGGGTGTTGCGGCGCGGGCTGCTCGCCGACCTTGTCGATGTTTCCGCCTCCGGTGTAGTAGTCGCCCATCGTCGGCTCGCTCGCGTGGTCGCGGTCGTCGTTGCGGCGCGGTTGCCCGCGGTCCGGCACGTGGTCGCCGTAGTTGCTGCCGGCCGGCGTGCGATGCCCGCCGCTGTCTGTGGCGGGCTTGTCGTTGGCGGGCTTGGCGGGGTCGGGGTTCCTGTTTTGCTGGTAAGGCATGGTGTTTCCTTCGCTAGCCGTCGGTGAAGCGTTCGCGCATCGCCATGTCGTGCTGCGCCTTGCCCGCGTCCGTCAGACGCAGTTGCCCGTCCTCGCGCACCCACAGGCCCTTGCGCACATAGAGTTCGGCGAGATCGGCGGGGATCAGGTTCGTTCGACCCTGCTCGAGGAAGTCGACCGCCTCGCTGTAGGCGATGCGGTCGGCGGCGCTGTCGAAGATTTGTTCGGTCATGGCGTTTCGGGGGCGTGGCACCTCAGAGTGGGTGCAATCGATGTGCCCGCCGAGGCGCCCGGTCAGACGGCCGGAGTCGGCGCCGGTGCGCCGGTGCGCAAGATCGACACGAGCTGATCCACGTCGACCGGCTTCACCAGGTGCTGGTCGAAGCCGGCTTCGCGCGCGCGCTGGCGGTCCTTCTCCTGTCCCCAGCCGGTGATGGCGACGATCATCGCGTCGCGCGTCGACGGCTGCGCGCGCAGTCGCTCCGCCACCTCGTAGCCGTTGAGGCCCGGCATGCCGATGTCGAGAAAGACGAACGGCGGACGCAGCCGCCCGGCGGCTTCGAGGGCGGCGAATCCGTCGTGCACGACGGTCACCGACTGTCCGAGCGACTCGAAGATGCTCGACAGGCTGGCAGCGAAGTCGACGTTGTCGTCGGCGATCAGTACGGCATGCCTCGCCACCGGTGTCATGACCGGGAGCGGCGGCGGCGGCTGGGCCACGGAGACATCGCCGCGCGGAAGCCGAACGATGAATTCCGAGCCGCGGCCCACGCCGTCGCTGTGCACGCGGATGCTGCCGCCGTGCAGTTCGATCAGCTGCCGCGCCAGCGTGAGCCCGACGCCCAGGCCGGCTTTGCTGCCGCGCTCCAGCGACTGGTCGATCTGCACGAACATGTCGAAGATGCTGTCCTGCTTTTCCGGCGCGATGCCCACACCGCTGTCGCTGAAGTGCACGACGACGCTCTCGGCATCCTGTTCGAGCTTGACCGTGATCGCGCCGCCCTCCTCGGTGTACTTGGAGGCGTTGTTCAGCAGATTGGCGAACACCTGCGCGAGGCGCGTCGCATCGCCTTGCACGAAGACCGGCTCGTCCGGAACGTCGAGCGACAGGCGGTGGTGCCGCGCTTCGATGCCGGGGGCCGCGATCTCCACCGCGCTGTTCAGCACGGCCTGCAGATCCACGCGGACCTTGTCGAGCAGCACCTTGCCGGTGGTGATGCGCGAGACGTCGAGCAGGTCGTCGATCAGACGCACCATCTGGTGCACCTGCCGCGACATGATCTCCAGCGCGCGCTGATGCAGCGGGTTCTCATGGCCGGCGCGGCGCAGGATCTCGACCGCGTTGGTGATCGGCGCGAGCGGGTTGCGCAGCTCGTGCGCGAGCGTGGCGAGGAACTGGTCCTTGGTGCGTGCCGCGGCCTTCAGCGCTTCCTCGGCCTTGCGCCGCTCGGCCATCTCCACCGACAGGAAGTTGTTCGACTGCTCCAGCGCCTCGGTGCGCTTGCCCACCTCTTCGAGCATGTTGTTGAACGCATCGACCAGCACGCCCGCTTCGTCGTCGGAGGTTTTCGTCGCCCGCAGCGAGAAGTCGCGCCGCTGGAGCACGTTGCGCGCGACCTGCGCCACCTGCCGGATCGGCGCGACCACGCTGTCCTGCAGCCGGGTGGTGACGAGCGCCGCGACGATGAGGCTCGTGGCCATCACCGCCGTGAGGATCAGCAGGTAGTCGTAGAGGCGCCCGAGAATGTCGTAGCGGGCGCGCAGGTAGACGCTGCCGACCCAGCGGCCGTTCTCGACGATCGGCTGCACGACCTCGAGCCGGTCCTGGTCGACGATCACCCGCGGCTGGCCCGGCGCCGCCGGCAGGCTCTCGCCGGTCGCGATCGCGGTCGAATCCACGTAGCTCGCGAACGGCGCGCCGTCGGCACGGTACACCGCGGCGGCGACGATACGAGGGCGAAAGCGAAGCAGCGCCAGACTTTCCTCGACCGGTTTCGGATCGTCGAAGCTGAGTGCAGCGCCGCTGGTCTGGCCGATGATGCGCGCGTGCGTCTGCAGGTCGTCGATCCACGACTTCTGGTAGCTGCGCAGCTCGTAAATCAGCAGGGCCGTCGCGCTGAGCATCAGCGCCACGGCCGTCGTGACCAGCACGACCACCATCAGCTTGCGTCGCAGCGAATTGCCGCGGCTCATCGCGTCGCCCCAGCGGCCGAGCGAATCGGCGACCCCCTCTGACTGCATGCGGACATCCTCGTGCGCTTTCCGACCCGGACGGGGCACTGTGTCGCGCCCGCTGCAGCGAGTCTAGCAACGCCTGCTGCCGGGCGGTAAGGCGTCTCGATGCGCCCCGGCGGAGCCGTTGCATGCGGGGCTTTCATGGGGTCAGGCACCGTGGATGCGGCGTCATTGCCATGTTCCCGGTTCGGCAAGACCCATGCCCTGGCTCGGCACGGGAGCCGGCACAGCAATTGCCGCATGCGGCGGTACGGAGGTCCTCCAGGACAAGGCATGGATGCGACATCGCACACACGGCGGCGCAGGCTGGCCTGGCTGCTGGCGGCCATCGCGGCGGTTGTGGCCGTGTTGGCGCTGTGCGAATGGCGAGGCTGGCCTTTCCTGCGCGACCCGATCGAGACCCGGCTGAGCCAGCGCTTGCAGCGGCCGGTCGAGTTCGGCGACCAATTTGCGCTGCGGCTGCTCGGCTCCATCCGCGTGCGCAGCAGCGCGCTGCGCATCGGCCCGCCGGCCGGTGCCGCGGCGGACTCGCCGCTCGGAGGCGACCTCGTCGACGCGAAGGATGCCTGGCTCGAGGTGCCCTATGGCACGGTCATCGGCCTGATGCGTTCGCAGAACGATGCGCCGCCACGGATCACCGCGCTGCGTTTCGGCGAGATGAACGCCTCGCTGAAGCGCCAGGCCGACGGACGCGCCAACTGGACCCTGGCACCGCCGAACGCGAAGGACCCCGACGATCGCCGCATCGGTCTGCCGGAAGTCGGCGAACTGGTCGTCGAGCGCGGCCGGCTCGTGTTGCGCGACGATCTGACGAAGACGCATCTCGACGCGACCGTGAGCACGACCGAGGGTGCGCGCGACGCGGCCGGCGAACGTGCCGGCCTCGTGATCGCCGGAAAGGGCCGGCACGAGGATCGACCGTTCAGCTTCCGCGTGACCTCCTCGGGCGTGCTGCCGCTGGCCGCATCGGCACAGCGTTCGACGCCGGTGATGGTCGCCGTCACGCTGGAGACCGGCCCGACCCGCCTGAACTTTGCCGGCACTGCCACCGACATCGTCCACCTGCAGGCGCTGGAAGGCACGCTGAGCGTGTCGGGTCCTTCGCTCGCGCGAGTCGGAGACGCGGTGGGACTGACGCTGCCGACGACCGAGCCGTTCTCGCTGAAGGGCCGACTGGGCAAGTCGGGCCAACAGTGGTCTCTGAAAGAGGCCAGCCTGAACGTCGGCGGCAGTCGCCTCGGCGGCCAGTTCGTCTTCGATCGCGCACCGCAGATCCCTCTGCTGCGCGGCGAGTTGACCGGCTCGCGCCTCGTGCTGGCCGACCTGTTGCCGGCTTTCGGCGTGCCGTCGCCCGGCACGGCCAATCCGAAGCCGCCCGCGGGCAAGGTGTTGCCCCAGCGCGAGTTCGACCTGCCGTCGCTGCGCAGGATGAATGCCGACATCAAGGTCCGCCTGGAGCGGGCCGAGCTCGGTTCCGTCTTCGCTCAGCCGCTGACACCGGTCCAGGGCGACCTGACGCTGAAGGACGGGGTGCTCCAGGTGGCGAACCTGCTTGCACGCACGGCCGGCGGCGAAGTGAAGGGCGCCTGGGGGGTCGATGCCCGCGAGAAGCGGCCGCTGTGGACGGCCGATCTGCGCTGGGCCGGCGTCGACCTCGAGCGGTGGCTGCGGCCGCGCAGCGCAGCGGACAAGGCGGCGGCGCGCGAAGCGGCAGGCCGGGACAAGGCACCGGGCTACGTGAGCGGCAAGCTCGGCGGCGACCTGAAGCTGCGCGGCCGCGGGAATTCGACCGCCGCGCTGCTCGGTTCGGCCGACGGCACGGTGCAGGCGTGGATCCGCAGCGGCTCGATGTCGCACCTGATCGTCGAAGCGATGGGCATCGACATCGCCGAGGCGCTCGGGCTGATGATCCGCGGCGACACCGAAACCCGGCTTCCGATCCGCTGCGCCGCGATGCACGCCACGGCCGAGAACGGCACGGTGAAGCCGCAGGTGGCGATCATCGACACGCCCGACACGACCTTGCTGGCCACCGGAGAGGTCTCGCTGTCCGACGAGCGGCTGGCGTTGACGCTGAGCGCGCGCCCGAAGGACGTGAGCCCGATGACCTTGCGCACGCCGATCAAGGTGCAAGGCAGTTTTGCCGAGCCCGACGTGGGCCTGGAACCGAAGCCGCTCGGACGCAAGCTCGTGATCGCGGCCCTGCTCGCCGTGGTTCATCCGCTGGCGGCGCTGATTCCGCTGTTCGACACCGGCGACCCCGATGCCGGCGCGTGCGAACGCACACTGCAGCGGCTGCGCGGCACCGAGGCGGCGGCGGGGGCAAAACCGGCGCGGGCTAGATAGTCTTCGTAGCCCGGATGAAATCCGGGTGCGGCGCATCGTGAAGCGCCGCTCCCGGATTTCATCCGGGCTACCTGCTCAGGCGTGTTTGCGCCGGCGCTCCACCGCCGGCACCTTCAGCATCTGGCGGTACTTGGTGACGGTGCGCCGTGCAACGGTCAGGCCCTGGCGTGCGAGCTGGCGTGCGATCTCGGCGTCGGACAGTGGATCGATCGGGTTTTCCGCGGCGATCATGTCCTGGATCACGCCGCGAATCGCGGTGGCCGAGCAGGCGCCGCCGCTGGCAGTGGGCATCGCACGGGAGAAGAAGTACTTCAACTCGTAGACGCCCGTGGGCGTGGCCATGTACTTGTTGTTCGTCACGCGCGACACGGTGGACTCGTGCAGCCCGACCTCGTCAGCAATCTCGCGCAGGCCCAGCGGCTTCATCGCGAGCGGCCCGTATTCGAGGAAGTGGCGCTGGCGCTTGAGGATGGCCTCGGCCACCGACAGGATCGTCGAGAAGCGCTGCTCGACGTTGCGCACGGTCCAGCGCGCCTCCTGCAGGTGCGCGGCCAGTTCCGCATGCTTGGCGCTTCGGTGCTGCTGGAACAGCTCGGCATACACGCGGTTCAGCCGCACCTTGGGCACCACCGCCGGGTTCAGCTGGGCGGCCCAGGCGCCGCGGATCTTCTTGACGATGACGTCGGGCACCACGAAGTGAATGTGCGACGAGCCGAAACGCCAGCCGGGCCGCGGATCGAGGTGGCGAATGCGCTCGCACACGGCCTCCATGTGGGCCGGCTCGCATTCGAAGGTCCGCGCCAACGACAGGATGTCGCGTTGGGCCAGTTTTTCCAGCTGCTCGGTGATGACGCGGCGCGCGAGCTCGCGATCCGCCGGGTCGTCGATGCACTCCAGCTGCAGCAGCAGGCATTCGGAGGCGGTGCGTGCGCCAATGCCGCAAGGGTCCAGCGACTGCACGAGCTTCAGCGCCGTGTTCACCTCGCAGTCGTCGACCGGCGGATCGAGCTCCACGAGCGCACCGAGCTCCTCCAGCGACAGTCGCAGGTAGCCGTCGTCGTCCAGCGACTCGATGACTGCGCCGACGAGTGCGCGGTCGCGGTCGCTCAGCGGCATCACGTTCGTCTGGCTGTGCAAGTGCTGGCGCAAGTCGACGTCGGCGGCCACCATTTCCATCACGCCGTCCGAATCGCCCGAGCTCATGTTCGAGCTGCCGCCGCCGCCTGTCGTCTGCCAGCTCTCGCGCTCCCATGCGGCGTCGGCCTCTCCGGCCGCCTCGACCTGCGTCGCCGCGGTGTCGGGGGCGGCGGAGAGCTCACTCGGGCTGTTGCCGCCGGAATCGGCCGAGGACGCATCGGCGGCCGACTCGTCGGCTTCGAGGAATGGGTTCTTGCCCATCGCATCCTGCACTTCCTGGGCGAAGTCCAGCGACGAGAGCTGCAGCAGGCGCACGGCGTGCTGCAGGCGCGGCGTGAGCGTCTGGTGTTGTCGGTGTTCGATTCGGGTCTGGAGCGCCGGTGAATTCATGAAACGTCTCGATACAAAGTGAGAAGCGACGGCCCCTCGTGGGCCAGTTCGCGCAGTCAAAAGGGCGCGGCTAGCGGCGCGCGACCGGGGTTCTTGTGCAACACCTGTGCCAGCGGATTGCGCGCGGTCGCTCGCGCGTGTTGCGGTGCCACCCGTCGCGTCCTCCAGACTGACGGAACCCCGCGCCAACATTGAAGAAATCGCGTTGCGGCCAATCGCCGCCGCGCGCCGGCGCACTTTGAGAACGGCTGTGCCGGCTGCCCCAAACCTCCGCGCACCCGCCGCGCCGACCCCTGTTTTTTGTGGGATTTACCGCAACAAGAGTCGTGCCGCGCAGCCGCTGCTGGGTTGTTTCGAAATGTTGGACATCGATCCGTGCGGGACGGCATGCCGGTTATTGCGCGATCGCGATCAACGCAGCCCCGCGTGAGCAGAAATTGCCATCGCCAATGCGGCGGCCAACGGCAGCGTGCAGTTTCTAGTCGGTTGCCCGCGCTGTGTTTCGCGCGGCATGGCATTTGCCAAAAAAACCGCTGTCACGCCGCCGTGCGGTGTGCAACTACAGGAGAGATGCCATGGCCACACGCAACAGTTCAAGCCCCCGGTCGAGCACCGGCCGCAGCGGCTCCAAAGCCAAGAATGAGATCGTCGCGATGCTCAAGGGCGACCACAAGAAGGTGAAGAGGGCGTTCAAGGATTTCGAGAAGCTCGACCCGCAGGAAGACCGGGAAAGCTGCGAAGCCCTCGTCCAACAGACGCTGGCCGAGATCGAGGTGCATGCGCAGCTCGAAGAGCAGGTTTTCTATCCGGCCGTGCGCGGCGCGATCGACGAGCAGGACCTGATCGACGAGGCGGAGGTCGAGCACATGACGGCCAAGGTGCTGATCGAACAGCTCAAGGGCATGGACGCCGAAGACGAGAAGTTCGCGGCGACCTTCAAGGTGCTCGGCGAGTACATCGACCACCACGTGCAGGAAGAGGAAGGGGAGATGTTCAAGAAGCTCACCGCTTCCGGCGCCGAGTGGGATTCAGTGCTCGAGGAGATGCAGGCCCAGCGCATGCAGCTGATGGCAGAGAAGGGACTGCCGGCCGAAGACGAGCAGGCTGAAAGCGTCGATCGGGCGCAGGGCCGCGGCCGCGCCGCGTCATCTGCGGGTGCACGCCGTGGCGAGGCCGAGGCGAGGCCGCAGGCCAAGTCGCCGTCGCGGAAATCGTCGACGTCCGAGAAAGACTGAGCCGCCTATCGGCGCGCCGCCGGGCGCGCCTCGCAGAACAAAGAGAAAGCGAAGAAAGATTGCCCATGCCTCACCTCATCGTGTTCTCGCACCTGCGCTGGAACTCTGCCTGCCAGCGGCCGCAGCACCTGCTGAGCCGGCTGGCTCCCCACTTCCCGGTGCTGTTCGTCGAGGCGCCCGTGCACGAGGCCGGGGCCGCCCGCCTCGAGCGCGCGGTGCCGGTCGCCGGCGTCGAAGTGCTCCGGCCGATCATCCCGGTCGGCACCGACGGGTTCGGCGAGCGGCAGCTCGCGCTGCTGCAGCCGCTGCTCGCCGACTACCTGCAGGAACGCGGCATCGACGACTACGCCGCCTGGTTCTACACGCCGATGGCGGCGCCGCTGCTGGCCGGCCTGTCTCCGCGGGCCGTGGTGTACGACTGCATCGACGACTTGTCGGCGTTCGGCGACACCCGGGAGCAGGCCGCGCGGCACGAAGCGGCGCTGCTCGGCATCGCCGATCTGGTGCTGGCCGCGAGCCCGAGCCTGTTCGAGGCCAAGCGCGAGCTGAACCCCCACGTGATGTGCCTGCCGAGTGCCGTCGAGGCGCATCGGTACGCGCCGGAGCGTGCGGCGGACAACATCGACGCGATGCTCAAGGCCGAGCAGGTCCAGGGCCGCATCCCGGGACCGCGCCTGGGCTTCTTCGGCACCATCGACGAGCAGGTGGATACCGCGCTGCTCGCCGCGGTGGCCGACGCGGAACCGGACTGGCAGATCGTGATGGTGGGGCCCTGCGCAAACGCCGACGCGGCCCGGCTGCCCCGCCGGCGCAACATTCACTGGCTGGGAGAGCAGCCCGACGCGCTGCTGCCGCGGCTGGTGGCGGACTGGGACGTCTGCCTGCTGCCCTTTGCGTTGAACCGGTCCACGGGCTTCGTCAGCCCGGTCAAGGCGCTGGAGTACATGGCCGCCGAAAAGCCGGTCGTCGGAACCGCGGTGCACGACATCGTCGCGATGTACGGCGACGTCGTGCGCATCGGCCACGACACACGCTCGTTCATCGAGTGTTGCCGCTGGGCCCTGTCCGAGACCGCTTACAAGCGTGCCGAACGGGTCGGCGAGATGCTGGCCACCGTGTCGCGCTTTTCATGGGACCGGACCACCTTGTCCATCCACGAGGCTTTGGCCGACGTGCTCGCGAAGCGGCCGCGGCGGGCGCAGCGCGAGGCCGCTGACACGGCTGGGGGCCGGCGCGAGCTCACGCCGCCTCGGACCGCGCCGTCCCGGCCAGTGCCTGCACTGGGCCCGGTCGTGTTGGCCGACGGCTGAGGCACCGCCGGCGAGCGCGCACCGACTTTTCCGCCGGGCAGGCGTGCCGGTTGCTGCAACGGCGAAGGAACTGCTCGCCCCGGGGCGCGGTGCCGGGTTTTCCGCGCCGCAGCACCGGGAATTTGTACAAGCTGCCAGCAATTGCTGCCGCGCGGCCCCAGGAGAGGTGGCATGCCCCACGCGCTGATCGTCGACGATGAACCCGACGTCGTGGCCTGGATGTCGGAAGTGGTCAAGGCCGAGGGCTACACGGTGGCGACGGCCGACTCGCTGCGCAACGCGCGCGCGCAACTCGTGCGGCAGACACCCGACGTGTTGCTGACCGACCTGCAACTACCCGACGGCCGCGGCACCGATCTCGTGCGCGACCTCGAGGCGCCCGCGCAGACCGAGGTGGTCGTGATCACCGGCCACGCGAGCGTCGACAGCGCGATAGAGGCGGTGCGCATCGGCGCGAGCGACTATCTCGTGAAACCGGTCGACATCGAGCGGCTCATCGCCATCCTGCGGCGCCAGCCCAAGGCGGCGGAACTGAAGAGCGAGATCGGCGAGTTGCGCGAGGAACTGCGCCGCGTCGGCCGCTTCGGGCACCTGTTCGGCGACTCGCCGCCGATGCAGGCGCTCTACGACAAGCTCAGCCGGGTGGCGCCGACGGCTGCCACCGTGTTGCTGACCGGCGACAGCGGCACCGGCAAGGAACTCGCTGCCCGCACGATCCACGACCTGAGCCGGCGCAAACGTTTTCCGTTTCTCGCGATCAACTGCGGCGCGATCTCGCCCAACCTGATCGAAAGCGAGCTGTTCGGCCACGAAAAGGGCAGCTTCACCGGCGCCGACCGGCAGCACCGCGGCTTCTTCGAGCAGGCCAAGGGCGGCACGATCTTCCTCGACGAAGTGACCGAGATGCCGCTGGACCTGCAGGTCAAGCTGCTGCGCGTGCTGGAGACCGGCACGTTCGTGCGCGTGGGCACGACCGAGCCGGTGTCGACCGACGTGCGCGTGATCGCGGCGTCCAACCGCTCGCCTGAGCGGGCGATGGCCGAAGGCAAGTTCCGCGAGGACCTGTACCACCGCCTCAACGTGTTCCCGATCCACATGCCGCCGCTGCGCGAGCGCGGCACCGACATCGAGATGCTGGCCCAGCAGTTCCTGCGCGAACTGAACCGCGCCGAGGGCACGCACAAGGTGTTCTCGCCCGACGCGCTGGCCAAGCTCTACGAGATGACCTGGCCCGGCAACGTGCGCGAGCTGAAGAACTACGTGCAGCGTGCCTACATCCTCGCCGACAACGTCGTCGAAAGCACCGACGCGTCGCAGGCGCCTCCGCTGGCGGCCGAGGACCAGAGCGGGTTGATCGTCGTGCGCGTGGGAACGCCGCTGGAAGAGGTGGAACGCCGCGTGACGATGGCCACGCTGGAGTCCTGCGGCCAAGTCAAGCGCACCGCGGCACGCATTCTCGGCATCAGCCTGAAGACGCTGTACAACCGGCTCGAAGCCTATGCCGCGAAGGACAAGGCGCGCGAGCTCGAAGACTCCGGCCCAATGCCGCTCGCCGACGAACCGCCGGCGGCGTCGCGCGACGCGCCGGGGCAGGTGCGGCGGCATTGAGCGGCTGACCTCGTGGGGTCTTCGTGCGGTCGCGGCGAGTCAGGTCGCGCCGAGGCCAGCGCGCCTCGTCGCGACGACGACGTTCAGGCTCGCTCCCTGCCTGCATCGCGCAGGTACTCTGCAATCACCTTCGGATCGGCCGGCTTCGTCACGTGATGATCGAAGCCCGCCTCGCTAGCTCGCTCGACATCATCGAGCTGCCCGTAGCCGCTGACGGCAACAACCAGTGTGTGTTGCTGGTCGGCGAGGCTGCGCAGCTGGCGGCAAACCTCATAGCCATCCATGCCCGGCATCGCGATGTCGAGCAGAACCGCATCGGGGCGGAAGTCATGCACTTCCCGCAGGGCAGACGGGCCATCATGAACGAGGCGCACCTCGTGGCCTTCCAGCGCAAGAAGCGCCGCGGTGCTGTCGCCGGCGTCGATGTCGTCATCGACCACGAGCACGCGGCGCTTCACGATTGTCGAGGCCGGGCTTGCCGGCGAACCGGGTTCACTCACGAGGCTTCGGGCCTGGTCTGCCCCCGCAGGGGCTTCGGGCAAGCGAACGATGAAGCGGCTGCCGTGAGACAAGCCCTTGCTTTCTGCCCGCACCGTGCCGCCGTGCAACTCCACGAGGCGACGCACGATCGCAAGCCCGATGCCGAGACCTCCCAGGTTCTGGTCGGCCGACCGTTCTGCCTGGACGAACACGTTGAAGATCTTGTTCAGAAACTCTTCCGTCATGCCGATTCCGTTGTCGGCCACGGTCAGCACGGCGTCGCTGCCGTCGCGCTGGAGTGCAACCTCGATGCGGCCCCCGGGCAGGGTGTACTTGACCGCGTTGACGATCAAGTTCGTCACCACCTGCTCCAGCCGCGCAGAATCCGCGGTAACGAACATTCCGTCGGGTGGCAGGGCCAAGACGAGCTCATGCCGGCGGCCCGCGATCTGTTCGAACAGTGCGTCGGCCGCCTGGCGAACCACTTGCGCGAAGTCGAAGCGATCCATGCGCAGCACAATCAGCCCCCGCGTGACGCGCGACACGTCGAGCAGGTCGTCCACCATGCGGACCTGGTTGCGCAACTGGCGCTCCATCGTGGCGTGCGCCTTGCGTTTTGTTTCCTCGTCGGCGTTCTTGTGCTTCCACAGGTGCAGCGCATTGGACATCGCCGCCAACGGATTGCGCAGCTCGTGGGCGAGCATGGCGAGAAACTCGTCCTTCTGGCGGTCTGTCTCCGTCAGTTTCTCGAGGGCCATACGGCCCAGCGTCACGTCCTCGATCGTCAGCAGGATCAGTGCGTGGTCCGGCCATTCGATTCGGGCACCGCTCAATCGCAGGGTGCGGCGGCCGATCCGGGGGAAGTCGGAGGTGATCTCGTAGTCACGCACATGAGCGCTGCGCGGCAACAGTTCCTCCAGCAGTTCGCGCAGCGCGGGAATGTCCCACTGGCAGTCGCCCAGCGAGTACAGCCTGACCTGCAGGGTTTCGGCTTGCACGACCCCGAAGTAGCTGTAGAACGCATGGTTCGCCCGCACGACGCGCAGATCGGCGTCGAGCACCAGCAGCGGCTGGGACATGGTGTCGATGATCGCGTCGGCGTAGTCGCGCGACTGGGTCACCGCGTCATGCACGGCCTTGAGTTCGCGGTTGCGAAAGCGCAGCTCGTCGTTGGTCGTGGAAAGCTCCTCGTTGAGCGACTCCAATTCTTCCTTGGCCGTCTCCAGCTCCTCATTGGTGCTCTGGAACTCCTCGTTGCTCGACTGGGTTTCTTCTTCCAGCGCCTTGAGCTCCTCGATCGCGCCCTCATGCTCTTCGAGCATCAATCGCGTTTGCTCGCGGGTGGCGCGCAACTCCTCGCCCAGACGCGCGATTTCCTTGTCCTTCGCCTCGTCGCCCGGCACGGCGCCGCGCTGCGCGATGCGCGCCACCAGCGCCGCTTTCAGCGCCTGGCCGAGCGTCGCCTGGCCGGTCGCAGCTTGTTCTGCGGCCGGCTCGTCGGAGAGCAGGAAGAACACGAGGAACCATCGGCCCTCGGTCTTCGCCAGTTGCAGCGGGACGACCTTCACACTGGCAGCGCGCGAGCGCCCGCCAAGCTCGATGATCAGCCCGGCCCGGCACACCGCCACACCGTCGCTGCGCACCTGGCGCAGGGTCTCGCTGACGGCGAGAAACACACCGGGGCGCGCCAGGCGCTGCAACTGGTTCGTCGGCGGGCCCGGGGGATTGACGAGGAACGGCCCCGTATCGCCGCGAAACTCCAGCACGTTGAAATCGTCGTCGCACAGCACACAGGCCGGCGCGTAATGAGCCAGCGCCACGCGATCGATCTCGCCCCGCAGGGCCTCCGGGGAGACCGCCTCGGGTGCGCCGTCAGCGACGCGCTCCGGACCGGGGTCGGCGCCGGTCGCGGGCAACACGGTGGGCAGCGCCAACGCCGTGAACGGGCGGTTGGGCACCAGCTTCTTGCCGAAGAGCTTGGCGCGCCGGCTTTCGATGACGTTGAACAGATCGGAATAGGCGCCCACCGTTTCCGACGAGCCCAGCATGAGCACGCCGTCGCGCTGCAGTGCGAAGTGAAACGCCGGCATCACGCGCTTCTGCAGGATCGGGTCGAGGTAAATCAGCAGGTTGCGGCAACTGATCAGGTCGATGCGCGAGAACGGCGGGTCGTAGGCCACGTTCTGCCGAGCGAAAGTGCAGCAGTCACGGATGGACTTGGCGACGCGGAAATAGTCACCGTCCTGGACGAAGAAACGATTCAGTCGCTCGGTCGAAACGTTGCGCGCGATGTTCTCGATGTAGCGGCCGGCGCGGGCGGTCTCGAGCGCCTCGTCGCTGATGTCGGTGCCGAAGATCTGCACCGCATTGTTCAGCGAGTGGCTGGCCAGGTACTCCATCAGGCAGATGGCGATCGAGTAGACCTCTTCGCCTGTAGAGCATCCAGGCACCCACAGACGCAGCGGCACGGCCGGGGTGCCGGCGTGCAGCAGGCGCGGAAACACCGTGTCGGCAAGCGCGACGAACGCGTCGGGGTCGCGAAAGAATTCGGTGTAGCGGATCAGCAGGTCACGGCATAGCGCATGTGCTTCGGCGGGGTCGGATTCGAGTACCTTGAGGTATGCAGGCACGCTGTCCAGGGCGTGCACGGCGAGGCGCCGCGCCAGCCGGCGCTCGACCGTGCCGCGCTTGTAGTGGGAGAAGTCGATGTTGCAGGCCGCGTGCAACTTGCGGAACACCTTGCGCAGACCATCGTCTTCCTGCCGGCCATTCGCGCCCGCAGTGGCATGGACCCCCGGCGCGGTGAGGTAGGGGTGGCGGGCCATGCGCGTCAACTCTTCGGCAATTGCCGCCGGTGGGAGTGTCAGATCGACGTAGCCCAGGCCAACGGCGGCGCGCGGCATGCTGCCGAAACGTGCGGTCGCCTCGTCTTGCGCGAATGTGATGCCCCCGCACCCCTTGACTGCCCGCATCCCGATGGCGCCGTCGGTGCCGGCGCCGGACAGCACGACGCCAATCGCGTTCGCGCCTTGGTCCTTGGCCAGCGACTCCAGCAGATCGTCGACCGGCATCGGCGGGCCGAGGACCCCGGCGCGAGGCTTGAGCCTCAGGCGTCCCTGGTGCACCGACATGCTCGTGTTGGGCGGGATCACGTAGACGTGGTCGATCTCGATGAGGGTGTCATCGGTGGCCTGCGCGACGTGCATCGGCGTGTGCCTGGACAGGATGTCGGTCAGCAAGCTCGGTCGCGACGGATCCAGGTGCTGCACGACGAGCAAGGCCATGCCGCAGTCGGCCGGCAGTCGGGAGAGCAGCTCGGTGAGCGCTTCGAGGCCTCCGGCGGAAGCGCCGATGCCGACCATCGGAAAGACCCGCGCATCGGCATGCGGATCGCGAGTTTCATCCATTAGCACGGCCTCATCGCAAGAACAAAGGCGTGGCCCTTTGCGTGCACTTTGCGTGCTCATGCCGCAGGTCAGGGCATCGGGTCATGTTACTCCAGGGAGGAGCAGTTGCCCTATCGGGTCTGCCCCACGCCGCATCGCTCATGCTCGGCCGCCACGGCACGCCGGTTGCTCAACTTCAAGAGCTCGAAGGCAGCATCCCGCGCCGTCCGGCCGACAAGAAAGAAAGGAAGGCTGACCGCATGAATCGACGCGACATCGTCGTCATAGGCGCTTCGGCAGGCGGCGTGAGCGCGCTCTCGGAAGTGGCCTCGGCCCTGCCCCCGAAATTCCCCGCCGTCGTGCTCATCGTGCTGCATGTGGGGTCGAACGTCAGCCTCCTGCCCGAGCTGCTCACGGCGCGCGGCGCCAATCGCGCCATCCACCCGCAAGACGGCGAACGGCTGCAGACCGGGACGATCTATGTGGCGCCGCCCGACCACCACATGCGCGTTGAAGGCGACACGATTCGCCTGACCCGCGGGGCGAAGGAGCACCACACGCGACCGGCCATCGATCCGCTGTTCTGTTCCGCCGCGTTGGCAGGCGGTGCGCGGGTGATCGGCGTCATCCTCACCGGCCATGGGGACGACGGCACGGCCGGACTGCAGGCGGTCAAAGCCTGTGGTGGCCTCGCGGTGGTCCAGGACCCGACTGACGCCGAGCAACCGAGCATGCCGGCGAGCGCGTTGCGCCACGTGCGAATCGATCATTGCGTGCCCTTGCGCCGGCTCGGGGACATACTGGCCGAACTGGCAGGACAGGCCGTCGAACCGGCACAGCAGGCCGCACCACCGCAGCTTTTGATTGAACACTCCGTCGCGACAGGAGGTGCACGGGGCTTCAGCCGGGCGCACGGCGCAGCAGGCGGCGCTGCTGGAGCGCATCGTGTCCCAAGGTGAAGAGAAGCAGGTTCCCGATGTCATCCGACGTTGAAGCTCAGACGGATGTGGTTCACAGCATCTGGCGCCGAGATGACGGGCAAGGTGCCGCAGACGTCTTGATCGGCTCGAACCCGAGTGCGTTCGAATCAGAGCCGGTCAACATCCTCGTGGTCGACGACGTCGAGGACAACCTCCTGGCGACGAAGGCAATCCTCGAGCGGCCGAGCATTGTCGTGTTGAGCGCGACATCGGCTGCTGGCGCACAGGAGCTGCTCCGCACAAACGACGTTGCGCTCGCTCTGCTCGATGTCCAGATGCCCGAGGTGAACGGCTTCGCGCTGGCCGAACTGATGCGCAGCACCGAGCGCACCCGCAGCGTGCCGATCATCTTCTTGACGGGCAACAGGATCGACCCCGCCCGAACCTTTCGCGGCTACGAGGCCGGGGCGGTGGACTTTCTGTTCAAGCCGGTCGACCCGCGAGTGCTCGAAAGCAAGGTCCGCGTGTTCGTCGAGCTCTATGAGCAGCGCAGGCAACTGCACCAGCGCAACGCCGTGCTCGAGCGATTGCTCGAGATCAACGAGAAATTGGCTGCGAAGTTGCGCCAGGACCATGGCGAAGCAGTCCAGGAGGCCCTCACGGACGCGTTGACCGGTGTGCCGAACCGCCGTCACATCCTGCAGCTTGCGGAGACGGCGCTGGCTGATCGGCGCAAGCAGTCACAGCCGTTGAGCCTGGCGATACTCGATCTCGATCATTTCAAAGCCATCAACGACACGCATGGACACAGTGCGGGGGATGCTGTTCTTCATGCCTTCTGTCAGCACGTACGCGCGCGAATGCGGTCGCCGAGCGTACTGGGGCGCGTCGGCGGCGAAGAATTCTTGCTTCTCATGCCGGGGACCGTGCTCGAGGATGCTTGCTACGTACTCGAACGTGTGCGCCGGACGCTCCAGCCCCACGCCGGCGCGGCGTACACATTCTCCGCAGGGCTGGCGCAGGCCAGGCCGGGTGAGTCGCTGTCTCAATTGATGGACGGCGCCGACCAAGCGTTGTATCGAGCCAAGCGAAGCGGGCGCAACTGCAGCATGACCCGCCTGCTCTAGTCCAGCCTCAGTGTGAGTTTGAAGTCGACGAAGATCTCGTCAATCCGGCGGGCGCCGAAGATCCCGATGCGAGTTCCAACGTCAAGCGCGCTGCCGAGGTGATCGCCCGCAACGCCACCACTCAAGCGCAGTTGATCTCTGACTTGATGGACATGAATCAAGTCCTGACCGGCACGAGCGAGCTCGACCTGACCAGGGTCGACGCGGCCGAACTGGTCGACAGGGCAATTGGAGCCGTCGCGCCCCAGATTGCCAAGAAGGGCCTGGTCGTCATCAACTCCGTCGAACGCAACCTCGCGCTCGAAGGTGACCAGAACCGGCTGCTGCAGGTTTTCTGGATCAGCGTGACTCCCTCAAGTGACGAGGGCACCCGTTTCGAGGTTCGCCTTCCACGCTCGACCTCTTGAGCCCCGCTCAGGTCAAGCCGACAATCGCCGCACCCGCTCTGTCGGCTCGACCGGCTCTGAGAGGCTCTGAGAGGCTCTGATGGCAACCATGCACACCTTCCACATCTACCGCTACGACCCGGACGCCGACGAGAAGCCCCGCATGCAGGTGATCGGGCTGGAGCTTGGCGCCGGCGATCGCATGCTCCTGGACGTGTTGACGCGCTTGAAGGCCATCGACCCGAGCTTGAGTTTCCGCCGCTCCTGCCGCGAGGGCATTTGCGGCTCGGACGCCATGAACATCAACGGCAAGAACGGCTTGGCCTGTGTGACCAACATGCGCTCGCTGCCGAACACCGTGGTGCTGAAGCCGCTGCCGGGGTTGCCGGTGATTCGCGACTTGTTTGTCGACATGACCGGCTTCTTCAAGCAGTACCACTCGATCAAGCCCTGGCTGGTGAACGACGACCCACCGCCCGAGCGCGAGAGACTGCAGTCGCCCGAAGCCCGAGATGAACTCAATGGCCTGTACGAATGCATCCTGTGCGCCTGCTGCTCCAGCGCCTGCCCGAGCTTCTGGTGGAACCCCGACAAGTACGTGGGCCCGGCCGGGTTGCTGCAGGCTTATCGCTTTCTGGTGGACAGCCGCGACCAGGCCAGCGGCGAGCGGCTGGACGACCTTCAGGACCCTTACCGCCTGTTCCGCTGCCGAACGATCCTGAACTGCACCGACGCCTGCCCGAAGGGGCTGAACCCGGCGTTGGCCATCGGCAAGATCAAGGAAATGATGGTGCGGCGCAGTGTGTGAGGCCTCCCGCCTCTGATCAGGATGCCTCGGCCAGTCAGCGCTTGTCCTGCCCAGGAAAGATCAGCAACTGCCCCGAGCCTTTCCACGCACCGTTTGCCGTGTTGCGAGGATCGACCAGTCGGGCCGACGTGCGATCGACACCCGCTTCGGGATACAAGACGAAGAAGCTGACGCCGGACAGGCTCGTCTTCGGCGCGGTCGGCAGCTTCCAGTTCAAGGTCAAGGTCTTGCCGCCGACAAAGGCGCCGTTCTCGTCGAACAGGTTGCGGTAGGTGAAGTACTGCGACGGGCTCACTTCGAACTCCCGCGCCGCACCAGCAGGTGTCAGCGCCGGACGCGCCGCCGCGCCAGCACTGCCAGCCCGGCGGCCAGCATCAGCCAGGTCTGCGGCTCGGGGATGGGCGAGGTGAGGATGGGCGAGGTGAGATCGGTGCCACTGGCGGCGTAGTAGCCGCCCTGATCGGACAGCACGTCGATGAAGTAGCGTGCCGTGTTGCCGGCGTCGATGCCGGCACTCGCCAGCGTGGGGTAGCGGTCGTCGTTGAAGCGCGCGGTGGCGTTGGCCGACAGGCCCAGGTAGCTGCCGATGTTGTACTGGCCGGGCAGCAGTTCAATGACCTGCTTGTGCAAGTGACTGACGCCGCCGGCGGCATCGTCTTCAACCACGCTGAACATCGGACTGCCCGGCAGCAGGTATCGGAAGTCGAACGAATTGCCGGTGCCGAGCGTGCCGCTGGTGCCGGCCTGGCCGCTCAGCAGCACCGAGAACTCCAGCGACACGGGAACTCCGGCCGTGCCGGTGACGATGATCTCGTCGGCCCACTGGGCCCATGCGTAGGTCTGGCCCGTTGCGATGGTCGGGATCTCCGGGCGGTCGTTGTTGCGCTCGCCCCGGGCGAAGGTTTGGACTCTGACATGCAGCGACCCCACCGCGGCCCCGATGCTGTAGTTCGCCGCGCCGGTCGTGAGTCTGACTTCGGCCTCGACGCCGTCGGTCTTGTTGATCTGGCCCGTCACCGGCCGGAGGCCGCTCTGGAAAGTCTCCATGAAGTTGCTGACTGCGGGGTCGACGGGGTCCGCATTCGCGTTCGCGAAGGCGCTGCCCCCCGCCTGGGCCTGCAGGTAGCCGGCGGTAGCGGGTACCGACCAGATCCCCAGTGTCAGGCCGACCAGGTTCAAGGTCAGCAGGGTTTTGTTCACACGCATCGCGATGCCTCCGGTGGTTTGTGCGCACATGGTCGTTGCCACGCACGGCGGTGGCTATACCGAGAACTCGGTATCCCCCCTAACACGGGCGCCCGGCTTCTGCTACGGTGCCGGCACCATGCCCAGCATGCCTGCCGATCCGACCGTACCCGCCCGCCGTGCCAGCGTTCTTCTCGTCGAGGACGATGCGCACACGCGCGGTTATCTGGCGCAGGCCGTGGCGGCGCACCCTGAGCTGCAGCTGCAAGCCGCCTGTGCCGACCTGGCCGAGGCACGCGCGGCGCTGGACCAGGCACGCCCCGACCTGCTGCTGACCGACCTGGCCCTGCCCGACGGCAACGGCGTGGACCTGATCGCGCAGGTGCAGCGCGAGCACCCGGGCACGGAGTGCATGGTGATCTCGGTCTTCGGCAGTGAGCAGCGTGTGCTGGCCGCGGTGGCCGCTGGCGCATCGGGCTACCTGCTGAAGGACGAGGCCATGGACCGCATCGGTGAGGCCATCGTCAGCCTGCTGGCCGGCGGCTCGCCGATGAGCCCGGCCATCGCCCGCCACATCCTGAACCGCTGTCGTGCCCCCGTGGGCACTGACGGCGAAGACATGGCTGTGCTGACGGAGCGCGAAGCCGAGGTGCTCACTGCGCTTTCGCGCGGCTTCACGTACCAGGAGATTGCCGCCCAGCTCGGCCTGTCGGCGCACACGGTAGGCACCCACATCAAGCACATCTACCGCAAGCTGGAGGTGGGCTCGCGCGCCGAGGCGGTGTTCGAGGCGGTGCAGCTCGGGCTGATCCGGCTGCAGTGAAGACCGGCGCCTGGTGGACGTTCTCGGTGCTGGTGCTGCAAGCGCTGGTGCTGCTGGCCGCCCTGGCCGTGACGCGCTGGACACCGGCGCCGCCGGCGGTGCCGGCGCTGGCATCGGCGGTCTGGCTGACACCCGAAGGTGACGAGACCGGCCCGGTGCGCCTGCCGGATGACTGGCGTGGGCGCGGCGGCGGCGTGCAGGAGGGCCGCTACCGGATTGGCTTCACACTCGACCAGCCGGCGGGCGAATCCTGGGCGCTGCTGGTCGACAGCGTGCGCATGGACCTGCAAGTGCAACTCGATGGCGAGGCCCTCGGCGCGGCGCCAGCGCTGCGCGGCTGGAAACGCCCGCGACTGGTGCTATTGCCAGCCGCGCTGCTGCATGCCGGGCCGCACAGCCTGACGCTGACGCTGCGCGCCGACGCACCCGGGCGCGGCTACCTGGGCCAGGCATGGCTCGGGCCGCTGGCCCTGCTGCAGCCGGCAGCGCAGCAGCGCGCGCTGTGGCAACAGACGCTGCCGGGCGCCCTGGTGCTGGGCCTGGCCGGGGTCGGCGCGATGATGTTGCTGCTGTGGTCGCAGCGCCCCCACGAAACGGCCTATGCCTACTATGGCCTGGGCCTGTGGAGCTGGGCGCTGCACAACCTCGACTTCATCGTGGCCCGGCCGCCACTGCCGCAGCGCCTCTGGGAAGCGCTGGCCTACCTCACGCTGGGCGGCTTCGTCGTGTTGTCGACCCGCTTCATCCACCGTGTGCTGGGCTGGCGGCGGCCACGCCTGGAGCGTGGCATCGCGCTGTTCGTGCTCGCCGGTGTGCCCCTGTTCGCCGGGCTGCCCGACCCCTGGTTCCGCGCTTTCGGCGATGGCCCGTGGAATGTCATCGTGCTCGGCACCGGCCTGTGGCTGGTGATCCTGGTGCACCGCGAGGCCTGGCGCCGGCGCGATGCAGCGCTGCAGGTGCTGGCAGCCAGCGGTAGCGTGATCGCGGTGTTCGGCGCCCATGACCTGCGCATCGCGCTTGGTCTCGCCCCGTGGGGCCAGGGCTACGTTCTGCAGTACGCCGCGGCGGCCGTGCTCTGCGCCTACAGCGGCGTGCTGGTGATGCGCTTTGGGCGCAGCTTGACGGCGGAGGAACGCATGAACGACGAGTTGCGGCAACGGGTGCAGGAGGCCGTGGCGCACAGCGAGGTTGCGCAGGCGCGGCTGCAGCAGTTGGAGCGTGAGCGCTGGCTGGTCGCCGAGCGCGAGCGCATCGCGCAGGACATGCACGACGGTGTGGGTGGGCACCTGGTAGCACTGCTGGCGCGTGCGCGCACGGGTGCGTTGACGGCGGCCGATCTGGAGCCTGCGCTTGCCGAAGCGATGGCCGACCTGCACCTGGTGATCCACTCGCTGGAGGTCCCCGCCGGTGACCTGCAGACCGCGCTTGCCGGCTTCCGCCACCGGCTGGAGCGCCGGCTGGCGGGTTCAGGTGTGCACTTGCGCTGGTCGCCGGGCGAGCTGCCCTTGCTGCCGCGCTGCGGTCCTGGCGAAACGCTGCAGTTACTGCGCCTTCTGGACGAAGCGGCCAGCAATGCCATACGACATGCCGCCGCCCGTACTCTGCACGTCCGCTTTGGCATCGAACAGAACGTCGTGCAGATCGAGGTCAGCGACGACGGCCAAGGTGGCGCACTGCGTAGTGGGCCAGGCCACGGACTGCGCAACCTGCACCGACGCGCCGACGCCATTGGCGCAACTCTGAAGATCGACAGCGCATCGCATGGCACGCGGCTGGTCTTGACCTGGCCGCTGGTCGAATCTTGATGGCTGGAACGTCCTGTGCGAAGGCCGGGACTGCACGCCGCCCTGACCGATTCGCACCTGTGACGCGCGATGCGAAGTCGCTTCAACATGTCCCTGAACGCCGCCTGCTCCGTACGCGACAACGGGCGAAAGAACGCGCGCTCTGCCTTCGTCGACCGTTGTCATCGGGTACCGGCAACTTCCACTTCGACGCGTCGATCCGGTTGCAGGCATGCGATGAGTGTCGGGTTGGCCTTGCTGCCCTTGCAGTCGGCGGGCTGGGTGACGGGCGTGGACTCGCTCATCCCCACGGCCGAGACCTTGGCGGCATCGATCCCGCCCGAGTGGACGAGGTAGGACTTCACCGCTTCGGCACGCTGCGACGACAGCGTCTGGTTGTAGACCTGTGAGCCCAATCGGTCGGTGTGCCCTTCGACGGTGATCACCTCGAAGCGGGTCCCGTGCAGGTCCTTCGCAAAGGTGTCGAGCGCGGTCTTGCCCTCGGGCCGGATGGTCGATTGGTCGAAGGTGAACAACGAATCGGCCGAGAAGCTCACGCGCCGGCGCTCGGGCACCACCGCGACGGGCGCCACGACCGGGGCGGCCGCCACCACGGGCGCAGGCGCCGCAGCCGGCGCCACGTAGACGGGCTGTGCGGCCGCCACGCGCGGTGCAGGGGCGCTCGAACGGCCGAATGGGAACACCAGGCTCAGCGAGACCACGTTGACGTCGCCGCGGTTGCCCACCGCGTCGTTGATGCGGTAGCGCTCGGCTTCGCCGCGGACCAGGAAAGAGCGGTTCACTTCGTACTGCAACCCGACACCGAGCTTGTAGTTGGACGCGCTCTTGCTCGGGTCGGGGTTGAGCACACTCACTGCACCTGTGCCACTGAAGGTGTCGCGCGCCCGGGCGTACTGCGCTCCCACGCGCCCTATGGCCGACAAGCGCTCGGTCAGCGGCAGCGTGCCCACCAGGTCGAGGTTCAGGCCCTGCAGCCGGATCTTGCCGCTGAGCGTTCCAGCCGGCGCCGTGGTGGAGGTGAAGCTGAAGTCGCCGAGGTTGAAGTAGCCCCCCTCGAGCGCGAAGTGGCGATTGAACTGATAGCCGCCGAACAGCTTGTAGGCCGTGTCCTTCTCGTCGCGCGCCATGGCCGTGGTGGTCAGGCCCGCGGCGAGCAGGCTGGCGGTGATGCGCTCCTCGTCGATCTTCGCGCGCGACTGGCCTATGGACAGCCCGCCGTAGTAGTAGCCGCTGTCCTGGGCGTAGCCCGATGCGGCAAGCAGGGAGCCAAGACCGACCAGGCTCGTGAGGCGCAGTGCGTGGAGTGTTTTCATTTCGTGCTTTCAGGCCGTCACGGGGCGACGATGGTGGTGTTTACCAGGGTCACCGATGCGGTGAGGCCGATGGCGCGTCCTGTCAGGGTGGTTTGGGCCAGCTGGCCGGCTGTCGAAATCGTGACGCCGGCCGGCGCGATGATGGTGCCCACCATGGTGCTGCCGTCTTCGATGCGGGCCGCGCTGCCCACCTGCCAGAACACGTTGCGCGCCTGCGCCCCGTTGATCAGCAGCACGCTGCGCGGCGTGGCCGAGAGGCCCACGGTCAATGCGGCCGCACTCTGGAACACCCACACCGCGTTGGCGTCGCCCTGCGCATCGAGCGTGAGGTTGCCGCTGGTGACGGCAAAGGTGCCGCCCGCGGAGGTGTAGACGGCCGGCGGCAGCACCAGCCCACCGAGTTCGCCGGCGCCTGGGTCGCTGCCCGGCGGCATGGCGGCCAGTTCGTTGTAGGCGGTGAGCGCGTCGGCGCGCGCCTGCGTGGCGATGGCCAGGGTGGTGGTGGTTCCCGGCGCGGGCGGGCCGCAGTAGATGCTGCCGTTGACCACACCGATGTTCAGCGGCGTCTCGGTGTAGACGTTGGCCGCGTCATGGAAGCCGGTGATCAGCGTGCACGCCGCCGTGGTGCCGAGGTCGCCGCCCACCACCGTGTTGACGCCCTGGTTGGTGACCCCCGCGCCGCCGCCGAACGCACCGAAGGACGCCGAAGTGCGCAGGTTGACCGCGCTCACACACGGGGCAGTTCCGGTGGTGAAGCCCCAGACCTGGTCTGCGGCCAGTGCGTTGCCTGCCAAGTCCCTGACCCCGGTGACGCCGGAGACGATGGTCGCAACGAACGCCGTGCTGGGCGCGAAGCCCGCCACGTCGGTGGTGCTGAAGCTGGCCACGCGGCTCGGTGCGTCGTAGCTCACCGTCCCCGCCACGGCCACGCCACCGGCGGTGACGCCGAAGTTGGTGGTGGTGATGGTGGACGCGTCCATCGGTTCGCTGAAGGTGGCGCTGATGACGCGGGTCAGGCAGACGCCGGCCGTGCCATCGAGCGGGCTCACGCTGAGGACCGTGGGCGCAGTGGTGTCACCCACGGCCGAGGTGGTGAAGGTCCATACGTGGCTGCCCGCGGCGGGCAGCACCGCGGTGTTGCCCGCCAGCGCGTTGCCTGCGAGGTCGGTCGCCGCTGCGGTGATCGTGGCGGTGAACAAGGTCGTGCTCGCCAGCGTCGCGGGAGTGGTCGGCGTGAACGTGGCGGTTCTGGCGGCGGCGGAGTAGCTCACGGTGCCGGCCACCGGGGTCCCGCCGAGCGTGGTGTTCACCACCGTGAAGCTCGTGTCCGAGATCGAGGCGGGCGCCATGTCTTCGCTGAAGGTCGCCGTGATCATGGTGTTGTTGGGCACCAGGGTCGCACCTGCGGCCGGCACGGTGAGCGTGACGGTGGGGCGCGTGGTGTCGGTCACCGGGATGGCGACCGTGAATCCGGGGCTGCCCAGTATCGGGTCGAGGCCACCGCCGCCGCAGCCGGCCACGAAAGCGGCCAGCAGTGCAGGGACCAGGCCGAGTCGGGATGTGAAGAAGCTGCAGAACTGGTTCATGTTGTCCTTCCCTGTGGCGTAGCGCACATGTCGCGTTGTGCGATGAGTGCCGCTTTGTACGGGGTGCGCGGCGCACAGGTCTGTGCGCTCACGAACACAGGCGGGTGTCAGTCCTTACAGGTTGCGCCCGTGGTGGATCGGGCCTACGGGAGTCAGAGCAACGCCGCTCCCCGGCAAAGGCGCCGGCTGCCCGCCCGCGCGTTTGCCAGTCAGCGCTTGTCTCGCCCAGGAAAGATCAGCAACTGCCCCGAGCCTTTCCACGTCCCGTTCGCCGTGTTGCGAGGACGTGCGGCGAGCGACGGTGGACGGCGGCTGGAGCGCACCGCGGCCAGCGATGTCGGGGCCGGTACCGGCCGCGTGGGCGCGGTGCCCGGCATCGGCTGAGGCTGCGGCCGCGACCCGGTGGCCTGTCCCTTGTGCTCGTCGTTCACCGCGGCAGTGAGCGCCGCACCGAACAGCAGCGCCTGCACCGAGCCGTAGGCCCACAGCATCGCCACGGCGAGACCGCCTGCTGCGTCGTAGATCGACGCATCGGCACGCGCCCATCCCGCGTAGAGTCCGGCCAGATGCGTGGCGGTGACGAGGAGTGCGGTGGTGCAGCCCGCGCCTGCCCACAACGCCCGGCTGCCTGGTGCGGTGTCTGACAGACCCTGCAGCAGGGCAGCGAAGGCGACGACGAGCAGGGCTGCCGCCACTGCTGCGTCGAGCAACACGATCGTTGCGGCCAGCGGGGCCAGCGGCGATGCCGAATCGGTGCCGATCGCCGCCAGCCCGGTGGCCAGCAGCAGCGAGGCCATCGCCAGCACGACGAAGCCGAGCGTCAGCGCGAAGCCGGTCAAGCGGTTGCCCGGCACCTGGCCGGATGCCGGCGGCGGCGCGGCGACGCGGCCGATGTGGCCGAGCGCTCGCCGCCATTGGGCCGCCGCACAGCCGATGGCCGCCAGCAGCGCGGCGGCGCCCAGGGTGCCGGCCAGCGCACGCTGGGGTTGCCGGCCCGCTGACTCGATGGTTGCATCGATTGCCGATGCGGCCGTCGGGCCGACGAGCCCGCGCAGCAGCAGCGCGGCGCCGTCGCCGCCGACGGCCAGGCCCACGACGAGCAGCGCCGCCGCAGCGAAGAGCAGGTGGAAGGCGACGGCTGCGCCTAGCGGCGCGCCGCCTTCTTTCGCCCATCGCAGCACGGCGTTGGCGAGCAATCGCAACGGCGTGGATCGCGCGGTGGTGAGCTTGTGCCGAATGCGCAAAGGACGGTTCCGCAGGGCAGCCATGCGCTGGTACAGCACTCGGTGTGCCCGGCATGAAAGCTGCTCATTCAGCGTGCCTCCGATCCGCCGATCGGCCGCGGCTGAGGGACGAAACTACACAGCGCTGTAGCTTCTGTCGGGGTGTTGGCCGCGCCGTGAGCGGGGCTCACCTTCGGGACGAAGCGAGCCACGTCAGGCACGCCGGTTGCCCATCGAGGGTGTGACTGTCGATCCGGTTTTGAGCTGCGTTGCGGCTCGACCGTGACCGACATCGATCCCCGGAGTTTTGCATGCTGCCCAAGTCCGATACCGACCGTTCGACCGACCGCCCGAGCCGCGACCGGACGGATCACGCCAACCTCGACCCGCGCCGCCAGGTCAAGCACCCGAAGAGCGCCGGCGCGCGGGTGCCGCCGAGCGACCGGCGAGGACGGGCATCCAGACACGGATGACGTCGCAGTCTCCTGCGCGACCACCGCAAGCTGGTGGAAGCGGCCGGCTCGCCGCCGCGAGGGCTGGCGCGGGGTTTGAGTTCTTGTTGTGAGTGTGTTTCCCTCTCTCTCTGGGTCTCTCTGGGAGAGGGAGCGCGGCGAGGCGAACACTGGGAACAGCGATTGCTCTTACAGGGCCATCCAGCCGTCGCTGCTCGAAAGCCCCCTGTGCGCATCGCCTTCGTCACCGAAACCTATCCCCCCGAACTCAACGGTGTTGCATTGACGGTGGAGCGCACGATCCGGCACCTGCGCACCCGTGGCCACCAAGTGGAGCTGATCCGCCCGCGGCAACGCGGCGAGGACCCGCTGGATGCGCCGCATGAACTGCGCACGATGAGCTGCTCGATCCCGATGTACTGGGAGCTGCGGATGGGACTCGCCAGCGCGGGCACGCTGCGCCGGCGCTTCGAACAGACCCGGCCGCAGCTCGTGCACGTGGCCACGGAAGGGCCCCTGGGCTGGGCCGCGCTGCGTGCGGCGCAGGCGCTGAACCTGCCGGTCTCGTCGGATTTTCGGACCAACTTCCACGAGTACAGCCGCTATTACGGGCTCGGTTGGCTGTCGCCGGTGGTCTACGACTGCCTGCGCCGTTTCCACCGCCGGACACAGCTGACCTTCGTACCGACCTCCGCCGTGCGGGAAAGCCTGGAGGCCGCCGGCTTCGGCCGCATCGCGGTCGTCGGCCGCGGCGTCGACACGGGGTTGTTCGACCCCGCCAAGCGGTCCGAGGCCCTGCGCGTGCAGTGGGGCGTGGGTGACGACGCGCCGGTGCTGCTCTACGTGGGCCGCCTCGCGGCCGAGAAGAACGTGGCGCTGGCTCTGTGCGCCTTCGAGGCCGTGCGCCTTCACGTGCCGTCGGCGCGCATGGTCGTCGTCGGCGACGGGCCGGCGCGACGCCGGCTCGAGGCCGACTTTCCCGCAGTGCACTTCGCCGGCGTGCAACGTGGCGAGGTGCTTGCGCAGCACTACGCGTCGGCCGACCTGTTCCTCTTTCCGAGTCTGTCGGACACCTTCGGCAACGTGACGCTCGAAGCGCTCGCCTCCGGCCTGCCGGTGGTCGCGTTCGACGCCGCGGCGGCAGCCGACCACGTCGACGATTGCGGCAACGGCCTGCTCGTGCCGGCCGGCGACGAGCGGGCCTACGTGGCCGCCGTGTGCAGTCTTGCCTGGCAGCACGGCGAGCTGACCCCGATGCGCGAGCAGGCGCGCGGCGCCGCGCTGCGGCTGCAGTGGACCGACGTGCTGAGCCGCTTCGAAGCTCACTTGGCCGACACCGTGCTCGTTCACGCGAGCCGCGTGGCGGAGGGTGAGGCCTGTGCTGCTTGACGAGCGCCGCCGCCTGTGGATCGCGCGCGAACGCACGGTCGCGCTGTGGCTGCACGGCGGGGCGTCGCGGCCGGCCGTCGTCCTCGCGCTAATGGCAGTGAGCTGGCTCGGCGACGGCAAGCTCTGGTACGCGCTGATCGCCACGTTGCCGTGGTGGGGCGGTGCGACCGGCACCAAGTGCGCGCTGTACATGATCGGCCTCGGCGCGGTCAATCTCGTCTTCTACAAGGCGCTGAAACAGCGCATCGCGCGGCCACGGCCCTACGTGTCGTGCCCGGGGATACGCGCGTGCTGCCGCTCGCTCGACGAGTTCAGCTTTCCGAGCGGCCACACGATGCATGCGGTGTCGTTCACGATGCTGCTCGTGCACTACCACCCGGCGCTGGCGCTGCCGCTGTGGTCGTTCACGCTGCTGGCCGCGCTGTCACGCGTGGTGCTGGGCCTGCACTATCCGAGCGACGTGGCGATCGGCGCGGCCATAGGCGCGCTGACCGCGATGTTCGTGCTGTTCGTCGTCTAGCTGCTGTTCGTTGCCTAGCTCTTCGAAGTTGGTGTCGCGGCCGAGTCGGTCCCAGTCGGTCTGCATGCGGAAGCGCTCGGCCGCGTCGGCCAGCGTGCCGGCGCGGCGCTGCGCAAGCTGCGTTTCGAGCAGCCGCTGCCACGAATGCCTGATGGCCGCGTGGTCGGCGTCGTGCGGATGCAGCTCCAGCCGCAGCAACGGGTTGTGGCGCTGGGCCGTCGCGAGCGCGGCGTTCCACGCGAGCGACGCCTGGCGGCGCCAGGCGCTCGAACTGCTGTAGACCAGGCTCTGGCTGACGAGGCTGCGGCGGTCGGGCAGCAGCACCAGCTGGCGCAGCGTGCAGGTGTAGCTCAGGTCCAGCCAGCGCAGCGCCTGCCAGGTGCCGGGGCTCATCAGCCAGGCCGGCGCGACGAAGCCGCGCAGCGACAGCCCCTGGCGCGAGAACCAGCGCACGCCGGCAATCAGCCGGCGCATCGCCTCGGTGATCGCGAGGTCGCAGAACTCGCCTTCGCCTCGGGTGTAATGGCGCCGGCGCAGGTAGTCGACGAAGCCGTTCGGCACGCCGTCGTCCTGGTGGGTGTAGCCGTGCAGCGCGATTTCATCGCCGCCGGCGCTGCGATCGGCGAGCCAGCGCACGAAGGTCGACGACGTCGGTTCGCAGTGGTATCGCGGCACCGCCAGCAGCGTCATCGGCACGTCGCCGACCTCCTCGACGGCGGCGAGTACACGCTCGCATGCCGGCAGCGTGGCCGGCGCCACGTCGTGCAGCACCACACACAAGGTCGGCTTCATTGCGGCAGCCTTTCGGCGCGTCGGGGGGGCGAACTGGCGCCGTTGTGCTTGCGCCCGCCTTCGCGCAGCAGCTGCCGGTAGTGCATCAGCAACAGCGGCAGCACCTGGTTCCAGTCATACGACTCGGCGCGCTCGCGCGCCCGGCGCGAGGCTGCCGTGCGGTCGTGGCGGAACAGCGCGGCGATCGCCTGCGCAAAGCTGTCGGGCCTGCCGTCGTGCACCGCCGCGCCGACGGTGTCGTCCACCAGTTCGGCCAGGCCTTCGGCGGCGCGCGCAACGACCGGCGTGCCGCAGGCCATCGCCTCGAGCACCGACAGGCCGAAGGTCTCCTGGTCGCCGGCGTGCACGAAGATGTCGGCGCTGGCGAGTGCGCGCGCCAGCGCCATCGGGTCGCTGACGAAAGGCCGCACGATCACCCGGTCGCCGCGCGGCGGCATCGGGCCGGCGCCAAGGGCGAGCAGCACGTACGGGGGCCCGAGCCGCTGCACGGCCTCGCTCAGCACGTCGAGGTGTTTTTCCGGCGCGAACCGGCCGGCATAGACGAGCAACCGCGTGGCGGCCGGCAGCCCGAGCTGGTTGCGCCACATCGCGCTCGCGCGCGCCGGATGGAAGAGCTGCGCGTCCACGCCGAGCGGTTGGCATGCAACGCGCTCCACGCCCCAGTCGAGCAGATGGCGGCGCATCACCTCGCTCGGTGCGAGCACGAGATCGAAGCGCCGGTACAGCCGGCCGGCATAGCGGCGCGCCGCGCGCGCGGCGGCACCCGCCAGCGGCCCGCGGACGAGCGTGGCGGCCAGCAACTCGAGGTTGGAGTGGCAGAAGGCCACCGCCGGCACCTGCATCGCGTCGGCCGCGTCGAGCGACGCCCAGGCGAGACGGTAGGGGTCTCCAGACTCGATCAAGTCGGGCTGCAGGCCGACCAGCGCGTCGCGGCACGCGCCCCGGCGCAGCGGCAACCGATAGCCGCCCGAGGCCGGTAACGGCACCGACGGCAGCGAGGCGACGCCGGGCCCGCTCGCCGTCGGCGCGGCGATGGTGTGGCGCCAGCCGACCTTGCGAGTCAGCCAGGCTTGCTTGGCTTCGAGATAGCGGCGAACGCCGCCGCTGGTGGCGCTCCAGAACATCGTTGCGTCGACCAGATGGGTCCCGCCCGAGACGTCGCGGTGATGTGAAGCATCCATGACGGCGTGAAGGCAATCGGCATACCCGTTGCCGCAACCGCAGGCCGGTTGGGCACGCCGCCTGCCCGCAGCATCAGGACGAGTGACGCCACCTCGTCATTCCCCAGCCCAGAAAGGAACACACCATGTCCAACGACGACATCGTCGATTGCTTGAATGATTTGATCGAAGCCTGCAAGGATGGCGAATTCGGCTTCAATGCCTGCGCGAAGCACACGTCCTCGAGCGAACTCCGCAGCGTCTTCCAGCAGCGCGCCGAAGAATGCAAGAGCGCTGCCGCCGAGCTGCAGCCCTACGTCGTCCAGTACGGCGGCAAGCCGGACGAGGGTGGGAGCGCTTCGGGCGCACTGCACCGCGGCTGGGTCTCCGTGCGCGGCTCGCTCGTCGGCTTTTCGGACCAGGCGATGCTCGACGAGTGCGAGCGCGGCGAAGACGCCGCGAAGGCCCGCTACAACAAGGCGCTGAAGCAGGATCTGCCCGAGCCGGTGATGGCCCTGGTGCAGCGCCAGGCGCTCGGCGTGCAACGCAACCACGACCAGATCAAGGCGCTGCGTGACCGCGCCAAGACGAATCTGTAGCGAGCCGCCGCTGTAGGAACTTCAGCACTGTTTACCCATTGGTGCCGCCCCCGCTAGTCTGGTCTATGTCAGCGACCGGATGCCTGGCATCCGGCGGTTGCGCCGCGCCGGTGGGTGTCGCGGGTCTCGTCGCCGAGGAGTGTGCGCTGATGGCCTTTCTGCAGGCTCAGGCACGCACGGCGACGTCGTCGGCGAGCACGCGCAAAAACCAGTCGCGGGCGAGGCGCGCGACCTGATCGAGCGCGCCGGGCTCCTCGAACAAGTGGGTCGCGCCGGGCACGATCACGAGGTCGCGGTCGCAGCGCATCTGCAGCAGTGCCTGCTTGTTCATGCCGATCACCAGTACGTCGTCGCCGCC
>DATKCI010000240.1:0-40028 GCA_035513255.1 Piscinibacter sp. | reverse complement strand
GTCTCAAGGCGCCCACCGGCGAGGTGCGCGACTTTCCGACCAACACCAGCGATGCGCTGATGAGCGGCGGGGCCCATTCGATTGCCGGCGCGGTGGAGCGCATGCACCGCCGCTTGCTGGCCCACACGGGTCAGGAGCCGGCGCTGCTGATGAGCGGTGGGGCAGCGGTGAAGCTGGCGCCGATCACCGACTTGCCGTTCGAGACGGTGGATACGCTGATCTTCGAGGGGCTGCTGGCGTTGCAGTCGCATCGATTGGCGCTGTAGCGGTTGTTCGCGTGTCACACGGCGAACGCACGGCCAGATTTGCCAGGATCTCGACCGCGCTCGCCCTGCACGACGACCTACAGTTGACCCGACTGGTGGAGGAGGCCGAGCAATTGAGCTCGGGCATCGGCGGGACCACATTGGCCTTCAACATCGAGGGCGTCAAGGTATTCGCGAAGCGAGTGCGTCTGACGGACCTGGAGCGGCGTACCGAACACCGGAGGTCGACGGCAAACATCTTCGAGTTGCCGACCTATTACCAGCGCAATGTCGGATCAGCGGGATTCGGGGTCTGGCGCGAGCTGGCCGCCAACGTGATGGCCACCGGGTGGGCCCTGGCCCGGCAACTGGAAAGCTTTCCGTTGATGTACCACTGGCGTGTGCTGGAGGGTGCTGCCGCAGCGAGCGCCGCGCCTGCGCCGAAGGAGCTGGCCGACATCGGGGACATGGTCGGTTATTGGGACGACTCCGAGGCCGTGGGTGTGCGCCTCAGGGCACTCGGCGATGCCACGGCGAGCGTCTTGATGGTTTTCGAGTACATCCCCTGGAACCTGTCCACATGGCTGGACCGGCAGCTGGCCGCGGGACCCGCTGCGATGGAATCGGCGTGCCGAATGGTCGAACACGGATTGACGATCGACATTCCGCTGATGAATTCGTTGGGGCTGCAGCACGGCGACGCGCACCACGGCAACATCCTTACCGACGGGCACAGGCTCTACTTCGCCGACCTCGGGCTGGCCACGTCGCAGCGCTTCGCGCTCTCCGACGATGAGCTGAGCTACTTGCAAGACAACACCAGCCTGGACCGCGGCTATGTCCTGGCCAAATGGGTCAACTGGCTGGTCAAGGTGTGGGCTCCGGCGATGAGCAGCGCACAAGAGCGAAGGGAGCTGGTTCGCGCCATCGCACAAGGACGGGCACTGCACCGAGCAATCCCCGGCCTGCCTTCCAGCGTCGCCGCGATCATCGGTCGCCACGCACCGATCGCCACTGTGCTCAACGACTTCTACGTCAAGCTACACAGCGAACGCAGGAGCGAACGCTTTCCTCGCGACGACATTGAAGCCTTGCTGCAGTCGGCAGCAACGTGACGCTCAAAGAATGTACCGCGACAAATCCTCGTTCTTCGCCAGCTCCGCCAGCTTCGCGTCCACTTCCGCCCCACCCATCGACACCGTCTGCCCGGCGAGATTGGGCGCGTCGAAGCTGACCTCGTCGAGCAGCCGCTCCATCACCGTCGACAAGCGCCGCGCGCCGATGTTCTCGGTGCGCTCGTTGACGTCGTAGGCGATCTGCGCGAGGCGGCGGATGCCGTCGGGGCGCAGTTCGAGCGTGACGCCTTCGGTGGCCAGCAGCGCCTGGTACTGCTTCACGAGGCTCGCATGGGTCTGCGTGAGGATCGCCTCGAAGTCGTCGACGCTCAACGAGCCGAGCTCGACGCGGATCGGGAAACGGCCCTGCAGCTCGGGGATCAGATCGCTGGGCTTGGTCAGGTGGAACGCGCCGGACGCGATGAAGAGGATGTGGTCGGTCTTCACCATCCCGTACTTCGTGTTGACCGACGTGCCTTCGACCAGCGGCAGCAGGTCTCGCTGCACGCCCTGGCGCGAGACCTCGGCGGTGCCGGCCTCGGAGCGCGACGTGACCTTGTCGATCTCGTCGAGGAACACGATGCCGTTCTGCTCGGCGTTCGTGAGCGCTTCGGCGCGGATCTCTTCCTCGTTGACGAGCTTGGCCGCCTCTTCCTCGACCAGCAGCTTGATCGCCTCGGCAATCTTCACCTTGCGCAGCTTGCGCTTGGTGCCGCCGATGTTGGCGAACATGCCGCGCAACTGCTCGGCCATGTCTTCCATGCCGGCAGGGCCCATGATTTCGAGCGTGGGCTTCGCGTCGGGGACCTCGATCTCGACTTCCTTGTCGTCGAGCGCGCCTTCGCGCAGCCGCTTGCGCATCACCTGCCTCGCGGTGTTGTCGGCCGGCGGTGCGGCAAAGCCGACCTCGCTGCGTGCCGGCGGCACGAGGATGTCGAGCACGCGGTCTTCGGCCGCGTCTTCGGCGCGGGTGCGCTGGCGGCGCATCGCCGATTCACGCTCCTGCTTGACGGCCATGTCGACGAGGTCGCGCACGATGGAGTCGACGTCCTTGCCGACGTAGCCGACCTCGGTGAACTTGGTCGCCTCGACCTTGATGAACGGCGCGTCGGCGAGTTTGGCCAGCCTTCTCGCGATCTCGGTTTTGCCTACGCCGGTGGGGCCGATCATCAGGATGTTCTTCGGCGTGATCTCGCCGCGCAGCTTTTCGTCGACCTGCTGGCGGCGCCAGCGATTGCGCAGCGCGATCGCGACGGCGCGCTTCGCGTCGCCCTGACCGACGATGTGGCGGTCGAGCTCGGAAACGATCTCCTGCGGGGTCATGCTGGACTTCATTCTGCCCCCAGGGTTTCGACGGTGTGGTGCTGGTTGGTGTAGATGCACAGCTCGCCGGCGATCTCGAGCGACTTCTTCACGATGTCGGCCGGTGCCAGCTCGGTGTGGCCGAGCAAGGCGCGTGCCGCAGCCTGGGCATAAGCGCCGCCGGAGCCTATCGCGATGATGCCGTGCTCGGGCTCGAGCACGTCGCCGTTGCCGGTGATGATCAGCGAGGCCTCCTTGTCGGCCACCGCGAGCATCGCTTCGAGGCGGCGCAGCACGCGGTCGGTGCGCCAGTCCTTGGTGAGTTCGATGGCGGCGCGCACGAGGTGCCCCTGGTGCTTTTCGAGCTTGGCTTCGAAGCGTTCGAACAGCGTGAAGGCGTCCGCCGTGGCGCCGGCAAAACCGGCGAGCACCTGGTCGCGGTAGAGCTTGCGCACTTTCTTGGCGGTCGCCTTGACGACAACGTTGCCGAGCGTCACCTGGCCATCGCCGCCGATGGCGACGACGTTGCCGCGGCGCACGCTGACGATGGTCGTGCCGTGGTAGTTTTCCATCGGGGGTATCTGCAGCTGAAAGGGCGGGAATCAAGCCCGCGACGCACCCATAGCTGTGCGCGAGGACGAGGGCTTATTTAATCATGTTGCCGAAGCTATACCCGCGACGCATGAACCGGCATCACCAAGCGGCCACCGAGGATCCGGCTTTGCCGGTCCACCGGTGGCGTCCCCTGGGGGAGCGCCGAAGGCGCTTCGGGGGGGCCTTAGACCGTGCGAACTTTCACCTTGGCGTGCTCCGTGATGCCCATCGCGCCGAAGAAAAGCGCCACGAGCCGCTGCGCATCGACGAAGCCGACGCTGCGGTTCTCGCCGCGCCGGGCGAGCACCCAGTTCAGCAGGTCGCCCGCCGCGATGAAGTCGACGCGGATCAGCTTGGAGCAGGACACGTTGACGATGCTCGTGCTGCCGAGTTGGGCATTGAGCTTCTTCAGTGTGTCGCCGATGTCGCCGACGAGCTGGCCCGACAGTTCGACGCTCGCCACTTCGACCAGACCGGTGTCCTCGATCAATTGCGACTCGACGAAGCTGGTCGAGACCTCGCTGACCGAAGACAGCGGCGGCGAGGCGGTGCTGTGATCCGAGCCGCTGATGCGCACCTGGCATTGCGCCGGCTCCCACGACGGCGGCGAGACCTCGTAAGTCACGCAGTAGTCGATGGCCGCTTCGTCGAACTGATCGGGACGGTTGGCCATTCGCAGCGCGTCCAGGCGCAGCTGCCAATAGGCGGGGTCGGCGTCACGCACACCGGTCGGCGCGGCGTCGCCGAGCAGCGTGAACAAGCGCTCGCCGCTCAGCCAGCGCATGTCGATCTTCTGGGGGATCCAGCCGCGGAACAACTCGCTCATGCGGGCGCAGGCTTCGGGATCGATGCGATTGAGGCCGCTCCAGTCGAAAACCCACGGCAAAGGCATCTGCAGCGTTTGCGAGCGCAGCTTGGCCACCGCCTCGGAATCGACCGACTCCGGGCAAATCCATCCGACTTGGCCGTCGATGCGCGCAGTTCTCTGGCGGTCATCGCCTGACGCCGACTCGGCCACCATCTTGGGCATCGAGAACCACTGCGGCGCCGACCAGCCGAACTGCTGCGCGTAGTCGAGGGCGAGACTTTCGAACTTGCTCTGCTGGCCGATCGCGCGGTACAGGTCGAACAGCACCAGCCAGGTCTCGGCATGCTCGGCGCGGCTTCCGCCGGGACCGGTCAGCGTGGACAGCGACTGTTCGCACAGCTCGAAGTCGGCGTTGGCGAACGCGATCACCGCTTCGTCAAGTTCCGGGTCGTGGGCGACCTCGTTGACCTCCACCGCGAAGGGGTGCGCAAAGTCGGACGAGCTGGCGTCGAGCGACAAGGGGGACAGCGGCGACATGCCGGGGCTCATCACCGCCGCGCCCGGGCTCACGGTGGCCGGGCCGCGGCCGCGCTCGGACGGCGCGCTGGTGTCGATCGTGCGCCCGCCGTCGCCCGGCGAGGCGAGCGGCGCGGGAATCGAGTCGCGCGCCGCAGGCTCCATCGGCACCGGCTGTGTGCGGGCGTTGTAGAACTCGGGCGGGCGGCGCTGGACCTGGTGGTAGGTGTCGCCGACCATCTGCTGTTCGATCTCGTCGATCTTCGCCTTCACGCCGCTGTCGGGCTTGGCGCCGCTGTCCTGGCGCGCTTCGGAATCGTCGATCTTCGAGGAGCCGCCGAGGGCGGCGAGCTGTTCGCTGGACAGGCCTTCGCGGCGCACCTTGCGCAACATGTCGAACTCGCGCTTGCGGACGAAGTCGTTGCGCCGCTTGCGCTCGATCATCGCCTTCAGCTCGGACTTGGCGAACTCGGTCTCCCGCGCCTCCTGCGAAGGTGGGTCCAAATCGCTCCATTCGGTGGCCGGGTTGGCCACGAACTTCACGACCTTGCGGAAAAAACTGGTCGTGTCCTTGGGGTCCGCCATGGGGTGCTGCCCGCGTGGGTGCGGATGCTCAGTCGCCGAACATCTTCTGCTTCAGCTCCCGGCGCTGCTGGGCTTCGAGCGACAGTGTAGCGGTGGGGCGGGCGATCAGCCGGCCGAGGCCGATGGGTTCGCCGGTTTCATCACAGAATCCGTAGTCGCCGGCATCGATGCGGGCCAGCGACTGGGAGATCTTCTTCAGCAGCTTGCGTTCGCGGTCGCGGGTGCGCAGCTCCAGTGCATGCTCTTCCTCGATGGTCGCCCGGTCGGCCGGGTCGGGCACGATGGACGTGTCTTCGCGCAGGTGTTCGGTCGTGAGGCCCGCGTTGGACAGCAGGTCGTCCTTCAGCACGTGCAGACGCGCGCGGAAGAAGTCGAGCTGCTTCTCGTTCATGTACTCGCCGTCGGGCATCGCGAGCAGCTCGGCTTCGGTCAGTTCTCGGCCGGCCTTGGTCTTCCAGGCGTTGGCGAGCTTGGGGTCGGCCTTGTGGGCGTGTTTGGGGGTATCCACTGCAAGGTTGTTCATTTGTCGGGTGGGAGGCCGAGGCGGCGCGAACCGGTCGGCGAATCTGGAGGTCGGGGGCGGCAAGGGCGCCGCCGCCGGAGGGGGGCCGTGGCGCGAGACCTTGGCCGTCGGCGCCTTGGCCGGCGCGGCGGCCTTCACGGGGGCCGGCGCCGGCGAAGGCACTGCCGCCGGCTTGGGGTGATGGGGCTTGGCGGCTGCTGCCGGTGCGGGATGGCTGGGCTTGGCCGGCGCCTTGACCTCCGGCTTCGGTGCGGGTTTGGCCGCCGCCTTGGACGCCGGCTTCGCCGCCGGCTTGGGCGGCACCTTGGCCGCTGGCGTCTTTGCCGCGGGCTTCTTGGGGGTCGCTTGCTTGGCCGGGATCTTGCTCACGTGAGTCTCCTCGCAACGGCGGTTATACCCGCTCTGACCTCGGTCGGTTTCATGACCGGGGCGAATTTGGGCGCCGCGGATTGTAGCCACGTTGCGTGCGCGCCGCGGTAGCTGTTTTCCGCGGGTGCGCGTGCCGCGGCACGAACAGCGGAAATCCTTCGCGGATCGTCACGCGCCACGGCGCGCCCGGGACTTTCCCGGGGCGTCGGCGAACCTCATTGAGCCCGGTCGGGTCAGAGGCTGTGAGGCATTTGCCTCTGGACCCGCCGGCTGGCCTTTGAGCGAGCCGACTGCGCTGCACAATTGCATAGGTGCAACGCTTCGTCGGCTCAGGCCAGGCACTGCTCGAGGCCCTGGAGGAAGATGTCCTTCGGCAGATCGATGCCGATGAAGACCATCTTGCTGGTCTTCTTCTCCCCCGGCGCCCATTTCGGTCCCAGGTCGCTCCCCATCAACTGGTGCACCCCCTGGAAGATCACCTTGCGGTCGGTGCCCTTCATGTTGAGCACCCCTTTGTAGCGCAGCATCTTCGGGCCGTAGACCTGGACGATCGCCCCGAGGAAGTCTTCCAGTTTGGCCGGATTGAAGGCCTTGTCGGAGCGGAACACGAACGACTTCACGTCGTCGTCGTGGACGTGGTGGTGCGGGTGGTCGCAGTGTTCGCCGTCTTCATGGTCGTGGTCGTGGTCGTGATCGTGATCGTGATCATGGACGTGCTCGTCGGCCTTCAGGAAATCCGGGTCGATGTCGAGCTTGGCGTTCAAGTTGAAGCCGCGCAGGTCGAACACCTCGGAGAGCGGCACCTCGCCGAAGTGCACCCGCCGCTGCGGCGCCCGCGGGTTCATGTGCTTGACGCGGTGCGACAGCGCCTCGACCGAGGCGTCGTCGACGAGGTCGGACTTGCTGATGAAGATCTGGTCGGCAAAGCCGATCTGGCGCCGCGCCTCCTGGCGGTCGTCGAGCTGCTGGTCGCCGTGTTTCGCGTCGACCAGCGTCAGGATCGAGTCCAGCAGGTAGCTTTCGGCAATTTCGTCGTCCATGAAGAAGGTCTGGGCGACCGGGCCGGGGTCGGCCAGGCCCGTGGTCTCGATGACGACACGTTCGAAATCGAGCTCGCCCTTGCGCTTCTTCTCGGCCAGGTCGCTCAGCGTGGTGCGCAGGTCTTCGCGGATCGTGCAGCACACACACCCGTTGTTGAGCTGGATGATCTGCTCGCGGCTGTCTTGCACGAGGATGTCGTTGTCGATGTTCTCGTCGCCGAACTCGTTCTCGATGACGGCGATCTTCTGCCCGTGGGCTTCGGTCAACACCCGCTTGAGCAGCGTGGTCTTGCCCGCGCCGAGAAAACCGGTGAGGATGGTGGCGGGAATGAGGGCCATGATCGTATTTCCTGTCAGTGTTCGTGTCGCCCGGGCCGGGTCGGGGCAGATGGGGCCGCCGGGGCGAATGGCAACCCGCCAAGCTAGCACACTTGTGAAATCCTGATCGGGTAAGCTGCTGTTTGGCCCACTCACTCGCCGCCGCGCGATGTCCGACCCCCATCCTAGTCAACCCGTGCGCACCCGAGGCGCCGAAAAACAAGTCCATGCCGACAAGCGCAATCTGTTCCAGCGCATCGTCGAGTTTGTCCACCCGGGCCCCGATTCCACCGACCAGCTGATCGAAACGCTGGCCGAAGCCGAAGACCGCGAGCTGATCGCCCCCGAGTCCCGGATGATGCTGGAAGGCGTGATCCGCATGGCCGGCCTGACCGCCGGCGACGTGATGGTGGCGGCGCCGCGCATGGACATGCTGAGCATCGACTCGCCGTACGACGACGTGCTTCACGTGGTCATCGATACCGCGCACTCCCGCTTCCCGGTCTACGAAGGGCAGCGCGACAACATCATCGGCATCCTGATGGCCAAGGACCTGCTGAAACTGCAGCGGGCCCCCGAACTGAATCTGCGCACACTCCTGCGCCCGGCGGTGTTCGTGCCGGAGTCCAAGGGGCTGAACGAGCTGCTGCGCGACTTCCGCTCGAACCGCAACCACCTCGCGATCGTCATCGACGAGTTCGGCAGCACGGCCGGGCTGATCACGATCGAGGACGTGCTCGAGGAGATCGTCGGCGAGATCGAGGACGAATTCGACGAGAAAGACGGCGACAGCAGCATCTACACGCTTGCCGACGGCAGCCACCGCGTGGCCGGCGACGCGGAGATCGCCGCGGTCAATGAGGCGTTTTCGGTGCATCTGCCGGAAGAGGACTTCGACACGATCGGCGGGCTGGTCGCGCACGAGCTCGGCCGAGTGCCGCGCCGCGGCGAAACGGTCGCGCTCGGCGGCCTGCTGTTCGCGGTGATGCTTACGCGCGGCGGCGCCGTGCGCTGGTTCAAGGTGACGCGGGCCCCTGAAGAGGCGCTCGCCGGCGACGGCGCCTGATGGCGCCGCGCTTGCCCCGCGCCGTCGAGGCGCCGCAGCTGTCGCTCCCGTTCGACCTGATCCTGGCGGCCGCGCTCGGCGCATGGCACACGCTCGCCTATTTCTACACCGAAGCGTGGTGGCTGCAGCTCGGCTGTGTCGCACTGCTGGCCTGGCGCGTGTCGTCGGTCGCGCCGGCCCGCGCCGCCGCGCTGGGCTGGGCCTTCGGCACCGCCTGGCTGATCGCGGGCACCTGGTGGATGTTCATCAGCATGCACCGCTATGGCGGCTTGCCGGCCTGGATGGCGGCGGGCGCCGTGTTGGCGCTCAGCGGCTTCCTCTCGCTGTACCTCGGCGCGGCGACCGGTCTCTTCGCGCGCTGGCGCCGCGGCCGGCCGTTGCCCGACGCGCTGCTGTTCGCCGCGCTGTGGCTGATCGCCGAACTGGCGCGGGGAGTCGTCTTCACCGGCTTTCCCTGGGTGGCCTCGGGCTACGCCCAGGTCGACGGCCCGCTGGCCACGCTCGCGCCGTGGGTCGGCGTGTACGGCATCGGCTTCGTCGTCGCGCTGCTCGGCGCCTGGGTGGCGTTCGCCTGGCTTCAGCCCGGGCGGCGCTGGGTCGGTGCGGCCGCCACGGTGGCGGTGCTGGCGCTGGCCTCGACGGTGCACTCGTCGTTTACTCGGTCCTCCGGCACGCTGTCCGTGACGCTGCTGCAAGGGAATATCCCGCAGGAGGAGAAGTTCGCCACCGAGCACCAGGGCGCCGCGCTGCAGTGGCACGTGGATGGGTTGCTCGCCGCGACGTCGGACCTCGTCGTCGCGCCCGAGACCGCCGTACCCTTCCTGCCGCAGCAGATGCCGGAGGGTTTCTGGGAGTCGTTGCGCGGCCGCTTCGCAACGGGACCCACGCATGCGCTGTTCGGCGTGCCGCTCGGCGACGACGAGACCGGCTACACGAACTCCTCGGTCGGCTTCGCGCCCGGCCGCGCCGAATACCGCTACGACAAGCGGCACCTGGTGCCTTTCGGCGAGTTCATTCCGTTCGGCTTCCGCTGGTTCACGCAGTTGATGAACATCCCGCTCGGCGACTTCAACCGCGGGGTGCCGAACGCGCCGTCGTTCGCCGTCGACGGCCAGCGCGTGGCGCCCAACATCTGCTACGAAGACCTGTTCGGCGAGGAGCTTGCGGCGCGGTTCGTCGATCCGGCGACCGCGCCGACGATGTTCGCCAACCTCAGCAACATCGGCTGGTTCGGCGACAACATCGCCGTCGACCAGCATCTGCACATCTCGCGGATGCGCTCGCTGGAGTTCGAGCGGCCGATGCTGCGCGCCACCAATACCGGCGCGACGGCGATCATCGACCACCGCGGCCAGGTCACGCACTCGCTGAAACCCTACGCCCGCGGCATCCTCGAGGGGCAGGCCCAGGGCCGCGAGGGCCTGACGCCGTTCGCGTGGTGGGCGAGCCGGTTCGGTCTGTGGCCGCTGCTGCTGGCCGCCGCGGCCATCGCTGTCGCCTGCGTCGCATTGCCTCGGTTTGCGCGCCGCTGACGGCCCGGGCACCCCCGTAGAATCCCCGGTTTTCCCCGTCCACGCCCCACATGCTGACCTTCCAGCAAATCATCCTGCGCCTGCAAGACTACTGGGATCGGCAGGGCTGCGCGCTGCTGCAGCCGTACGACATGGAAGTCGGCGCCGGGACGAGCCACACGGCGACCTTCTTGCGCGCACTGGGTCCGGAACCCTGGAAAGCCGCCTACGTGCAGCCCAGCCGCCGGCCCAAGGACGGCCGCTACGGCCAGAACCCGAACCGGCTGCAGCACTACTACCAATACCAGGTTGTGCTGAAGCCGGCACCGGCCGACATCCTCGAGCTCTACCTCGGCTCACTGGAGGCGCTGGGCTTTGATCTCAAGGCGAACGACGTCCGCTTCGTCGAGGACGACTGGGAGAACCCGACGCTCGGTGCCTGGGGCCTGGGCTGGGAGGTGTGGCTCAACGGCATGGAGGTCACGCAGTTCACCTACTTCCAGCAGGTCGGCGGCATCGATTGCAAGCCGATCACCGGCGAGATCACCTACGGCCTGGAACGGCTGGCGATGTACATCCAGGGCAAGGAAAGCATTTTCGACCTCGAATGGACGCCCGGTGTCAGCTACGGCGACGTCTATCACCAGAACGAGGTCGAGCAGAGCACCTACAACTTCGAGCACAGCGACGTCGACTTCCTGCTCGGCGCGTTCGCAAGCCACGAGAAGCAGGCCCGGCTGCTGATGGAACAGCGGCTCGCGCTGCCCGCTTACGAGCAGGTGCTGAAAGCAGCGCACACGTTCAACCTGCTCGACGCGCGCGGCGCGATCAGCGTGACCGAACGGGCGGGCTACATCGGGCGCATCCGCAACCTCGCGCGCAGCGTCGCGCAGAGTTATCGGGAGAGTCGGCGACGACTCGATCCGCCGTTTCCAATGGCTCCGAGGGCGTGGGCTGCTGAGGTGGTCGCTCAAATGGACAAGGAAGCTGGCCAATGACGGCAACGAAGAATTTGCTGGTCGAGGTCTTCGTCGAAGAGCTGCCACCGAAGGCGCTGAAGAAGCTGAGCGAGTCCTTCGCCGGGGGGGTCGCAGAAAGCCTGCGCGCGCAAGGACTGGTCTCGGCCGGCGCCACGGTCATGCCGTTCGCGTCGCCGCGCCGCCTCGGAGTCCACATCGGTGGCGTCGCCTCGGCCGCCGCCGACCGGTCGGTGTCGCAAAAGCTGATGCCGGCGAGCGTGGGCCTCGCGGCCGACGGCCAGCCGACGCCCGCGCTGCTGAAGAAGCTCGCCGCGCTCGGTGCCGACGCGAGCGCCGTGCCGTCGCTGAAGCGGCAGATGGATGGCAAGGCCGAGGCCTTGTTCCTCGACAGCGTGGTCCAGGGCGCGACGCTGGCCGACGGCTTGCAGAAGGCGGTGGAAGAGGCGATCGCCCGGCTGCCGATTCCGAAGGTGATGCAGTACCAGCTGGCAGACGGCTGGACCAGCGTGAATTTCGTGCGGCCGGCACATGGGCTGGTCGCACTGCACGGTGCCGATGTCGTGCCGATCGGCGTGCTCGGCCTGCACTCGGGCCGGTCGACGCAAGGCCACCGCTTTGAAGCCGTGAAGGTGGCCATCGAGCTGCGCGACGCCGACAGCTACGAGGCGCAGCTGCGTGACGACGGCGCGGTGATCGCGAGTTTTGCCGAACGCCGCGCCGAGATCGTGCGCCAGCTCGATGCCGCGGCCGCCCGGGAGGGCCTGCGTCCGATCCCCGACGAGGCGCTGCTCGACGAAGTGACCGCGCTGGTCGAGCGGCCCAACGTGCTGCTGTGCCGCTTCGATGCGGCTTTCCTCGACGTGCCGCAGGAATGCCTCATCCTCACGATGAAGGCCAACCAGAAATACTTCCCGCTGCTCGATGCGAACGGAAAGCTGACCGACCGCTTCCTGATCGTCAGCAACATCCGACCCGCCGATCCGAGCCGCGTGATCGAAGGCAACGAGCGGGTCGTCCGCCCGCGCCTGGCCGACGCGAAGTTCTTCTTCGACCAGGACCGCAAGAAGACGCTGGCGTCGCGTGTGGCGGGCCTCGCGAAGGTGGTCTACCACAACAAGCTCGGCACGCAAGGCGAGCGCGTCGAGCGTGTGCGCGCCATCGCGCGGGCGATCGCGCAGCAACTCGGCGGCGATGCGCTCGCCGCGCAGGCCGACCAGGCGGCGATGCTCGCGAAGGCCGACCTGCTGACCGACATGGTCGGCGAGTTTCCCGAGCTGCAAGGCACGATGGGCCGCTACTACGCCCGTCACGACGGGCTTGCCGACGACGTGGCGCTGGCGATCGAAGACCACTACAAGCCGCGTTTCGCCGGCGACGAACTGCCGCGCAATGCCTGCGGCGTCGCGGTGGCGTTGGCGGACAAGCTCGAAACGCTGGCGGGCCTGTTCGGGATCGGCCAGGTGCCCACCGGCGACAAAGACCCGTTCGCGCTGCGCCGCCACGCGCTGGGCCTGATCCGCATGCTGATCGAGCGCGCGCTGCCGCTGAATCCCGCTGAGCTGGTGTCGGCGGCGTTCAAGGCCTTCCCCGAGAACCACGGCCAGGCGCAGGCCGAGGTCGGCTTCTTCCTGCGCGAGCGCCTGGTCGGCTACCTGCGCGACGCCGGCTACAGCGCGCAGGAAGTCGAGGCGGCGATCGAGGCGCGGCCCGAGCACTGGGCCGACTTCCCGAAGCGGCTGCAAGCCGTGCGCGCCTTCAAGGCGCTGCCCGAGGCCGAAGCGCTGGCGGCCGCCAACAAACGCGTCGGCAACATCCTGAAGAAGAGCGACGGCAGCGTCGCGCCGGTCGTCGACGCATCGTTGCTCGCCGAGCCGGCGGAACAGGCGCTGCACGAGGCGCTGAAAGCCGTCGCCCCGGCATCGGAAGCCGCCTTCGCCGCAGGCGACTACACCGCCTCGCTGCAAGCCCTGGCTGCCCTGAAGGCCCCGGTCGATTCGTTCTTCGACCAGGTCATGGTCAACACCGACGACCCGGCTCTGCGCGCCAACCGCCTGGGCCTGCTGGCACAGCTGCACGCCGCGATGAACCGCGTCGCGGACCTGTCCAAGCTGGCGAGCTGAACGCGATCGCTGAATAATCCGCACGTGAAGCTCATCATCTTCGACCGCGACGGCACGATCAACGAAGACCGCGAGGACTTCGTGAAGTCGCCCGACGAGTGGGTGCCGCTGCCCGGAGCGCTGGAGGCCGTCGCGCGGCTGAACCACGCGGGATGGCACGCGGTGCTTGCCACCAACCAGTCCGGCCTCGGGCGCGGGCTGTTCGACATGGCGATGCTCAACGCGATGCATGCGCGCATGAACCAGATGCTCGCCAAGCAGGGCGGCCGCATCGACGCGGTGTTCTTCTGCCCGCACACGCCGGAGGACGCCTGTGACTGCCGCAAGCCGTCGCCGGGGCTGATGCAGCTCATCGGCGAGCGCTACGGCGTCGACCTGAAAGAGGTGCCGCTGGTTGGCGACTCGCTGCGTGACCTGCAGGCCGGCATGGCGGCGGGCTGCCCGACCCATCTGGTACGCACCGGCAAGTCGGCGATGCTGACGGACAAGCAGCTCGCCGAGATGCTGCGGCTCGTTCCCGGCACGCAGGTGCATGCGGACCTGCCCGCGTTCGCCGAATCGATGATCCAGCGCGAGCGCCAGCTGCGCGGCATCACCGGCGAAACCGACTCCGGCTTCGGGCGACTGATCTGAGAGGGTGTGAACGAATCCGACATGCCCGCTCATCCCGCCCAAACACGCCCACTCTGCGTTGCAAATGCTCGACTGAGCTTGTCGAAGGCGACCGATCATCGTGAGCCTGTCGAACGACGTAGCCCGAGCTACGGCTGCGCTTTGCGCCTTGATTGGGCGCGTTTGGACGGTCTGCTCGGGCACGCCGGATTCATTCACACCCTCTGACCCGTCGATGCAAACGCTGTTCTGGTCGATTCGCTCGCTGCTGTTCGTACTCTGGTTGTCCGCTACCGTCGTTCCCTGGGCCGTGCTCTCGCTGGTTGCATCCGTCTTCATCCGCGGCACGCCGCTGTACTGGTTGACGACCTACTGGCTGCGCTTCGCAATCTGGGGCGCGCGTGTGATCTGCGGCGTGCGTTGGCGGCTCATCGGCCTCGACAACCTGGCGGTGGCCGACCGCGCGGGCCCGATGATCGTGCTGCCCAAGCACCAGTCCACCTGGGAGACCTTCGCGTTTCCGCAGCTGATGCCGCACCCGCTGTGCTACGTCTTCAAGCGCGAGCTGCTGATGATTCCGTTCTTCGGCTGGGCGATGAGCCGGCTCGACATGGTGCACATCGACCGCAGCCGGCGGGCCGAGGCATGGAACCGTGTGGCCGAGCAGGGCCGTCGCTTCATGGCTCAGGGCAACTGGGTCATCATGTTTCCCGAAGGCACACGCGCACCACGGGGCGGCCAGGGGGTCTACAAGGCCGGCGGTTCGCGGCTGGCGGTGGACACGGGTGCGACGGTGCTGCCGATCGCCGTCACGTCGGCACGCTGCTGGCCGCGCAAGTCCTTCGTGTTGCGGCCGGGTGTGATCGACGTGTCGATCGGGAAGCCGATCCCCTCAACGGGACGTGAGCCGGATGAACTGATGCGCGAGGTGGAGTCGTGGATCGAAGGCGAGATGCGCCGCCTGGACCCGGAAGCTTACGCACCCGGCGCAAGGCCGGGCGCGTAAGGCAGACCCTAGAATCGCGGGCCATGGCGAAACCCTTCACCGGCCTCGAGTCCGCGCAGTTGAAGCTGTTCGAGGAGCACGCGCCGATGGAGCCGGTGCGGGCTTTTGTCGTGCCGAGGCCTGCGGTCGACGTGCCTGCGGCGCCGGCGGCCGGTGTGCCCGGACCTGCGCTCTTTCGGCACCCGCAGGCCTCGCGCGAGATCCGCCTCGACGACCACCTCGTCGCCTACGCCCTCAAACGTGTGCGCCGCCGTTCCATCGGCTTCGTCGTCGGGATGGAAGGGTTGAGCGTCAACGCGCCGAAGTGGGTCGGCATCGCCGACATCGAGCTGGCGCTGCGCGAGAAGGCGCGCTGGATCCTGCGCAAGCTGCATGAGCAGCGCGAGCGCGAGCAGCGGCTGCAGCAGAAGAAGGTCGACTGGCGCGACGGCACCAGCATTCCGTTCCTCGGCGAACTGGTGATCGTCGTGATCGATCCGCGTGCCACCGGCGCGGTGCTGAACACCGACGCCCAGGCGTTGCCCGGCGTGCCGCGGCTGATGCTGCACGTGGGCTTGCCGCAGACGGCGGCGCCCGACCAGTTGCGCGATGCCGTGCAGAGCTGGCTGCAGCGGCAGGCCCGGCGGGTGTTCGAGGAACGCTGCCGCCACTTTGCCCAGCAGCTGGGTGTGCGCTACACGCGTTTGAGCCTGTCGTCGGCGCAGACCCGTTGGGGCAGCGCCAGCGCCGACGGTTCGATCCGGCTCAATTGGCGCCTGATCCACTTCGCGATGCCGACGATCGACTACGTCGTCGCGCACGAGCTCGCGCATCTGCGCCACATGGACCACAGCCCGAAGTTCTGGGACGTGGTTCGCTCGGTGGTGCCCGACTTCGAGCAGCGCCGAAGCGGCCTGAAGGACGACGTGCTGCCGGTGTTCGACTGACGGGCTCAGGTCGGCGAGAAGCGGTAGATCCCGTCGTCGTGCAGCGTGCGGCGCAGCCGCCCGGCGAGCCACAGCGCGTTCAGATGCGCGATCGACTCCCCCATCGCGAACGTCGTCTGGTGCAGGTCCAGCTTGCGCTTGAACAGCACCATCAGCAGATCGGCGGCGCTCTGCGGCTGCTCGGCACAGGCGGCCATCAACTCGGCGAAGCGTTCGTCGTGGTGCGACTGCAGCTGGTCGATGCGGGTGTGCAGTCCGCGAAACGGCCGGCCGTGCGACGGCAGCACCAGCGTGTCGGCCGGCAGCGCACGCATGCGTTCGAGCGACGCCAGGTACAGCGGCAGCGGGTTGGCTTCGGGCTCGAGGTCGATCACGCTGACGTTGGTGGAGATGCGCGGCAGCACCATGTCGCCGGAGATCAGCAGCCCGAGCGCCGGGCAATGCAGCGACATGTGTTCCGGCGCGTGGCCGTAGCCGACGTGGCAGACCCAGTCGCGCCCGCCGATGCGGATCACGTCAGCGTCGAGCAGGCGCCGGAAACTCGCCGGCACCTGCGGCACCATGCTCGCGTAGTAGTTGGAGCGCGCCCGGATCTTCTCCACCGACGCCGGATCGGTCAGCCCGTGGCTCGCCATGAAGGTCGCGGCGCTCGCGCCGCCGAAGCCGGTTGTCGAGCTGCTGGCGAGCCGCGAGGCGTTGTAGTCGGTCGCGCTGATCCACAGGCGGCAGTTCCAGCGCTGCGTCAACCAGTGCGCCAGGCCCATGTGGTCCGGGTGCATGTGCGTGACGATCACACGCAGCACCGGCAAGCCGTCCAGCTCGTTGGCGAACACCTGCTCCCATGCAGCGCGCGTCGCGTCGTTGGTGATGCCGCAGTCGACGATGGTCCAGCCGGCGCGGCCGTCGAGCTCATCGCGCAGCAGCCACAGGTTGATGTGGTCCAGGGCGAACGGCAGCACCATGCGCACCCACCGCACGCCCGGCGCCAGCTCCAGCGTGCGGCCGGGCTCGGGCAGCGTGTCGCCGAGCGGATAGGTCAATTGATGCTCCAGTGCGTTCATCGCAACCCTTAAACTTTACGTAAACGTCAATTGCCAGCGAGTCTACGCGCCCATGCCTGCCCCTGCTGTCGCTCACGCGTCCCCCGCCGCGCCACCCACTTACACGATCAGTCAGCTCGCACGCGAATTCGACCTCACGACGCGGGCGATTCGCTTCTATGAAGACTGCGGTCTGCTGTCGCCGCAGCGCAGCGGCCGCCACCGCATTTACAGTGCGCGCGACCGCACGCGGCTGAAGCTCACGCTGCGCGGCAAGCGGCTGGGCCTCACGTTGGCGGAAGTGAAGGAACTCGTCGACATGTACGAGTCGCCGCGCGACACGCAGGCGCAGCTGAAGAAGTTCCTCGTCGTGCTGGCGGCGCACCGCGCGCAGCTCGAACAGCAGCTCACCGATCTGCACGCCAACCTCGACGAGGTGCGCGCGCACGAGAAGGAAGCGCGGCGGCTGCTGGCGGACGGGGCGAAGAACAGGGCGTAGCGGCGATCCTGCTTCGGGCGGCCGCTTGCTGCGCCGTGCCCTCACCCCCGCCCTCTCCCAGAGGGCGAGGGGGCAATACAACTACGAGCCCGGCGGCCAGTTGTGGGTTTCCTTCTGGCACGACTTGCACCACGCGTACAGCGCGTCGTACATCACCATGCCGTGGCGCAGCATCTCGTGGTCGTCGGCGAAGCAGTGAGAGAGCCCCGGCGAGATCGCGTACAGGCCGGCCGACTGCGGCGCGAGATCGAGCCGCGAGGTGTCGGCGCCGCGCACGATTCCCGCGAGCTGCTGCAAGGCCGGGTCGTCGAGCGTGTGCTTCTTCAGGAAGGCATCGAAGCTGCACTGTTCGCCGTCGTGCGACATCTCGACGCCCGGAATGTCGTACGGCGTCGCCCCGGTGGCCGCGGCCACCGTCAGCACATCGCCGGCCGGGACATAGAGGAACTCCGGCGCGGTGTCGATGAAGCGCGTGATCAGCCAGGGGCAGGCGATGCGGTCGATCTTCGGGCGTTCGCGGGTGACCCATTTCATGATTTGACCTCCATCGGATGGCCATCGCGCTGCCAGTCGGCGACGCCGCCGACGAGGAAGTGCGCATCGACGCCGCGAAGGCGCAGCGCCAGCGCCGTCGAGCGGCCCACCTCGTGGCCGTAGACGCAGTACACCAGCACCGGCTGGCGGCGGTCGAGCGCATCGGCCCATGCGGCGATCTGCGTGGGGTCGCGCCACACGGCGCCGGGCAGTTGCTCGCCGGCCTGATCGAAGGCGGCGGCCCGCCGCACGTCGACGATCTGCATCGCCGAAGCGCGCGCGGCCTGCGCTGTCATGCCGAGTTCGGCGGTCGTGCGCTCGACCGCGGCCGCATAGGCGTCGTTGACGACCGCCCAGCGGATCTGGCGGATGAAATCGTCCACGCTGCCGCCGTGCAGCCGCGGCTCGAATGCGAGCAGCGGCACGCCGTCGTCGGCCGCACGCTGGTGGACGAGCCGCCCCTGCGCCGGCGACCACGCGAGCGCGGTCCAGCCCGGCGTCTGCGCCATCGCCGCGAAGGCGGCTTGCCACTGCGCGAACGAGCCGAAGTCGCGCTCGAAGGCCACCGTCAGGCCGCCGGGCTCGATCGTCCCGTCGCCGCCGAGAACGCCGCGGTACAGGCGCTGCAAGTCCGCGGCGGTGTTGTCGATCCGAGTGTCCATCTGAACCTCCTAGAAAAAGTGGCGTGCCAGCGAAACCAGCAGGCCGATGACGGCCGATGCCGCAATGACTTCCATCACGCCGCGCTTGAAGCGGAACAGCGCGACCCCGGCGCCGATCGCGATCAGCGCGCTGGCCGTGTCGAACGGCCCGTCGAAGCCGCGCGGCCACAGCACGTGGTACGCGAAGAACAGCGCCAGGTTGACGATCACGCCGACGACGGCCGCGGTGATCGCCGTCAGCGGCGCAGTGAAGCGCAGGTTGTGGTGGGTGGACTCGACCAGCGGGCCGCCGAGCAGAATGAAAACGAAGGACGGCAGGAAGGTGAAGAAGGTGACCACCGTCGCCGCGAGCGCGCCGGCCGCGGCCAGCGCGCCGGGCCCCAGCACCTCGTGGGTCCAGCCGCCGACGAAGGCGACGAAGGCGACCACCATGATCAACGGGCCCGGCGTGGTTTCGCCGAGCGCCAGGCCGTCGATCATCTGCGGCGCGGTGAGCCACTGGTGCTGCTCCACGGCGCCTTGGTACACATACGGCAGCACCGCGTAGGCGCCGCCAAACGTCAGCATCGCCGCCTTCGTGAAGAACCAGCCCATCTGCGTCAGCGTGCCGCTCCAGCCCCCGGCGGCGAGCAGCGCGGCCATCGCGCCGACCCACAGCAGCACGGCGGCGGCGCAGATGCCGGCGAAGCGGCTCCAACGGTGGCGGGTGTGGGCGGGCGGCGGCGTGTCGTCGTCGATCACGGCCGGACCGAAGTCGTGCTGCGCAGCACCGTGCCCGCCGCCCATCGCGAAGCGCTGCGGGGCGACGCGTCCGCCGACGGCGCCGGCCACGCCGGCCGCCAGCACGATCAGCGGAAACGGCAGGTTCAACACGAAGATCGCTACGAACGCGGCGGCGGCGATCGCCCACAGCGCGCCGTTCTTCAACGCCCGCGAGCCGATGCGGTGCGCCGCATGCAGCACGATCGCCGTCACCGCCGGCTTGATGCCGTAAAACAGGCCGGCCACGAGCGGCGTCTGTCCGTAGTCCATGTAGATCCACGACAGGGCCACGAGGATGAACAGCGACGGCAGCACGAACAGGCCGCCGGCGACGATGCCGCCCCAGCTGCGGTGCAGCAGCCAGCCGATGTAGGTGGCGAGCTGCTGCGCCTCCGGCCCGGGCAGCACCATGCAGTAGTTCAGCGCGTGCAGGAACCGCCGCTCCGAGATCCAACGCCGGCGTTCCACCAGCTCCTGGTGCATCACCGCGATTTGCCCGGCGGGGCCGCCGAAGCTGATGAAGCCGAGCTTGAGCCAGAAGGCGAAGGCCTCGCGGAAGCTCGGCGAGCGGGGGCGGTCCGTCGGTGTCATGCAGTGCTTTCGGAAGGAGTCAGCGCACGCCGCAGGCCGTCGAACACGGCGCAGGCGGCGTCCAGCAATCGGTCGTCGTCGGTGAGGTGCTCGCGCAGCCCGGCGAGCGCGGCTTCGATGCCCGGCGCCTGCGCGACCGGCACGCCGCCGACGTCGAGAAAGTGCACCAGCGCGCCGATGCGTTCGAGCGCCGCGTCGCCTTCGAGCCCGAAGCTCGCGAGCAGCGTTTCATAGGTCACGCGCGGGCCGGTGTGGCTGAAGTGCGCGCCGTCGAAGTCGAAGCCGAGCCAGCCGGCCTGGCACTGCTCGGGCGTCTCGATCCAGCGGAATGTGGCTTGGGGGTCGATGCAGCGCCGGATCAGCCAGGCGCTGGCGAGGCGGTCGACCCAGGGCCGGCGCCGCGTCGCCCAAGTCCGCCCGACGTAGTCCGCGACGGGCAGCCGCTCGAGCGCCGCTTCGCTCGGATGCGGTTCGTCCGGGCTGGTCAGGCGCAGCAAGGCCGTCTGCAGCGTCTCGAGTGCGGCCTGCGACTGGCGCTGGCTCTCGCCCGGGAAGTGGTCGGTCTGCACGATCTGCGCATGGCGGCGCCACAGCGCCTGCATGCGTCGCGTGGTCTGGGACGCCGGCCACGTGGAGGGGTCGGCATCGCGGACCTCGGAGATCAGCTCGGCGTAGTCGGCGCTGCGATCGAACAGCTGCCGCCAACCCGCCGATTCCTGGGGATCGGCCGGCACGGCGCTGAGCAGCCACGCGTCGCCGCCGGCTTGGCGGACCTCGTCGGCCAGCGCCGACAGCACGTCCGCCGCCAGCGCCCCATCGGGCATCAGGTAGACGCCGTCGCGCAGCGTGGCGGCACCAGTCGCTTTCAGCGCCCGCCACAGGCGCATGCGCGCGGCCGTCTGGGCCGTCGGCAGGCTCGCGATCAGCAACATCCATTGGTCGTTGGAGAGCATTGGTTGACTATATAACATAGATGTTGAATAAGCAACAGACACGGGCCACCCAGGAGGCGTGCTAGACGGCTGACCGGTAAACTCGACCCCTTTGGCGCGCCGCAGCAATATGACGACCGAGCTCCGCGAACTGCTGGACAACAACCAACGCTGGGCGCAAGAAACCGAAGCGCGCACGCCCGGCTTTTTCACGAGCTTGCTGCGGCAGCAGGCACCGCAATACCTGTGGATCGGCTGCGCCGACAGCCGCGTGCCGGCCAATGAGCTGGTCGGCCTGCTGCCCGGTGAGCTGTTCGTGCACCGGAACGTCGCGAACGTCGTCGTGCATTCGGACCTCAACTGCCTGTCGGTGATCCAGTTCGCGACCGACGTGCTGCAGGTCAAGCACATCATCGTCGTCGGCCACTCGCGCTGCGGCGGCGTGATCGCGGCGCTGAACGACCGCCGCGTCGGCATCGCCGACAACTGGCTGCGCCACGTGCAGGACGTGCGCGACCGCCATGCATCGTGGCTGGCGACGGTGGACGAATCGCGCCGAGTCGATGCGTTGTGCGAGCTGAACGTCATCGAGCAGGCGCTCAACGTCTGCGGCACGACGATGGTCAAGGACGCCTGGCAGCGCGGCCAGAAAGTCGTCGTGCACGGCTGGTTCTACGGCCTGCACAACGGCCTGCTCGAGGACCTGGCGATGACCTCCAGCGGCCCGGACGACGTGGTCCCGGCTTACCAGTCGGCGCTGGCGTCGGTGCAGCGCCGCTACGCCCCCACGGAACCGCGCTGATGCGCAATGCGGTCTTCCCGCGGGCGCTGAGCGACAGTCGGGCCTTCGACATCGCGCAGGCGATGCTCGACGGCTTCAACCGCCACTATCGGCTGTTCCAGGAAACCAATGCGCTGGCGAAGGAGCGTTTCGAGGCCGCCGACTGGCACGGCCAGCAGCGGGCGCAGCGCGAGCGCATCGAGTTCTACGACAAACGCGTCGACGAAGGTGCCGAGCGGCTGCAGCGCGAGTTCAACGCCGGCGCGCTGTCGATGGACGTGTGGCAGGAGGTCAAGCTGCACTACATCGGCCTGTTGACCAACCACCACCAGCCCGAGCTCGCCGAGACCTTCTTCAACTCGGTCACGACGAAGATTCTGCACCGCAGCTACTTCAACAACGACTTCATCTTCGTGCGCCCGGCGGTGTCCACCGAGTACATCGAGAACGACGAGCCGGCCGCGCTGCCGACCTACCGCGCCTATTACCCGACGAAAGAGACGCTGCGCGACACGTGGCTGCGCATCGTCACGAACTTCCAGCTCGCGCGGCCGTTCGAAGACCTGCCGCGCGACATCGACCACGTGCTCGCAGCGGTGCTGGACCAGCTGGGCGACTTCCGCATGCGTGCGAATTTCCAGGTCCAGGTGCTGTCCAGCCTGTTCTTCCGCAACAAGGGCGCCTACCTGGTCGGCAAGGTCATCAACGGCTTCTGGGAGCTGCCGTTCGCGCTTCCGATCCTGCATACGGCGCAAGGTGAACTGGCGATCGACACGGTGCTGTTCGGCGAAGACGACCTGCAGATGCTGTTCAGCTTTGCGCGGGCCTATTTCATGGTCGACATGGAGGTGCCGTCGGCCTACGTGCAGTTCCTGCGCTCGATGATGCCGCGCAAGCCGCGCTCCGAGATCTACAGCGCGCTCGGACTGCACAAGCAAGGCAAGAACCTGTTCTACCGCGACTTCCTGTACCACCTGCGCCACTCCAGCGACAAGTTCCGCACCGCGCCGGGCATCAAGGGCATGGTGATGCTGGTGTTCGACCTGCCGTCGTTTCCGTTCGTCTTCAAGGTCATCAAGGACTTCTACCCGCCGCAGAAGGACACCACGCGCGAGTTGATCAAGAGCAAATACCTGCTCGTGAAGCAGCACGACCGCGTGGGTCGCATGGCGGATACGCTCGAATACTCGAATGTCGCTTTCCCGCGCATGCGCTTCGAAGACGAGTTGGTGGACGAGCTGACGCACTTCTGTCCGAGCCTGGTCGAGGAGGACGGCGAGGACCTCGTGCTGCGCCACCTGTACATCGAGCGCCGCATGGTGCCGCTGAACATCTTCCTGCAGGACGCCACCCACGAGCAGATCGAGCGCGCGGTGATCGAATATGGCAATGCAATCAAGGACCTGGTGGCCGCCAACATCTTTCCCGGCGACATGCTCTGGAAAAACTTCGGCGTCACACGCCACGGCAAAATCGTGTTCTACGATTACGACGAGATCGAGTACCTGACCGAATGCCAATTCCGCCGCGTGCCGGAACCGCGCACGCCGGAGGACGAAATGTCCGGCGAGGTCTGGTACCGGGTCGGCCCGAAAGACGTGTTTCCCGAGACCTTCGAGCCGTTTCTGCTGGGCAACCCGACCATTCGCGACGTCTTCATGAAACACCATGCCGACTTGCTCGATGCCGGCTTCTGGCAAGGCCACAAGGAGCGCATTCTTGCGGGCCATGTGCATGATGTCTTTCCGTACGAAGCGGCCAAACGCTTCAAACACCAGCGCCGCCTTCGGCAGGCCCGTGACCTGTCGCAGTCGTCCGACCTTCAATGACCGTTGAAAAAGGAGTTCGCCATGTCCACCGATCCCGTCGTCATCGTCTCCGCCGCTCGCACCCCGATCGGCGGCCTGCTGGGTGACTTTTCCAATGTCGCCGCCTGGGAGCTGGGCGCCGTAGCGATCAAGGCCGCCGTCGAGCGTGCCGGCGTGCCAGGCGACAGTGTCGACGAAGTGCTGATGGGCAACTGCCTGATGGCCGGCCAGGGCCAGGCGCCGGCCCGCCAGGCGATGCGCCGCGCCGGCCTGCCCGATTCGGCCGGCGCCGTCACGATGAGCAAGATGTGCGGCTCCGGCATGCGGGCGATGATGTTCGCGCACGACATGCTCTCCGCCGGATCGGCCGACGTGGTGGTTGCCGGCGGCATGGAAAGCATGACCAACGCGCCGCACCTGAGCTTCGTGCGCAAAGGCGTCAAGTACGGCGCGACCAGCCTGTACGACCACATGGCGCTCGACGGCCTCGAAGACGCCTACGAGCGCGGCAAGGCGATGGGCGTATTCGCCGAGCAGTGTGTCGGCAAGTACAGCTTCACGCGCGAGGCGATGGACCAGTTCGCGATTTCATCGACGCAGCGCGCGAAGAAGGCCAACGAAGACGGCAGCTTCGAGTGGGAAATGGCGCCCGTCACGCTGCCCGGCAAGGCCGGCGAGACCGTCGTCAAGGCCGACGAGCAGCCGTTCAAGGCCAAGCTCGACAAGATCGCCGGACTGAAACCCGCGTTCAAGAAAGACGGCACGATCACCGCTGCCACGTCGTCCAGCATTTCCGACGGCGCCGCCGCGCTGGTGCTGATGCGCCAGTCGACCGCCGCGAAGATGGGCATGAAGCCGATCGCGCGCATCGTCGCCCATTCGGTGCACGCGCAGGCGCCCGAGTGGTTCACCACCGCCCCGGTCGGTGCAATCGAGAAGGTGCTGAAGAAGGCCGGTTGGGAGGCGAAGAACGTCGACCTGTGGGAAGTCAACGAAGCCTTTGCCGCGGTCACGATGGCCGCGATGGCGGAGTTCAAGCTGCCGCACGAGATCGTCAACGTCAACGGCGGCGCGGTCGCGCTCGGCCACCCGATCGGCGCCAGCGGCGCGCGCATCGTCGTCACGCTGCTGGGCGCGCTGAAGAAGCGCGGCCTGAAGAAGGGCGTGGCCGCGTTGTGCATCGGCGGCGGCGAAGCGACCGCGATGGCCGTGGAGATGCTCTGATTTTGGATGCCCGAGCGACCGAACACCTGATTGCCGCCGGCGAGACGGTGAGCAAGACCGTGCGCGTCTCGCGCGAGGAGATCATCGCGTTCGCCCGGATGAGCCATGACGCGAACCCCCTGCACACCGACATCCAGGTGGCGCAGCGGGCGCGCTTCGGCGAAATCATCGCGAGCGGCCAGCACACGGCCGCGATCCTGATGGGCATGCTCGCGACGCATTTCTCGCGCAGCGACGACGGCGTGCGCCGCGAAATGCTGTGCCTGAACATGAATTTCGCGTTCAAGGGCCCGGTGTTCGCCGAACAGGACGTGACGCTGCAGTGGAAGGTCGCGACCGTGCAGTGGAACGGCAAGCTGCAAGGCCTGCTCGCCCACCTCGACGGTGCGGCCTCGGTGTCGCACGGGCGGCCGGCGGTCGTTGCGCGCGGCACCATCCTGGTGAAGGAGTCCCCGCCGTGAACGTGATGATCGTCGGCGCCTCGCGCGGCATCGGGCACGAGTTCGTCCGGCAGTACCGGCAGGCGGGCGACCAGGTCACCGCCACCGCGCGGAATGACGATGCGCTGGAAGCCCTGCGCCGGCTCGGCGCGAAAGCGATCGCGCTGGACGTCGCCGACGCCGAAAGCGCCTCGCGGCTCGGCTGGCAGATCGACGGCGCCGCGTTCGACGTGGTCGTTGTCGCGGCCGGCGTCTACGGGCCGCGAACCAGCGGACTGAAGCCGCCTTCCGAAGCCGATTTCGACAGCGTGATGCGCACCAACGTGCTCGGTCCGATGCGGGTGGTCGCGCAGCTCGTCGATGCGCTCGCGCCGGAGGCTCGCCTGGCCCTCATCTCGTCGCGCATGGGCGCGATCGGGCCGCGCGGGTCGGCCGATGGCTGGCTGTACCGGGCGTCGAAGGCGGCGCTGAACTCGGTGCTCAAGGATGCGTCGCTGGTGCTGTTGGGCCGTGCCGTGTGCGTAAGTTTTCACCCGGGCTGGGTGCGCACCGACATGGGCGGCGCCGGCGCCGACCTGCCGGTCGAGCAAAGCGTGGCCGACATGCGCCGCGTGCTGGCCGGCCTCACTCCAGCGGACAATGGGCGGTTTTTGAACCACGACGGATCACCCATCGAGTGGTGAGAGCCCATGCTGCTGAGTGAAGACCATCGCGCCGTGCAGGATGCTGTGCGCGCCTACGTGCAGGACCAGATCGCGCCGTACGCCGCGCAATGGGATCGCGACTGCCACTTTCCCGCGGAGCAGTTGCGCGGGCTGGCCGAACTCGGCTGCTACGGCGTGGCCGTGCCGACCGAGTGGGACGGTGCCGGGCTCGATTACCTGAGCCTCGCGCTGATCCTCGAGGAGATCGCCGCCGGGGACGGGGCGACGTCCACGGTGGTCAGCGTCAACAACTGCCCGGTCTGCTCGATCCTGATGGCGTGGGCGAGCGACGCGCAAAAGGAGCAGTGGCTCAAGCCGCTCGCGCGCGGCGAGATGCTCGGGGCGTTCTGCCTGACCGAGCCGCACGTCGGGTCGCAGGCGGACGGCCTGAAGACGACGGCGGTGAAGGACGGCGACCACTACGTGCTCAACGGCGTCAAGCAGTTCATCACCAGCGGCAAGAACGGCGACGTCGCGATCGTGATGGCCGTCACCGACAAGAACGCCGGCAAAAAGGGCATCAGCGCCTTCATCGTGCCGACGGCCACGCCGGGCTACATCGTCGCGCGCGTCGAGGACAAGATGGGCCAGCATGCGAGCGACACCGCGCAGATCCTGTTCGAGAACTGCCGCATCCCCGAAGCGAACCTGATCGGCGACGAGGGCCAGGGGCTGAAGATCGCGCTGTCGGGGCTGGAGGGCGGGCGCATCGGCATCGCCGCGCAAAGTGTCGGCATGGCGCGCGCCGCGTTCGAGGCGGCGCTGACCTACAGCAAGGAGCGCGTGGCGTTCGGCAAGCCGATCTTCGAGCACCAGGCGGTGCAGTTCCGCCTCGGCGAGATGGCCACGAAGATCGAAGCGGCGCGCCAGTTGATCCACCACGCGGCGAGCCTGAAGGACGCCGGCCAGCCTTGCCTGAAGGAGGCCGCGATGGCCAAGCTCTTCGCCAGCGAAATGGCCGAATCGGTGTGCAGCGCCGCGATCCAGATTCACGGCGGCTACGGCTACGTCAGCGACTTCCCGGTCGAGCGCATCTACCGCGACGTGCGGGTGTGCCAGATCTACGAAGGCACGTCGGACGTGCAGAAGATCCTCATCGGTCGGGCGTTGGCATGAGCGGTCCAGCGGACGACGCGGGTGCGGCGTTGCGCGCGCTGTACCAGGCCGACGGCGGCGCAACGTCGGTGTCTTCGTCCAAGGTCGACGCGTATGCGGCGCGGCCGGATTACCCGGCGGCCTTGTTGGACGCGCTCGTGGAGACCGGCGTGCTGGCGTCGGGCGCCGTGATCGCCGATGTCGGCGCCGGCACGGGCCGGCTGACGCGGGCGCTGCTCCAGCGCGGGCATGCCGTCGTCGCGGTCGAGCCGAGCGACGCGATGCGCGCCGCGGCCGATGTGCAACTGGGCGCGATGCCGGGCTATCGCAGCGCGGCCGGCAGCGCCGAAGCGACGACGCTTCCCGACTCGTCCGTCGACCTCGTCACCGCCGCGCAGGCCTTCCACTGGTTCGACATCGACGGCGCGCGCCGGGAGTTCCGGCGCATTCTGAAACCCCACGGCCAGGTGGCGCTGATCTGGAACGACCGCTGGCTCAGTGACCCGCTGCAGGCCGCCCTCGACGAGCTTTTCGGCGAATTCGGCGGCGCCAAGCGCGCGGCGCTGCTCGCGGCGGAGGACCGCTCCCGCGTGCCGCTGTTCTTCGCCGCTGCGCCGATCCGCGAGATCGCCGTACCGCACGCGCACCGCCTCGACCGTGCCGGCTTGCGCGCGCTCGTGTTTTCGCGTTCGTACATGCCGGCAGCCGAGAGCCCGCTGGGTGCCGACGTGCAGCGCCGCGTCGACGCGGTGTTCGATCGTTTCGCCGATGCCGGCGCCGTGGCAGTGCGCTACCGCACGGTCGCGTTCACCGGAAGCCTCGCATGAACATCATCATCCTCGGCGCCGGCCGCGTCGGCGAAAGTGTCGCCGTGAGCCTGGTGTCGGAAAAGAACGACATCACCGTCGTCGACATGGACCCGGAGCGCCTGCACGTGCTGCAAGACCGGCTGGACCTGCGCGGCGTGGTCGGCAACGGCATCCAGCCCTCGGTGCTGACTGAAGCCGGCGCGCAGGACGCCGACATGCTGATCGCCTGCGCCGCGCTGGACGAGACCAACCTCGTCGCCTGCAAGGTCGCGCACGAGATGTTCAACATCCCGACGACGATCGCGCGCCTGCGTTCGCCCGAGTTCCCCGAGGCCGGGTCGCTGATGAGCCGCGCGGGCTTTGCGGTCGACGAGGTCATCTGCCCCGAGGAATCGCTGACGCGCTACATCCGCAAGCTGATCGAGTATCCGGAGGCGCTGCAGGTTCTCGAGTTCGCCGACGGCCTGGTGAGCCTGATCGCGGTCCGCGCGATCAGCGGCGGGCCTATGGTGCGGCACATCATCTCGGAGCTGCCCGAACTCGTGCCCAACATCGACATGCGATTCGTCGCGATCTACCGCATGGACGAACGCGGCAAGGACTACCAGGTGCTGTGCGAAGGCGAGACGCGCATCGAACCCGGCGACGAGGTCTTCGTGCTCGCGGCGACCAAGGACATCCGCCGCGTGCTGGACACGCTGCGCCGGCGCGACCAGCCGGTCAAGCGCGTGATGATCGCCGGCGGCGGCAAGGTGGGACTGCGGCTCGCGCGCCAGCTGCGCGGGGAGTGCCGCGTGAAGATCATCGAGCACGATGCCAAGCGCTGCGAGTACCTGTCGACGCAGCTGCCGGTGGACACGCTGGTGCTGTGCGGCGACTCCACCGACGAGGAGCTGCTCGAAGAGGAGCACGTCAACGACACCGACCTGTTCCTCGCGCTGACCAGCGACGACGAGGACAACATCATGGGCTGCCTGCTCGCCAAGCGCATGGGCGCCAAGCGTGTGCTGGCGCTGATCAACCGCAAGGCCTATGCGGACCTCGTGCAGGGCACGCAGATCGACATCGCGCTGTCGCCGGCGCAGACCGTGATCGGCGAGCTGCTGGCCCACGTGAGGCGCGGCGACGTCGAAGTGGTGCACAGCCTGCGCCGCGGCGACGCCGAGGCGCTGGAGACGGTGGCGCGCGGCGACCGCAAGTCGTCCAAGGTGGTGGGCCGGCGCATCGAGGAGCTGGCGCTGCCGAGCGGCGCGCAGATCGGCGCGATCGTGCGCGGCGAGGGCGAGGAGGCGAAGGTGATCATCGCGCATCACGACACGGTCATCGAGGCCGACGACCACGTCGTCGTGTTCCTGCCCCGCAAGCGCATGGTGCGCGACGTCGAGAAGCTGTTCCAGGTCGGCGCGATGTATCTCTGAGGATGGCCTCACATCCTCCGGTGAGCTGACATGGTCAACCTGCTGCCCGTTCTCGGTCTGCTCGGCGCGATCGTGATGGTGTTCTCCGCGACGATGCTCGTTCCGCTCGGCGTCTCGGCGGTCACCCACGACGCGGCGATGTCCGCCTACCCACCGGCGATCGCGATCACATTCACCGCCGGCCTCGTGATGTGGCTGCTCGGGCGCCGCCACCGGCGCGAATTGCAGCGGCGCGACGGCGTGCTGCTGGTCTCGTTCGCCTGGACCGGCCTGCCGCTGTTCGCGACCCTGCCGCTGCTGCTGTATTTTTCGAAGGCCGGCACGCCGATGTCATTCACCGACGCCTATTTCGAGGCGATGTCCGGTCTGACGACGACAGGCGCCACCGTGCTTGGCGGGCTCGATGCACTGCCTGGTTCGATCAACCTGTGGCGCTGTTTCCTGCAGTGGCTGGGGGGCATGGGCATCCTCGTCCTCGCGGTGGCCATCCTTCCGCTGCTGGGTGTCGGCGGCAGCCAGCTGCTGCGTGCCGAGTCTGGCGGGCCCATGAAGGACACGAAGCTGACGCCGCGCATCACCGAAACCGCCAAGGGGTTGTGGACCGTCTACTGTGCCGTGTCGCTGGTATGCGTGCTCGCCTACTGGCTGGCCGGCATGAACGCGCTCGATGCGTGGACGCACATGTTCTCGACCGTGAGTCTCGGCGGACTCTCGTCGTACGACGCGAGCTTCGGCCACTTCGCCTCCCCGCTGCTGGAGTGGATCTGTATCCCGTTCATGCTGCTCGCGAGCTGTAATTTTGCGCTGTACTTCGTCGCGATCCGCAAGCGCAGCATGCAGCCGCTGTGGCACGACCCGGAGCTTCGCTCCACGCTCGCGCTGATGGTCGGCGCCAGCCTCTTCGTCGCGGGGCTGCTGCTGCTCAAGGGAACCTACGCCGACCCGATCGAGGCGGTGCGCACGGCCTTGTTCAACGTCGTGTCGATCGCGTCGACCACCGGCTACTCGACCACCGACTACACGAAGTGGCCGGTCTTCGCGCCGGTGCTGATGCTGCTGCTGTCGGGGATGGCGACCAGCGCCGGCTCCACCGGGGCCGGCATCAAGATGGTCCGCGTGATCATCCTGCTCAAGCACGCCCGCCGCGAAATGGCACGCATCGTGCACCCGCACGCGGTCCATCCGGTGCAGCTCGGCGAGAAACCGGTGGGGCCCGCGATCCTGTTCGCGATCCTCGGCTTCATGCTGGTCTATGGCGCCACCGTCGTCGTGCTGACGCTGGCGCTGCTGCTGTCGGACATGAACCTCGTCACGGCGTTCAGCGCCACGCTGGCCAGCGTCAACAACATGGGGCCGGGGCTCAACGAGGTCGGCCCGGCCGGCAACTTCGCGGGCTTCACCGACTACCAGACCTGGGTCTGCACGATCGCGATGCTGCTGGGCCGGCTGGAGATGCTGTCTTTCCTCGTGCTGCTGACGCCGGCGTTCTGGCGCAAATGAACACGCGGCCGAACACAGGCGGCAGCCCTTGCCGCACACGGTGCCTTGGAGTAGGGTGACACGATCATGCAGCCGCGCGCCATCCAGTTCTGGTTCGACTTCTCGTCGCCCTATTCCTACATCGCGTCCGAATGGATCGAGGCGCTGGCGGCGCGCCACGGCCGCACGGTGCAGTGGAAAGCGATCCTGCTCGGCGCGACCTTCCAGGCGGCGGAACTGAAGAGTCCGGTGTCGCACCCGATCAAGCGCGAGTACTCGCTGCACGACTTCGAACGCTCCGCCCGTTTTGCCGGCGTGCCGCTGAAGAACCCCGAGAAGTTCCCGATTCCCACGCAGAACGCCGCGCGTGTGTTCTGGTGGCTCAACGACAAGCGCGACGCGACCGGCAGCCACTGGGCGCGGCACTGCCTGCGTGCCTATTTCGCGCGCGGTGTGGACTTGAGCGATACCGGCCAACTCAAGGTGCTCGCCGCGGAGTTCGGCCTCGATCCCCACGAGGCCGAGGCGGTGTGGAACGACCCCGCGTGGAAGCTGCGCCTCAAGTCGGAGAACGAGGCGGCGATCGCCGCCGGCGTGTTCGGTGCGCCGTTTTTCATGATCGACAACGAGCCGTTCTGGGGCAACGACCGCAGGCCGCAGATCGAGCGCTGGCTGGAAAGAGGTCCATTTTGATGATGAAAAAGACATCGAAGGCGCTGGTCGAAGAGGCGATGGAACTCGTGACCACCTACACCGTCGAGCAGGCCCGGGCGCTGCACGGCGATCCGGGCGTGCAGTTCGTCGACGTGCGCGACGTGCGCGAGCTCGAACGCGAAGGCGTGATCCCCGGGGCGATCCATGCGCCGCGCGGCATGCTGGAGTTCTGGGTCGACCCCGAGTCGCCGTACCACCGCGAGGAATTCGCCCACGACAAGGAGTTCGTGTTGTTCTGCGCGGCCGGCTGGCGCTCGGCGCTGGCCACGCGCACGCTGATGGACATGGGCCTGGGCCGCGTGTCGCACATCCACGGCGGCTTCAGCGCCTGGAAGGAGTCGGGCGGGCCGGTGGCCGAAAAGCCGACGAAAAAACGCGTGGGGTGACTGCTGCCCGGCTGCTGACCCGCACGGTGCGGTCAGCATCGTCCTACGCGCCGATCAGAGCGCGTCCCATGGTTCGAGCGTCCTTTTGGGCGTGAAATGACAGTTCTACTGAATGAACAGGAGACCGTCATGAACCCTGACAAACCCGCTGCGAAAGGCGAACCGAGAGATCGCACCGACCGCAACGATCCGTCGACCCCGCTGGGCCACCATCCCGTCGGAACGGCCGTGGGTGGCGTCGCCGGCGGCGTGGCCGGTGGCGCACTGGCCGGCGCCGCGGCCGGCCCGATCGGTGCTGCCGTCGGCGCCGCGATCGGCGCCGTGGCCGGCGGTCTCGGCGGAAAGGGCGTCGCCGACATGGTCGACCCGACGATGGAAGACGCGTACTGGCGCGACAACCACAAGAACCGCTCGTACATCGACGGCGGCTTCACCTACGACCAGGACTATGGTCCCGCGTACCGCTACGGTGTCGACGCCTATGGCCGCTATCCGGGCCGCGGGTTCGACGAGATCGAGTCGGACCTGGGCCGCGAGTGGGACACCACCCGCGGCGAATCCCGGCTCGGCTGGGAGAGCGCGAAACACGCCAGCCGCGATGCGTGGCAGCGTGTCAGCGACACCGTCGAGCGTGCGATGCCGGGCGACTCCGATCGCGACGGCAAGTAGGTCGGGCTCCAGGCACCTGGCGCCTGCCGCGTCAGGTGCCGACGATGCCGCCGTCGTGCCGTCGAATCACGACGGTGGCTGAGCGCGGGCGGCCGTGACCGTCCGGCCAGGTCGAGAACCGGCCCGGCTGGGTCGGGTCGCTGCGGCCCGCGCCTTCTCCCGGGTGCTGGATGTTGACGAACATCGTGCGCAGGTCCGGCGTGGTCGTCACGCCGGCGACCTCACAGCCCACCGGCCCGGTCAGGAACCGGCGAATCTCGCCCGTGGCCACGTCGGCGGCCAGCATCATGTTGTTGCCGAGGCGGGGCAGGTCGCCGCGCCCCATCGCCGAGGTCGACATGTCGGTCTGGATCCACAGCACACCGCGGGCGTCCATCCACAGGCCGTCGGGGGAGGCGAAAGCGTCGCCGTTCACATTGCCCTTGACGTCGTCGCGTGAGTTGGCCGGGTCGCCGGCGAGCACGAAGTGGTTCCAGCGAAAGCCCGTGCCGTCGAAGTCGCCATCTTCCTTCCAGCGAATGATGTGGCCCATCGTGTTGTGGGCGCGGGGGTTCGCGGCGTCCACCGGCCGGCCCTTGTCGGTGCCGCGGTGGCTGTTGTTGGTCAGCGTGCAGTAAACCTCGCCTCGCGCGGCATCGACGGCGATCCATTCGGGCCGGTCCATCTTCGTCGCGCCCAGCAGGTCGCTCGCCTGGCGGCTCTTGATCAGCACCTCGCCCTGGTCGGCAAAACCGTTGGCCGCGGTCAGCGGGCCTTGGCCGTGGACCAGCGCCGACCAGCGACCGGTGCCGTCGGCATCGAAGCGGGCCACGTACAGCGTGCCGTGGTCCAACAGCGTGTTGTTGGCGCGGGCGCCGCCGGCGGCAATGCTGTCGCGGCTGACGAACTTGTAGATGTATTCGAAGCGTGCGTCTTCGCCGGAGTAGACGACCGCCCGGCCGTCGCGGGTGACCGCGACGGTGGCGCCTTCATGCGCCGCACGGCCGAGCGCGGTGCGCTTGACCGGGGTGGCGTTCGGGTCCATCGGATCGAGCTCGACGATCCAGCCGAAGCGGTTCGGCTCGTTGGGGTGCAAGGTCGCGTCGAAGCGTGCGTCGTGCTCGTGCCAGCGGTAGCCGTAACCGGCCGGGCGGAGGCCCCAGCGCGCACCATGCGCGTCGGGCTGCTGCGGGCCGTGGAAATAGCCGACGAAGTTTTCCTCGCAGGTGAGCACCGTGCCCCACGGCGTGAGGCCGCTGCCGCAGTTGTTCAAGGTGCCGAGGATTTGGCGGCCCTCGGGGTCGGCGGCGGTGCGCATCAGCGCATGGCCGGCCGCCGGCCCGCCGAGCGCCATCGGCGTGGCCGCGGTGATGCGGCGGGCGAAACGCGACGGACGGACCATCTGCCACCGGCCGCGTCGAAACTCGACCTCGATGACCGAGACACCGTGGGCGGCCTGCGACTTCATCACCTTGTCGGCGTTCCACGTGGCCATGCCGTCGGCGTGCAACAGCCCGTCATCGGTGTATTCGTGGTTCATCACCAACAGCCCGCGGCCGGACGCGCCCAGCGCCACATAGTGGATCCCGTCGTGATGCATGCCCATCTGCGCCGCCTGCTCCGCGGCACTGTGGCTCGCATCGGGCTTGAACGGCGGCATGCCGTGCGCCAACCCCACCGGTTCGCCCCAGGCAGCGATGACCTCGGCGACGTAGCCATCCGGCACGGCGACGGCATCGGTCGTGGACGCTGGAACGCCCGTGAAGCCCAGCAAGGGGCCGCCGCCGGCCGGACTCGCACAACCCGGCAGCGACACGGCGGCCAGCGGCGCGAACAGCGCGCCGGCGGCGGCACCGAAGCCGCCGCGCAGCACGATGCGCCGGACCGGATCCGACACGTCCTGGATCGACAGGTTTCCGGAGGGGTTGCTGTTCTCCATCGTCGCGAAGTCCTTCGCCATCGCTTCTCTCTTGCCGTGTTTGCCGAACCGGCAATTCTGCGCGGGCCGCCGTGACAGGGCGTTATCCCTCGGCTGGCTGCGCGCCATGCGTTGCCGCTTGTGACAACTTGCCGCGGCCGCGGTCGCCGCATCTCGCGACCAAGCCGTTGAACTGGTTCAATAGCGCCATGAACATGAACATGACCCCGTCCCGCCTTGCCACCCTGTTCCTGATCGCTGCACTGAGCGCCGCTACGCCTGCGATGGCCGACGACGACGATGACGACGACCGCGGCAAGCGCCGCGAGCGCAAGGAGGAATTCTGGGACGGCCCCTGCAAGGTCGAGCGTGAGTGGAAGAAGAACGGCGACTACAAGGAAGAGCGCAAATGCAAAGGCGGCGGTGAGCGCCAGCCGGAACGCAAGGCCGAGTTCTGGGACGGCCCCTGCAAGGTCGAGCGCGAATGGAAGAAGAACGGCGACTACAAGGAAGAGCGCAAGTGCGAGGGCCGCGGCGGGCACCGCGGCGCGCCCGTCGTGGTGGCCACGCAGGCGGCCTATCCGCCTTGGGTCGTGGTCCAAGGGGGCGAGCCGGTGTACCGCCCCGGCCACGAACCGGCGCCGCCCCAAGGGCGGGTGATGCAGTGCCACAGCGAAACCGTCGGCCAGGTGCTCGGCGGCATCGCCGGTGCCGTGATCGGCAGCCAAGTCGGTAAGGGCAGCGGCCGCACGGTGGCCACCGTCGGCGGCGTCATCGCCGGCGTGCTGGTCGGCGGAGAGATCGGCCGCCGCATCGACGCCAACAACCAGGCCTGCATCGGCCAGGCGCTCGAGTTCGCACCGGCCGGCCAGCGTGTTCAATGGGCGGGGAGCGGTGCGCAATACGCCGTCGTGCCGGGTGCCGTGGTGGTGAGGAACGGCACGCACTGCCGCCCCTACGAGGCCCAGGTACTCACCGGCGCCGGTTGGCAGAAGACCCAGAGTACCGCGTGCCGCAGATCCGACGGCGCCTGGGTCGCGGCTGGCGGTTGAGCGGTTTTCCTTTTTTTGGCATGGCGTTCGATGCGGCGCTTCAGCACGGCATCGAGGTCGTGGGCGAACGCCGCGTCGACGAGGCCGCCCTTGTTGCCGGAGCTGTCAATCCGGACTTCGGTACGAGCGCGGCTGGGCCGATGGGGTGGGACAATCCGCCGCAGCATGGAAACCATCGCCGTCATCGACTTCGAGACCACCGGCATGTCGCCTCGCATGGGGGCCCGGGCGACCGAGATTGCGGTCGCGCTGGTGCAGGGCGAGCGCATCGTCGATCGCTACCAAAGCCTGATGCGCACCGGTGCCTTCGTTCCGTCGTTCATCGAACGGCTGACCGGCATCAGCAACCGCATGCTCGACGACGCGCCGCCGGCGGCGAAGGTGATGCGGGAGGCCGCCGCGTTCATCGGCAACCATCCAATGGTCGCGCACAACGCCGCTTTCGATCGCAGCTTCTGGCACTCGGAACTGGCGCAAGCCGGCGCAGCGGGCGACGACGAAGCGGGGACCGCATCGTTCGCCTGCACGCTGCTGCTGTCGCGGCGCCTCAACGATGAAGCGCCCAACCACCGGCTGGGCACACTCGCCGAATGGTTCGACCTTCCGCGCGAAGGGCGGGCCCACCGCGCGCTGGCGGATGCCGAGGTGACGGCGCACCTGCTGCTGCGCATGCGCCGCGACGTCGAACGCCGATTCGCCGACCAGCTTCCCGATGACGGCGTGACCCACGGCTTGCTCGCGGCGATGCAACGTGCCCCGCGAAAGGCCTTGGCGAAGTGCGTCGCGCAATATCGCAAGAGCGCATTGCCCGATGAGCCCGGCCGGGAGGATGTTTGCCCTGGAGACGTCAGATGAAACTCGTCACCTGGAACATCCAATGGGGCCGCGGGGCCGACGGCCGCGTGGACCTGGACCGCATCGTCGCGCATGCACGGCGCTTCGCGGACTTCGACGTGCTGTGCCTGCAGGAAGTGTCGGACGGTTACCCGGAGCTGCCCGGCTGCGACGGCAGCGATCAGTTCCGGGCGCTCGCGGAGCGGCTGCCGGGCTACGAGGCGGTGGCCGGCGTGGGCGTCGACGCGCCGAGCCCTGTCGGCGGGCGCCGCCGTTTCGGCAACATGCTGTTCTCGCGGCTGCCGGTGCGGCAGGTTTTTCGCCACCTGCTTCCGTGGCCCGCCGAAGCCGGTGTCAAGAGCATGCAGCGCATCGCGCTCGAGGCCACGCTTGAGACGCCGATCGGCCCGCTGCGGGTGACGACGACGCACCTTGAATACTATTCCGTGCCGCAGCGCTTGGCCCAGGTGGAGCGGCTGCGCGAACTGCACCGCGAGGCGGTGGGGCAGGCCCGCTGCGAACGCCGAGGCAGCGCCGCTGACGGGCCGTTCGACCCCGTGCCCCGAGGCGCCGCGGCGGTGCTCACCGGCGACTGCAACTTCGACCCGGCATCGACGGAGCGGGCAAAGCTGATGGCGCCGATCGACGACACGCCGGCCTACCGCGACGCCTGGTCGCTCGTGCACAGCGGGCGGGGCCACGAGCCGACCGTGGGGCTGTACGACAAGGTGCAATGGCCCACGCCGTCGACCTTCGACTTCTTCTTCGTCAGCGATGACCTCTCGCCGCACGTGCGTGATGTGCGCGTCGACGCGAGCAGCGACGCGTCGGATCACCAACCGGTGCTGCTGGAGTTGTCTTCGTAGCCCGGATGCAATCCGGGGTTGTGCGTTTCGCGAGAGGCCGCTCCCGGATTTCATCCGGGCTACGAATTCAGTCGTAGGCCGCCATCGCCTCGCCGAGGCGCACCGGCTTCTCCGGCAGCCACGACGCATTGAAGTGCAGCGGGCCCGGCGGGAACAGCATCACGACCGTCGAGCCGAGCTGAAAACGCCCCATCTCCTCGCCTTGCTTCAGGCGCACCAGGTCCTGCTCGTAGTGCCACTCGCGCACCTGCTTCATGCGCGGCGGCGTGACGACGCCGTGCCACACGGTCGCAACGCTGCCGACGATGGTGGCGCCGACCAGCACCAGCACGAACGGGCCGCGCGCCGTCTCGAACACGCAGACGACACGCTCGTTGCGCGCGAACAGGCCGGGAATGCCGCGCGCGGTCGGCGGGTTCACCGAGAACAGATCGCCCGGCACGTGCAGCATGCGCGTCAGGCGGCCGTCGCAGGGCATGTGGATGCGGTGGTAGTCCTTGGGCGCGAGATACAGCGTGGCGAAGCTGCCGTGGTCGAACTGCGTGGCAAGCGCCTCGTCGCCGCCGACCAGCGCCGTCGTCAGGTAGTGGTGGCCCTTGGCCTGCAGCACCCGGTTGCGGTCGAGCGCGCCGAACTGGCTGATCGCGCCGTCGACCGGGCAGATCAGGTCGGCGGCGACCAGCGGGCGAACGCCGTCGCGCAGCGCGCGAGTGAAGAATTCGTTGAAGGTCGGATAGCTCGCCAGGTCGGGGTTGGCCGCTTCGCTCATGTCGACGCCGTAGTGGCGCACGAACCAGCGGATCGTCGCGGTGGTGAGTGAACCGCCGTAGGCGCTGGCCGCGCTGCCGGCCAATGCGGTGAGGACCCGCTTGGGCAGCAGGTGTTGCGCGAGAACGGCGAGGCGGTCCGACATGGGATTCAGGGCGGCGGGGCGGTGAAGTGAGCGCGCATTGTTGCAGAGCCTCAAGCCCCGGACGCGCGGCGACGGTATTCGGTCGGCGAAGCGCCCGTCCACTGCCGGAAGGCCCGCGCGAAGCTCTTCTCGTTGCCGAAGCCGACGGCGAGAGCGATCTGCTTGACCGGCCGCTTCGTGCGGCACAGCTGGCCGACGGCCTCGTCGCGCCGCACCTCGTCCTTCAGCCCCTGTAGCGATCCGCCTTCCTCGTGCAGCTGCCGATGCAAGGTGCGGGTCGAGACGTTCAGCGCGCGCGCCAGCGCCGCGGCGTTGTTCGCCTCGCCGGGCTGGCGCCGCAGCAGTTCGCGCACCCGCTGCACGAGCAGCCGGTCGCGCCGGTACTGCAGCACCGTCAGCGGCAAGGCGCGCTGCAGCATCGTGCGCAGCGCCTGCTCGTCGCGGCGCAGCGGCATCGCGAGGTACTGGGCATCGAAGCCGAAGCCGGCGCACGGCGCGTTGAAATAGACGGGGCCGGGGAACAGCAGCGGATACACGTCGCGGTGCGGCGGCGGCGGGAACGGAAAGTTCGCGCCGCGCAGCGGAATGCTCGAGTCGATCGCCCAGCAAGCGAAGCCGTGCACGAAGCGCAGGCTGGTGACGAGGCAGAACTCGCGCATCGCGCCGAGCGGCCGATGCTCCGCGACCGTGTAATGCGCGGCCTCGCCCCGCACGTCGAGCGCAAGGCCGATGTCGTCGGTGAGCAGCCGATGGTGGCGGCACCAGCGCTTCAGCGCGACGCCGAGGTTGGGCGCGGTGATCGACGCGCGGCACAGCATGCCGTAGCTGCCCCACGGCAGCTTGCGCGAGAACCAGCCGAGCGCCTCGTCGTCGAGTTCCTGCATCGCGGCGCCGGAGACCGTCTCCATCTGCGATGCAGTGATCCGCGCGTCCGCGCGGCGAAGCTGCGCTGGCGTGATTTGTGCCTGACGCAGCGCGTTCGACGGATCCACGCCATGCCGTTCATAGCCGAGGACGATGGCCCGGACGAACGCCATCGGCGTCGCGGCGGGGCGGCTGTGGGGACGGGTCGGCGTCACGGCGGCTAGTCTGGTCCGGGCTGGCACGATTTGCAACCACTGTGGCACCACTTGCAGCGCGCGAAGGCCTACGCTCGACGGTTCAGCCCGGCGCCATACCAAGGAGACACCATGACCCACCTTCCCGGCCTCAGCTTCGACTTCGGCGAGACGATAGCGATGCTGCGCAGCACCGTGCAGAGCTTCGCTGCCGACGAGATCGCGCCGCGCGCCGGCGACATCGACCGCGACAACCTGTTTCCGGCCGACCTGTGGAAAAAACTCGGCTCGCTGGGCCTGCACGGCATGACCGTCTCCGAGGAATACGGCGGCAGCGAGCTCGGCTACCTCGCGCACATCGTCGCGATGGAAGAGGTGTCGCGCGCGTCGGCGTCGGTCGGCTTGTCGTACGGCGCGCATTCGAACCTGTGCGTGAACCAGCTGCACCGCAACGGCACCGCCGAGCAGAAGGCCAGGTACCTGCCGAAGCTGGTGTCCGGCGAGCACGTCGGCGCGCTCGCGATGAGCGAGCCCAATGCCGGCTCCGATGTCGTCAGCATGAAGCTGCGCGCCGACAAGAAGGGCGATCGCTACGTGTTGAACGGCGCCAAGATGTGGATCACGAACGGCGGCGATGCGAACACGATGATCGTCTACGCGAAGACCGAACCGGATGCCGGCCCGAAGGGCATGACCGCCTTCATCGTCGAGAAGGGCTTCAAGGGACTGAGTTTCGGCAGCAAGCTCGACAAGCTGGGCATGCGAGGCTCGAACACCTACCCGGTGTTCTTCGAGGACTGCGAGGTGCCGGCCGAGAACGTGCTCGGCGGCGAGGGCAAGGGCGTGAAGGTGTTGATGTCCGGCCTGGACTACGAACGCGCGGTGTTGTCGGGCGGGCCGCTGGGCATCATGGCCGCCTGCATGGACGCGGTGCTGCCTTACGTGCACGACCGCAAGCAGTTCGGCCAGAGCATCGGCGAGTTCCAGCTGATGCAGGGCAAGCTCGCCGACATGTACACGACCTGGCAGGCCTGCCGCGCCTACGTCTACGCGGTGGGGCAGGAATGCGACCGGGGCGACCATGCGCGCACCCTGCGCAAGGATGCGGCCGGCGCGATCCTTTATTCGGCGGAGAAGGCCACCTGGATGGCGGGCGAAGCGATCCAAGCCATGGGCGGCATGGGCTACATCAACGAAACGCCCACCGGGCGGCTGTGGCGCGACG
>DATKCI010000239.1:0-11944 GCA_035513255.1 Piscinibacter sp. | reverse complement strand
GCGCCGTTGAGCAACCTGGTGATCGCCGACGTGACGCCGCCGTACACGGCGTTTGTGTCGGCATCGGCAGGCGTGTTGCCGGCAGGCCTCACGGGCTGCACGATGAACACGCCGGCCAACCCGGCGCCGGCCGCGGCAGTGAACTGCGCGCTCGCGCAGTCCGTGGGCGGGACCGGCGTGCTTCAGTGGATCCTCACGGGTTCGCTGCATGCTGGCGGAAGCGGTACGGTGAGCTACAAGGTGACCATCGATTGAAGAGCCCGGTTGAAGATTTCTCTGCGCCGGGGAGACCGTGGTCTCTTTGGGCGTGCTGCCTGTGGCAGACACATCGTTTCCTACAACCCAGGGAGGCCGGGCATGTCCGTGGACTACTTCGCTGAATACCCGTGCAGCGTTCGGGCGGCCGTTTCCGATGGCGAACTGTTTCGCATCGAGACGGCGCGCCGGGTAGCGGACGACGCAATGGCGGCAATGCGTGGGAATCCGGAGCGGCACGGTTGGGTCGCTGCGCAGGCCATCAAGATCACCAAGTCGAGGGGCGCGGTACTTGGCGGTCTGCCTGGGCCTCCCTCTGAAGCGGTTTGTGTCGATGACTTGTCGCGCTACTGCCGTGGATGCCGCGCCAATCCGCACGGAACGGCTTTCGGGTGCGGCGGCACCATCCAATTTCCATTCACGCAGGCCGCCGAACGGTGGATGCTGTCGCGCTTGCCGGACGACCTCGGTGGCCCGGCAGGAAAGCTGCTGGTCCGCGTCATGGGGCAGCAGCGGTTCGACGGAGCCAGCATCGAGTTTGCGCGTGAGCGCCCGGAGATTTTCGAGTCGTCGGTCGCGGCGGAGCGGACGTGGAGGCGCTTCCCTTTGCGTCGGTTCACGGTCTCGTCGAGCCGGATCATCCACATGATGCTGGGCTCGGGCGACTTGCAGCCCCATCAGTCGAGGCTGGTGGCGTACCTGCTCGGCTACTCGAATGAAAAAGCCGAACCGCTTGCCCGCACGGAAAACGCACCTGGGGCGAGCGACGACGTGACCATCACCGAGCTGAAGCACTTTTTGCGCGCGGCGGCCTTTGCCGCCGCCAGCAGAGTCACGCTGCTCGTCGACGCGTAGGGGATCGCGCCACGCCGCGCCTTGTCGTGCTGGCGTTTCGTTCCTCCGCGCCGCTCGTTCATGGCCGGATGCGCCGCTTCGTTCCGCTCATCGAGGTTTCGTGATCGTGCGCGCTACAACTGACGCCTCCCTCCCCCGCTGCACAGCGACGGGCATTGCCTTCCTTTCCAGATGGAGAGTCTCATGAAGAAAATCGTTCTTGCGTTGTTGTTGGCTTCGGCGGCCGTGCCGGCGATGGCCGCCGATGTGTCGGCGCCGTTCAATGTGACGGTCAATCTCAGCTCGGTGTGCGAGCTCACGACCCCGGATGACGTGGCGTTCGTGTACACGTCGCTGCAGGTGGGCGCGAGCACCGCGACCGGCGGCGGCTTCGATGTCACCTGCACGAACAGCCTGCCCTACCAGATCGGCTTTACCAACGCCGCGACGCCGGCCGCTACGGCAGCGGGCACGTTTGCCACGGTCAACCTCGCCTACACGCTCGGCCTTTCGGCCACCAGCGGAGTGGGCAGCGGCGTTGCCCAGAGCAACACGATCACCGGCTCGATGGTGGCTGGACAGGCCGGCACCTGTGCAAGCGCGTCTTGTACCGACACCATGGTGCAAACGCTGTACGTGGTGTACTGATTCGTGCGATGCCGCACCGTTGCCGTTCGAGGCGCACTGCTGCTGGCGTTGGGCCTGTCGGCCCCGGCCGGCTGGGCCGGCAGCGGGGCGTCTGCCTTCGCTGTCGGCGTGGCGCTGAGGGCCGTTGAACAGGACGGCTTCTGTCGGGTGTCTCTGGGCGAGGGCGCTTTTGGGGCGCGGGTCGTCCTGGTGTGCTCGACCGGGCAGGTCGCGGACATCGCGGCGCTCGATCGGCGCCGCTACGAATCGGGCGTGCACGGGGGGGCCTATCGGTTCCTGCCGTGGAGTCCCGGGCATGTCGGCGAGTTGCAGCCGCCCACGGCAGAACTGCCGGCGATCGGCAGGCCGGCCGCCGAGATGCGCGTGGTGCATGAGGTGGCGGGGGTCGGTTCAGTGGACGTGCTGGAGCTGACGCTGCTGTTTTGAGGGACCTACGATGTTTGCTTGCAGTAGCCATTGGCGGCGCCATGCCGCCGCGCGAACCTTGCTTGTCGCGCTGCTTTTCGGCGCGGGCTGCTTGCCCGCCTGGGCTGGCGCGTTCGCGGTCAGCCCGGTGCGGCTGTACCTGAGCGAGCGGGATCGGGCGATCGCCGTGACGATCACCAACGAAAGCGCCCGCCCCGTGGTGCTGCAGGCAGACTACTACCGCTGGACTCAGCAACCCGACGGAACGGATGTCCTCACCGATTCCGAAGATCTGGTTCTCTCCCCGCCCGTGCTGCACCTGGCGCCGTTTGCGCGGCAGGTGGTGCGCCTCGGGAGGTTGCGCGCGCCTGATCCGCGCCGCCAATCGACGTACCGGGTCGTGATCCGTGAGGTGCCCGAGGCCCTGGGCGCGGCGAGCAGCCCCACGCTGCAGCTCGCGCTGGCGTTTTCGCTGCCGGTGTTCATCACGCCGGCGGGTGCGCAGCGCGAGCTGGGCTGTGCCGCGGCCAGCGGCACGGCAAGCGCGCATCCGGAGGTCGAGTGCGCGAACACCGGCGGGGCCTATGCCCAGGTGCGCGGATTCAAGCTGCTGCGCGGAGATGCGTTGCTGGCCACGAGCGAGGAGGCGGCCTATGTGCTGCCGGGTGCGCGACGTCGATTCGTGCTGAAGCCGGCTGCGGCAACGCTCGAGCCCGGGGCGGCCCAGCTGCAGGTGAGTTTCGACGACGGCGTGGTGCAGACCTTTGCCGTCGCGATCGGTGGTTGAGTGGATCAGGCCGGGCAATGGGCGAGGCCCCGCCGTGCCGTCTGCCGGGCGTGAGATCGTGGGCGCGCGCGGTCTCGTTGGGGTTGGTGCTGCTTGCCGCGGCCGGCAACCCCGCCCTCGGCTGGGCGAAGGCGGGGAGCGCCGAGCCGCCCGCAGCAGACGAAGATCGCTTGCTGGCGCTGGACGTGACCGTCAATGGCGCGGGCGCAGGCATGTGGCCGTTGCTGCGGCGGGCCGGGGGACTTTATGCGCCGGCCGAGGCCTTCGAGCAGTGGCGTCTGGCGCATGTGCCTGCCACCGGCGCCGTGGCGCGGCGCGGCGACATGTACTGGCCGTTGTCGAGCGTGCAGGGGTTCGGCTACGAGATGGACGAGGCAACGCAGTCTGTGCGGCTGCATTTTCTGCCGGAGGCCTTTGTGCCGACCCGTGTGGCTGCCGCTTCGGCCCCGGCGGCGAAGCTGTCGCCCGTGGAGCCGAGCTTGTTCGTGAACTATGACGCCAGCCTTGCCGCGGCAAGGTATCGAAACGCCGCGTCGACGCGGGAATTCGGGCTGTTGAGCGAAATCGGCGTGTCCACCGCGTTGGGTGTGTTGACCTCGACCCACGTGTTGCGCAGCGCGCTCGACGATCAAGACCTCCGCACCGCCACGCGGCTCGACACCACCTTCGTTCGGCACTCGCCCGCCGCGAGGCGGCTTCTCAAGCTCGGTGACGCCGTTACGCCGGTGGCGATGCTGGCCGGTGGGATCGGCTTCGCCGGGGTGCAGTGGGGCACAGACGACGCACTGCGCCCGGGGCGATCCAGCCAGCCGATGCCGCTGCTCTCCGGATACGCCGTGGCGCCTTCTACGGTGGAGCTGTGGGTCAACGATGTGCTGCGCCAGGTGTCGACCGTGCCCACCGGCCCGTTCACGCTGGAAACGCAGGGCCAGCCGGCCGGGGCCAGCGATGCCCGCGTGGTGGTGCGCGATGCGCTGGGCCGGCAGACCGTGCTGGACCTGCCGCTGTTCAGTCACCCGGATCTGCTCTCCGCGGGGCGTGCGCAGTGGAGCCTCTCGGCCGGTGCATTGCGCCGGGGCTTCGGCGAGGCGAGCTGGGACTACGGTGAGTCGTTCGTCTCCGGGCGCTGGCGCCAGGGCATGAGCGATCGCCACACGGTGGAGCTCGGTGGGCATGGCGCGCGGGACGGCGCGTCGTTGCAGGCGGGCTTGTCGTCTGAGCTGCCGTTCCAGGCACTTGGCACCGTGGCGCTGGCGGCCAGCCGCCACATGTCCGTCGGCGCCGGCGCAGCATGGTCGCTCGGTGTGCAAGGCGGCGCGGGGCGGCAGGTGTATGCCTTGCAGGCGGAAGGTGCGACCGCGTCGTACAGGGGGCTGGGATACGAGATTCAGGCAGCGCCCAGCCGCCTTCAGGCGTCCGCGAACTGGAGCATGAGTCAGCTCCCGGTGGGCACTCTCACGCTGGGAGCATCGCGCATCCTCGGGCACGATTCGCGCCAACTGAGCGCCATCAGTGCCGGCCTGTCCGCACGGGTGGGCAACCGCGCCGTCCTGAACCTGACGCTGCTTCGCGCCAGCGGATCGGCCAGCGGATCGTCGCTCGGGGTCCACCTGCTGGTGCCGCTGGACGGCGGGCTGAGCGTGAGCGCGGGAAGCAGCACACGCAGCGGACGCACCGATGCGCATGTGGCCGTCACGTCGCCTCCGGCCGCCGACTCACGCTGGGGCTGGCGGGCGCTGGCCGGCCGGCGCGCTGGCCGGCCCCACTCGGAACTGGGTGCCTACCTGCAGGCCGAGGCCGGCGTGGGCAGCCTCGACCTGAGCAGCTCGGCGCTGCAGACCACGGCCCGCCTGGGTTGGCAAGGCGGCATGCTGCTGGTAGGCGGACACGCATTCGCAACGCGGCGCCTGGAGCAGAGTTTCGCGATCGTCGAGGTGCCGGGCCATGCGGGCCTCGACATTCGGCTGGCCGGATCGCCGTCTGCCCGCACCGATGCGGATGGCGTGGCCTTGCTGCCCCGCGTGCTGCCGTTCCAGGACAGCAGGGTGCGCCTGGACGCAAACAGCCTGCCGCTGAGCGCCGAGATCGAGTCGATCGAACAGGTGGCGGCTGCGCCGTGGCGCAGCGGGGTCCGGGTGGTGTTTCCGGTACGCGGCGGCAGAGGCGCCTTGCTGCGGGTGGTGCTCGACGACGGGCTGGCCGTGCCGGCCGGAGCCACCGTCGAGCGCATCGTCGAAGGCCGGTCCGAGGGGGTGGTCTTCTACACGGCGCGCCGCGGCGAGGTCTTCGTGACCGGTATGCAGCGGAGCGAACGCCTGCGCCTCACGTGGCGCGCTCAAAGCTGTGAATTCACGGTGGAGTTGCCGCCAGCCGCGGACGACGACATCTCGCGGGTGGGTCCGGTGGCATGCGAAGGGGTGGCGCGATGAGGTGCTGGGGGGGGCGGATGCGCCGGGTCGGGCTGGCCGTGTTGTTGGGCATGCTGCCGGTGGGCGCCGCGGCCGACATCGTGTGCACGGTGACCGCCTCCATCATTTCGGGCAACTACGATCCTCTGCAAATCGGTGACACCGACGACGCCGGCACGGTGACGCTGCAGTGCACCCGCTCCCTGTCGGATCCAAATCGGGTGCGCTACAGGCTGAAGGCTACGGATGGCTTGCACGCCAGTGGTTCGCTGCGCCGGCAACGCAACGCGGTGAACGCTGGCGTGTTCCTCGACTACGGGCTGTTCCGGGACGCGGCCCGAAGCCAGCGCTGGGGCACCTCGAACGGGCAGAGTATCACTGAGCGGCTGGACTTCGGCGGGGCGACGAGCGCCGAAGTCAGCTGGCCGTTCTACTCTCGCTTGCCCGCGGGCCAGACGGGCGCCATCCTCGGCCACTACACGGACACGGTGATTGCCGAAGCCTACGTGCCGCACAATGCCGCCACACCAATGTCGAGCGCGCCCTTCGGGATGACGACGACGCTGATCGGCTCGTGCGGCCTCACGAGCGCCCCGGGCACGGTGGTCTTCGACTACACCTCGTTCAGTGCGGTGCCGTCCGCCGCATCGACGAGCTTCAGTCTGACGTGCGTGGCCGCGGTTCCGTACACGCTGGCGCTCGACGCCACCGGCGGCACGCTCAACGGCTTGAGCTACACGCTGGGGTTGAGCGCCCCCTCGGGCACCGGCAACGGCTCAGCGCAAACCTTCACGATCGACGGCGCCATCGCGGCCGGACAGGGCGGTGTTTGCGCGGGCGCCACTTGCTCCGCCAGCGAAACGCGCTACCTCACGATCACGTACTGAGGGGGGAGGGTTCGGGTGCTGGCCGGTTCTTTGTCGAGGGCAGGCTTCGTTCCGAAGCAGGGGGGGGTCGAGCCCGCCGGCTGGGCCTTCGCTCCGGTCGGCCCCGGCAGCCGCAGCGACGCGTCATATTTCGCCTCCGGTATTCGCGGAGAAGCGCATGAAGCGCAACACCGCGGACGGCGCGCTGCAATCGTGTGGCCGATTTTTTTAATGGGAATTTGAGGAAAGTCATGAACAAATCGATTTCGAAGCTGGGTCTGCTGATCGCCGGCATTGCTCCCCTGGTCCTTTCGTCGGGCGCGTTTGCGGCCAATGAGGCGGAGGTCACGGTAACGGGCATGGTGACGAACAGCACCTGCTTCGTCACCAACGTGACGCGCACGGGCGGCGTGTCCTGGACGACGAACTCGGCCGGCCTGGGTCAGACCATGCAAGGTACCCTGGAAGTGGCGAGCCTGCCGCTGGACGTGACCACGGCTACCGCGGTGAACGGCAGCACGGCTGTGCTCGGGCTCACGTTCTCCGGCAGCACCTGCGTGGCCGGCACAACGCAGACGGTCATTCGCCCGATGCTTTCAGGAGTCTTGGCGCAGCAGGCCGACACGATCGCGTCGGACATCCTGCCTGGTGTTGGCGCCATCTTCGTCGCGACCGGCTACGGCATTGGAGTTAGCGCCGGGAACGGCGCTTGGGCTGGCGTGGACTTCACCGCCGCTCAGCCCGGCCTGCAGGCGTTGAACGCAGCGCTGCAAGTGAACTACGGCTTCCGCCTGTCGTCGCCGTCGCTGGCCAGCTTGACCGCTCTGGGTCTGACGCGTACCGCAGGTAAGGTCCAGACGGCTTTCCAGATCGACGTTCTCTAATCAATCGGTTCGCAAACAAGCGAGAAGAGGGGCGGATTGAGTCATGAAATGGCGCCAGGTGCTGGTTTCTGCGTTGATGGGCCTGTCCGCCTCTTCGTTTGCGATGGGCGGGCTGCAGCCGAGCAAGCCGCGGGTGATCTATGCATCCACGAGCAAGGAGGCATCGATCTCCTTCTTCAATCGTGCCACGGCGCCCCTGTTGGTTCAGACCTGGGTGGATGATGGTGACGATTCGGTGGCTGCAGCCCGGCGCCCGGCGCCGTATCTGGTGACGCCTCCGATCTTTCGCGTCGAGCCGGCCGCCGGTCAGGTGGTGCGGCTCTTTCTCGCTACAGACGGATTCCCGGATGACCGCGAGCGTGTGTCGTATCTGAACGTGCTTTACACCGACCCCGTCAGTTCGTCCGAAGAGACCGAGCAGGCGGTAGGAGGATCGGTGCGCTTCAGCATCCGCCATCGGATCAAGATTTTTCATCGGCCCAAGTCGCTGGGTGCGGCGCTGAGCCGAAGCGGCTCGCCGTTGGCGGTTCGCGCCTCGGCCGGCAGCGGTCCCGAGGGTGCTGTGTTGCTTGTGAACTCGGGGCCCTTCTACGTGTCGCTGGCCGGCAAGCTCAAGCTGGTCTCGAAGACGGACGCGTTGGATCTCGTCGACGGGATGATTGCTCCCTTCGAGACCCTCACCGTGCCTGTGCCCAGGCGATCGGTCGACCCCGAGGGCTGGGAGCGGGCGATTTTTTCGGTCACCGGGGACTACGGAAACATCATCCAGTTCGAGGCTCCGGTGGAGCGCTGAGTGGCTTCGCTGCTGGGTTGCCGAGGCTGCCGCTCGCGGCACCCTCGGCCGCACGGTCAATGCCCTCGCTGGGCTTGTATTCCCCTCAACGAAGTGACTCGAATGCTGCAGTTCGCTGATTTTCGCGTGGCGCTGCCGTGCCTTGTCACAGGTGCGTGCGCGCTGTCGCCTGTGAGCCCGGCGCTCGCCGATTCGGCGGCGCAGGAGCCGCACCTGCTCGCCCGTGCGTCGGCTCCGACGCTGGCCGCCTTCGATGCTTCGATGCTGGTGCTGCCCGGGGTCGACGTGTCGCGCTACGCCGTTGCCGCCTACTTTCCTCCCGGCGTCTATCTGGTCGACGTGGTGCTCAACGATCGCCCAGTGGCGAAGGAGGAGGTTCGCTTCCTGCCGCCGACGCAGGGCGCCGCGCTGCAGCCCTGTCTGAGCGCCGAGCAGATCGCACGATTCGGCATCGCGGCGGACAAGGTGCCGGCACGCGACGGCGCCGAAATGGCGGCGCGCTGCGATGACGTGTTTTCCGCCATTGAATCATCGAGCGCGCACTTCAATCACGCGGAACTCGTGCTTCGGCTGACCGTGCCGCAGGCCGCCATGCAGCGCCAATCGACCGACAGCGGCCTGGCGGAGCCTCATCTGCTCGACGATGGCGTGGGTGCTGTGCTGCTTGGCTACAGCTTCGGCGGTTTCTGGCAAGGGGGGGGCGATGCCGGAGCGAGTTCTCAGTTCGTTGGGCTCAGCGGTCGCGCAAACACCGGGCCCTGGCGCTGGCACTGGGGCGGTACGGCCGGCATCAATGGTGGCACGACGCGCTGGCATGGCGGGCGCTTGCAGGCCACGCGCACCATCAACCCCTGGCGCGCGCAGCTCGAGCTCGGGCAGGTGCAAAGTGGTGGCCGCGCGCTGCCCTCGCTGCCGCTGCTCGGGGCCCGGATGTTCAGCGAGGCCGGCATGCGGCCAACCTATGCCCCTCATTACCAGCGTGTGCAGGGCATGGCCGCGACGCAGGCGCGGGTGATCGTGCGCCAGCGAGGCCGGATCGTCTACGAGACGGTGGTCACGCCCGGGCTGTTCGTGCTGGATGACTTCGTGGCGCCGGATCGAGTCGATGCCGAGGTCTCCGTGGAGGAAGTGGACGGCACCGTCTCGAGTTTCATCGTTCCCTATCTCGCACCGGCGTTGCTGCTCGCGCCCGGGGAATGGCGCTACGACACTTCGATCGGCAAGGTGGATTTGGCGGGCGAGTCGTCGCTGAATCCGTGGCTGCTCCAGGCCGAGATTCGGCGCGGGCTCACACCTACGGCAACCGTCTTCGGCGGGTGGCAGGGGGCCTGGGGCGGAGCGGCCGATCTCGCCTACAGCGCGGTCAATGCGGGCTTCACGATGACGTCGCGTTTCGGCGTGGTCAGTGCCGACGTCACGAGTTCTGATGCCCGTGGCGCGCGTCTGGGCAGCCAGCATGGCAACAGCCTGCGCTTGGCGTACCAGAGCGCGATCCAGGCCACCGGAGGCGACTTCGCGCTGGCCGCCTACCGTTTCAGCAGTCGCAATTACCTCACGCTGTCGCAGGCCGTGCAGCAAGTGGGCGCATCCGAGCAAGCCACCGATCGTCACAGGTTCGACGTGATGATGGGTCAACCGTGGGCTGGTGGCCGGGTTTCGGCGCGAGCCAGTTTTGCGCAGAGCTGGCTGCCGGAGCGCGAGCGCCGCAGCTACTCACTGCAGTACGGGGCGCAACTGCGCGAGGTTTTCGTCAGCCTGTCGGTGAGCCGATCGTTCTTGTCGAGTGGCCCCGGTCCCAGCCAAGTGGGGATCAGCCTGACGATGCCGATGGGGCCCCGGGAAGTCGGCAGGCGCCCCAGCGGATCTGTCTACACAAATACCTCCTCGGGCGTGACCGACCTGCATCTCGGCCTCAACGTTCCGGTCACTGTGGCGGAGATGCCGATATCCACGTCGGTGTCGTTCGGCGTGAACACGCAGACCATGGATGACCGAGTGGGCCTGTCGGCTGCCATGGAAATCGACAAGGTGGCCCTCTCCGGGGGAGTTTCCCGGGAGTCGAAGAGCGGACGCAGCAGCACCTACCTAACAGCTCATGGCGGGTTGGTACTGCACGCGGGGGGGGCGACCTTCACGCGCCACGTGCCGCAGACAGCGGCGCTGGTGCACGCGCCCGGCGCCCATGGCGCCAGCGTGGCCGGCGAGACCATCGATCGCCACGGCTACGCGATCACGCCGCTTTCGCCATTTCGCTACAACACCATCGACGTCGACACCGCCGGATCGGCGCCAGACCTCGAGCTGAAGACGTCGCGCAAACACGCCGCTCCGAGCTTGGGTGCGGTGGTGAAGGTGCCGTTCGAGGCGCGCGAAGGCCGCAACATGATCATCGATGGCGTGACGGCGGATGGCAAGCCACTGCCCTTCGGCGCATCGGTGAGCGATGAGCTGGGCAATGAGGTGGGGCTGGTCGGGCAGGGTGGGGCGATCTTTGCCCGCGTGCGGCCCGGGATGACGTCGCTTCGAGTCAATTGGGGCAGGCGAGCGGATGAGAGTTGCAAGTTGGGGCTCGAGGCGATGGCAAGCTTGAAGGCGACCAGCGGGAAAATGGCCCGGGCGGCGAGTACTTGCCGATCATCATTGCCGGCGGCCGTGCAGGCGCGTGTTCGATAGGTGTTGCCCCAAGGGCGTCGTGCACCAATCTGGAGAAGCGATGAATACGCAGTCGAGTTTGGCCGTCGACAACCGACCCGATCCTTGCGGAGATTGGGCCGGCACTGCCATCGATACTGGCATCGCGTTCCAGATTTTCGATGCGCGGCCGCGGGTCGCTGCGGCGTCCTTGGCGCCGGGCAATTCAGTTGCGGTGTCGCTTCCGGATGGCCAGACCAACTTCGTTTGGCCTTTCCACCTGCGCCTCTACAAGCGGGCCGCAACCGTGCAGGTTGGAGCACTTTCGGGTCGCTCGCTCCTCACCGTGACGTACCCATGACGAAATCACCGCCCGGCCGTCGAAGCGAGCGTTTCGCGCCAACCGATTTCATCTATGTGCAGGGCGGTACCGAACCGCGTATGCCTCGACCTGTGACCTCACCTGCTGTGCGACGGCCGGAGGCTCCGCGTCCGATGACCTTTCCAGACCCCGAGCAACTCGATCGCGAACGCCGAGCCCGAGTGCATCGCGAAGCGGTGCATGAGCGAATGTTTCTGGAGCGAGAGCTGGCGGCGCACCAGAAAGCAGAGGTTGCCCGCAACACCGCGTTCAAGCTCGGCATGAAGCGAGGAGCTTCCCGTGGGCGCCTCGTGGGTGGATGTCTCGGTTTTGTCGCGGGTCTTGTGTGCGGCACTTTTGTGGCGCAGGTGTGGCCGCGCCTCGACATCGCGCGGCGGCTGCTAGCGGCTCTGTATTGATTGAGCGGCGACAGGCGGCTCGCGCGGCCCGACGGTCATGCTTCCCTTTGTTCCCCAAACCCTTCCCCGTGTACATCCTGAAGAAGAACAAGCCCTTGGGGCAGCGCCTCAGTGCAAGTGAGCTCAGTGCCCTCACGCTGCGATGCGGTGCGCATGAAAGCGCCGAGCGCGGGCATTGCCTGCTCGAGGCCGTGAGTCTGTTCGCCGGTGAGCAGTTCGGCGACGAGCCTGCATGTGTCGATCCGGTGCTTCGCATCTTTGGGATGGGCTGGAACGATGGGTTGCCGAACGACGCGGCGCGAGCGCAGCTCAAGCGCTACATACCGCTATTGCCGGGCACCCGCGGCGACGGCGGGGTCAGCATCAGGCGCAGCTGGATGGCCCTGGACTGGTGCCTGCGCACTCACCTGCCGGCATGGCTTGATCTGGCCCCCTCCCTGGCTGAGCACGCCGCGCGACTGCGTGGGCTCGCATCGCTGAATGATCAGTCGTCGCTTCGCCTGGCGCTGTTTGCAGTTGACTGGGCTTCGCACGCGTCGGCCCGTTCGAGGGTGCAGGAGCGCGACGTCGCTCGCGCCACAGCGGGGGGCGCCGCGTTGGGCGTGGCTTGGCGCGCTGCGCGAAATGCTGCCTGGGATGCAACCAAACAAGCC
>DATKCI010000238.1:0-8332 GCA_035513255.1 Piscinibacter sp. | reverse complement strand
CGTTCAGCGCCATGTTGGCGTTCTGCTCGACGAGCAGGATCGTCGTGCCTCGTTCGCGGTTGATGCGCACGACGATCTCGAAGATCTCGCGGGTGAGCTTGGGGCTCAGGCCGAGGCTGGGCTCGTCGAGCAGGATCAGTTGCGGCGCCGCCATCAGCGCGCGCGAGATCGCGAGCATCTGCTGCTGGCCGCCCGACAGCAGACCTGCATCCTGCATGGCGCGTTCGCGCAGGATCGGGAAGTAACCGAAGACGATCTCCATGTCACGCGCGACGCCGTCGCGGTCGTGGCGCGTGTAGGCGCCCATCATCAGGTTGTCGCGCACCGACAGCAGCGGGAACACCTCGCGGCCTTCGGGCACGTGGGTGAGGCCGCGCTGCACGATGGCGGCGGGGTCGCGGGAGGTGATGTCCTCGCCCTTGAACTCGATGCTGCCCTTGCGGGGGTCGATGATGCCGGAGATGGTCTTCAGGATCGTCGTCTTGCCGGCGCCGTTGGAGCCGAGCACGGTGGCGATCTCGCCCTGCCTCACCTTCAGGCTGACGCCCCGGATGGCCTTGATCGGGCCGTAGGCGCTTTCGACGTTGAGGAGTTTGAGCATTTCCGTCATGCCACCCTCCGCAGCGACGACACGTCATCCACCGACCCGAGGTAGGCCTCGATCACCCCCGGATGCGCCTGGACCTCGGTCGGCGTGCCCAAGGCCAGCATCTCGCCCTGGTTCATCGCCAGCACGCGGTCCGACACCTTGGACACCAGGCTCATGTCGTGCTCGACCATCAGCACCGTGACGCCCAGCTCATGCTGGATGTCGCGGATCCAGAACACCATGTCGTCGGTTTCCTCGGTGTTCAGGCCAGACGACGGTTCGTCGAGCAGCAGCAGCTTGGGCTCCGTGCACAGTGCACGCGCCAGCTCCACCACCTTGCGCACGCCGTACGGCAGGCCCGCCACCATGGAATCGCGGTGGTGCTGCAGGTCCAGCAGCTCGATCACCTGCTCGACCTTCTCGCGCGCGGCCAGCTCGGCCCGTCGGGTCTTGCCGGTGAAGAACACGTCGCTCCAGAAGCCGGTCCCGCGGTGCGTGTGGCGGCCGATCAGCAGGTTCTGCAGCACAGTCGCGTGTTCGAACAGCTCGATGTTCTGAAAGGTGCGCGCGATGCCCAGCTGCGCCACCTCGTGCGGCGCCACCTCGGAGAGATTTCGCCCCTCGAACTCGATATTGCCGGTCGTCGGCACGTAGATGCGGCTGATCAGGTTGAACACCGTCGTCTTGCCGGCGCCGTTGGGGCCGATCAGCGTGAACACCTCGCCGCGCTGCACGTCGAAGCTGACGCCGTTGACCGCGAGCACGCCACCGAAGCGAACGCTGAGGTTGCGAGCCGAAAGCAGCACGTCGCTCATGCCTGTCCTTTCGCGACCCTGAAGTCCGGGAGCATGAGACAGCCGACGCATAAACCGGCACAGTCAAGCGGCCACCGCGGATCCGGCTTCGCCGGTCCGCCAGTGGCGCCCCCTGGGGGGAGGCGCCGAAGGCGCTTCGGGGGGGTTGTCACCTGAGGCGCTCCGACTTCTGGAAGCTCTTCTGGCGCTTGAACATGCCCCGTCGATAGAAGGGGAACGTCTGCAGATAGGTGCGCACCTTGAGCCAACGGCCATACAGCCCTAACGGTTCGAACAGCACGAAGGCGATCAGGACCAACCCGTAGACGAGGCCCTGCAGGCCGGGCGCCTGGCCCACCGCGTCGGGCAGGTAGTCCTTCGCCAGCGAGATGACCTGCGGCATGCTGATCAGGAAGATCGCGCCGAGAAACGCACCGTGCACCGAGCCGAGGCCGCCGATCACCACCATCAGCAGCAGGTCGATGGACTGCAGGATGTTGAATTGGTCCGGCGCGATGAACTGCAGCTTGTGGGCGTACAGCGCCCCGCCGATGCCGGCCAGCGCCGCCGAGATCGCGAACGACATCGTCTTGTAGCGCGCGAGGTGGATGCCCATGCTCTGCGCCGACACCTCCGAATCGCGGATCGCGACGAACGCGCGCCCGGTGGGCGAGCGCAGCAGATTCAGGATCACGAGCGTGGCACCTATCGTCAGTGCGAGACAGAGAAAGTAGAACTCCCCGCCGCTGTCGAGTTCCCAGCCGAACATGTTGGGCAGGCCGACGTGCATGCCGGCATTGCCGCCGGTCACGCTCTCCCAGCGGGCGAAGATTTCTTCGACGATGAAGCCGAAGGCGAGTGTGGCGATGCCGAGGTAGATGCCCTTCACACGCAGCGCCGGCAGTCCCACGACCACGCCGACCATCGCCGACAGGCCGCCGGCGAACACCAGCGCCAGCGGGAACGGCCAGCCGGCGTGCGTCAGCACAGCCTGCGTGTAGGCGCCGACGCCGAGAAATGCGGCGTGCCCGATCGAGAACAACCCGGTGAAGCCGGCGAGCAGCATCAGCCCCAGCCCCACGATCGAATAGATCATGATGAAGTTGAGCTGCGCCAGCCAGTACTCGCTGACGACCCACGGCGCGAGCACCAGCGCGACGATCAGACCCGAATACCAGAAGATATGGCCGCCGTGTTTGGCCAGCTTCAGGTCCTGGCCGTAATCGGTCTTGAAGATGAATCGCATCGGGCTATACCTTCTTGCGCAAGGTCTCGCCGAACAATCCGTTCGGCTTCACGACCAGCATCAGCAGCACGACGATGTAGGCGGCCGTGTCCTTGAACCCGTCGGGGAGGTAAAAGCCCGACAGCGACTCGACGACGCCGATCAGCAGGCCACCGACGATCGCGCCGGGCAGGCTGCCGAAACCGCCGACCACCGCCGCCGGAAAGGCCTTCAGCCCGATGAAGCCCATGTTGGCGTGCACGAAGGTGATCGGCGCGAGCAGCAGCCCGGCAATCGCCGCGACGGCGGCCGCGAGACCCCAGACCAGGCCGTTCAGCCGCTTGACCGGAATACCCATGTAGTAGGCGGCCAGCTGGTTCTGCGACGAGGCCTGCATCGCAACACCGAGCTTGCTGTACTTGAACATCGCATACAGCAGCAGGCAGAGAAGCCCGGTGCTCGCGATGACCACCATCTGCTCGACGTTGAGCACCAGCCCGCCCAGGTTCCAGATTTCGTCCTTGTACGGCACCGGCAGCGTGTGCGTGTCGGTGCCGACGTTGGGCACCATCGTGATCACGCCGCGCGCCACGTAGCCGATGCCGATCGTCAGCATCACGATGGAAAACGCCGGCTGGCCGAGAATGGGACGGATCACCACCCGTTCGGTCAACACGCCGAACGCCGCCATCGCGGCGATCGCGCACGGCACCGACAGCCAGAATGGGAAGCCGAGGAAGGTCATGCCCGCCAGGCCGACGAAAGCACCGAGCATCATCAGGTCGCCCTGCGCGAAGCTGACCGTTTCGGTGGCCTTGTAGATCAGCACGAAGCCCAGCGCGATGAGGCCGTAGATGCACCCCTGCGCCACCCCGCTGATGATCAGCTGCACGAACTGCACGCGTCGCCTCCTTTGTGGTGCCCCCAGGCCGACGCCTTGCGTCGTCCGCCCCCCGAGGGGGTGAGAAAACTTCGGGCGGCCGGGCGTTTCCTCATGAGGGCAGGGCGATTCTGACTCGCAGGGTGAAACAATCCGCTAGTGGTTGTTCCGGGGTTGCGACAGAGCGGTTCCTGAAAGGAAATGGCGCGATGACCAAAACGGTGCGCATTGGCTCGGGCCTCGGGTTCTACGGCGACTCATGGGATCCCGTTGCCGCGAGCATCGAACGCGGCAACGTGCAGTACATCGCGAGCGACCATCTGGCGGAACTCACGCTCGCGATCCTGCAGAAGGACCGCCAGCGCGACGCCGCCCTCGGCTTCGCGCGCGACGTGTTGCCGATGCTCCTTCGGCTGTGGCCGCTGATGCGCGCACACGGCGTCAAGTTCATCTGCAACGCGGGTGGGCTGAATCCTGCCGGTGCGGCGGCCGCCTTGCGTGTCGCCTTTGCGACAAAGCAATGGAAAGCGAGCATCGCGATCGTGAGCGGCGACGACGTGCTGCCGCTGATGACGAGCTCGCAGGCCGACCCCGCCGCCTTCCCCCACCTGTTCAACGGCGCACCGCTCGACGCGGTGCGCAAGCGCCTCGTCTTCGCCAACGCCTACCTCGGCGCGCGCCCGATCGTCGATGCGCTGCGCCAGGGCGCCAACATCGTGATCACCGGCCGGGTCGCCGACGCCGCCCTCTTCCTCGCGCCGCTGGTCCACGAGTTCGGCTGGAAGCTCGAAGACGCAGCCACGCCCGCGGAGCTGAACCGGCTCGCGCAAGGCCTGTGCGTCGGCCACCTGCTCGAATGTTCGGGCCAGGGCAGCGGCGGCAACTTCGGCAGCCTGCAGGCGTGGCAGGACATTCCCGACCTCGCCCACATCGGCTACCCGATCGCCGACGTGAGCGAAGACGGCAGCGCCATCGTCACCAAGGCGCACGGCACCGGCGGGCGGGTCAACTTCGACACCGTGCGGCAGCAACTGCTGTACGAAGTACATGACCCGCACGCCTATCTGTCGCCCGACGTCGTGCTCGACATGAGCACGCTCGCGCTGGACGACCTCGGCGAAGACCGCGTGCGGCTGCATGGCGCCACGGGCCGGCTGCGGCCGCAGCAGCTGAAGGTGGTGGCCGGCTTTCACGACGGCTACAAGGCCGAAGTCACCTGGGGCTTCAGCTGGCCCGACGCCTGGGCCAAGGCACAGGCGGCGATCGCCATCGTGCGCACGCAGCTCGCCGACAAACATGTGCCGCACGACGAACTCTTCGTCGAATACCCCGGTTTGAACTCGGCGCACGGTCCGCTCGCGCCACTGCCGCCGTCACTCGACGAACTCAACGAGCTGTGGGTACGCATGGTGCTAAGAACGAAAGAGAAAGCCGCGGCCGACGGATTCGGCCGGCTGTTTCCGTGGATGGGGTTGAGCGGCCCGGCGTACACCTGCGGCTTCCACGGGTTGCACAACACCGGCGAGCTGCTGGGCATCTGGCCGGCGCTGATCGGGCGCGATCAGGTGGAACCCGCCGTGCGCATCGAGGTCACTGAGCCATGAATATCCGCCTTGCCGACATCGCCCACGCCCGCAGCGGCGACAAGGCCGACTGGGTCGATTTCGGGCTCTTCGCATGGAACGCCGCCGGTTTCGCGGTGCTGCATCGCGAGGTGAACGTCGAGCGCGTGCAGGCCCACTTCGCGCCGTGGCTGCCGGGCCGCGTCGAATGCTGGGCGCTGCCCAACATCCTCGCGATCAAGCTGGTGCTGCACGGCGCGCTGCAAGGCGGCGGTGCGCGCAACCTGCGCCTGGACAACCTCGGCAAGGCGATGGCGGCGGCGCTGCTGCGCATGACGATCGAGGTCGGCGACGACGAGCTCGCGCACTGCCGCTCGCAAAGGCGTGTCGGGTGGTGGCCGCACGACAACCCGTGATGATTCCCTGGCTGCACAGCGAGCAAGACCCGCTGCCCGACGCCCGGCTGGCCCTGCCGCCCGGCTCCGACGCGCCGGGCCTGCTGGCCGCCGGCGGCGAGCTCACGCCCGAGCGGCTGACCGAGGCTTACTCCAAAGGCGTGTTCCCGTGGTACAGCGACGGCCAGCCGGTGCTGTGGTGGTCGCCCGACCCGCGCATGGTGCTGATGGTCGACGAGTTCAAGCTGTCGCGTTCGCTGCGCAAAACGCTGAAGCACTTCACCGCGTCGCCGCTGTGCGAAGTGCGCGTGGACACCGCCTTCGAGCGCGTGATCACCGCCTGCGCCGCCACGCCGCGCGAGGGCCAGAACGGCACCTGGATCGTGTCCGAGATGGTCGACGCCTACCTCGACTGGCACCGGCTGGGCCGGGTGCACAGCTTCGAAACCTGGGTCGACGGCGAACTGGTCGGCGGGCTGTACGGCGTGAGCCTCGGGCGGATATTCTTCGGCGAGTCGATGTTCTCGCACCGCACCGATGCCTCCAAGGTCGCGCTGGCGGCGCTGGTGTGCTTTTGCCGCGAGCACCGCGTGAACGTGATCGACTGCCAGCAGCGCACCGGCCACCTCGCGTCGCTGGGCGGCCGGGAACTGCCGCGCACCGAATTCGAGCGCCGGCTGGCCCTCGGTCTGGGGGAGCCGAAAATCGGCGATTGGACCTATCATCCTGCGATGTGGAGGCACCTCGCGCAGCACGACGAGCGAGCTTCCGCGCCTGAGGATACGGCCAAGTGACCCACCCGAAAGAGCTTCCGCTCGCCTCGCTTCAGTTCTACGCCACGGCGCCGTACCCGTGCAGCTACCTCGATGGCCGCATGGCGCGCTCGCAGGTGGCCACGCCCAGCCACCTGATTCACGCCGACGCTTATTCCGGCCTCGTCGCCAACGGCTTTCGCCGCAGCGGCATGTTCACCTACCGCCCCTACTGCGACGGCTGCCGCGCCTGCGTGCCGCTGCGCGTGCCGGTGGCGGATTTCGAGCCGTCGCGCAGCCAGCGGCGCGCCTGGAAGGCGCACCAGAACCTGCAGGCGCGCGTGCTGCGGCTTTGTTTCGTGCCGGAGCACTACCAGCTCTACCTGCGCTACCAGGCCGGCCGCCACAGCGGCGGCGGCATGGACCACGACAGCATCGACCAGTACACGCAGTTCCTGTTGCAAAGCCGCGTGAACTCGCGCTTGGTCGAGTTCCGCGAGCGCCGCCCGGACGGCAGCGTGGGGGCGCTGAAGATGGTGTCCATCCTCGACATCCTGAACGACGGGTTGTCGGCGGTGTACACGTTCTACGAACCGGAGGCGAAGGCGAGCTACGGCACCTACAACGTGCTGTGGCAAGTCGAGCAGACCAAGCTCCTGAAGCTGCCGCACGTGTACCTCGGCTACTGGATCGCCGAGAGCGAGAAGATGGCCTACAAGGCGCAGTTCCGGCCGCACGAGCGGCTGGTCGACGGGAAGTGGGTGAAGACGTGTGACGTCACCCCGGCGAACGCCGGGGTCCACTCGTCGCACGTCGCCGATTCATGCAGTGGACCCCGGCGTTCGCCGGGGTGACATAACGTCCTCCGGATTTTCATCCGGGCCACAACTGCGAGACGACCGCATCGGCGATGGCGAGGCTCGCGGTCAGACCGGGCGACTCGATGCCGAACAGGTTCACGAGCCCCGGCACACCGTGTTCGCGCGGCCCCTGCAGCACGAAATCGCTCGTCGGCTCCCCAGCGCCGCGCAGCTTCGGCCTCACGCCGCTGTACGACGGCTGCAGCGCGCCATCGGGCAGCTCCGGCCAGTAGCCCCGGATCGCCGCATAGAACGCCTCGGCACGTGCCGGATCCACGCGGTAGTCGATCGCCTGGGGTGACGCCGGCGCGATCCACTCCACGTCCGGGCCGAAGCGCGCCTGGCCGGCCAGGTCCAGCGTCAGGTGCACGCCGAGTCCGCCGTCTTCGGGCACCGGATAGACGAGCCGCGTGAACGGGGAGCGGCCGGCGAGCGCGTAGTAGCTGCCCTTCGCGTAGTGGGCCCGCGGCACGTGATGCGCATCGAGTCCGTGCATGCACGCAGCGACGGACGGTGCCCACAGCCCGGCGGCGTTGACGACGAGCGGCGTCGCGAGTGTCGTCGGCGACTCGCCGCCGACGTCGACCTCGTGCAACGGGCCGCCGCACCGCACCGCCTGCACCGGCGAACGCAGCGCCACCGCGCCGCCGGCGGCCTCCAGGTCACCCTGCAGCGCGAGCATCAAGCCATGGCTGTCGACGATGCCGGTCGACGGCGACCAGAGCGCCTCGTCGGCCACCAGCGCGGGCTCGAGCGCGCGCGCCTGCGCGGCGCTCAGCCGCTGCAGGTCAGCCACGCCGTTCGCATGGGCCTGCGCCTCGATCTGCGCGAGCTTGCGGCGCTGCGCGTCGCCGCTCGCCACCAGCAGCTTGCCGCAGCGCCGGTGTTCGACGCCATGCGATTCGCACAGCGCATAGAGCTGCTCGCGCCCTTGCACGCACAGACGTGCCTTCAGCGATCCGGTGGGGTAGTACAGCCCGGCATGGATCACCTCGCTGTTGCGCGAGCTGGTTTCGGTGCCGATCGCATCGGCACGTTCGAGCACGATGGTCTCCAACCCCCGCTTCGCCAGCGCGCGGGCGACGGCCAGGCCGACCACGCCGGCCCCGATGACGACGGCATCGACTCGATCCATGCGGTGATTCTGAACGAAGCAACAACGGGTCATCCTGCGAAAGCCGGGGCCACTCGTACGTCACTCCGGCGAAAGCCGGGGTCCTCTCTTTCGTCACCCCGGCGAAAGCCGGGGTCCACTGGTGGAGTGCCTCCTGCTGG
>DATKCI010000237.1:0-2316 GCA_035513255.1 Piscinibacter sp. | reverse complement strand
TTCCGCAGTTCCTTCTCGCTGAAGCCCAGGTTGACGTGGCCGAAGGCCGCCACGGCGGCGCGATGCTCGTGCCGCGCCAGACTGGTCAGCAGCAGGCGCCCGTTCGGGCGCAGCACACGCGCGGCTTCGGCCACGGCCTGTGCCGGCAGGTCGGCATAGGTCAACGCGTGCATCAGCACGACGAGGTCGAAGGTTGCATCGGCAAATGGCAAGGCATGCATGTCGCCGGCGTGCACCTCGACATTGGTCAGCCGGCGCAGTCGCTCGGAGGCGGCCGCGACCACTTTCGTGCTTGCGTCGAGACAGGCATAACGGTGCGCGTGCGGGGCCAGCAGTTCAGCCAGCACGCCGTCGCCGGAGGCGATGTCGAGCACGTCGCCAGGCTCCAGCAGCGGCAGGGCCGAGCGCGCCATGGCTTCCCAGGTGCGGCCGGGCGAATAGTGGCGCTCCATGTCGCCGGCGACGGAATCGGCCCAGTTCTGGTCCGAGGCACGGCTGGCGAGCACCGACACGACGCGCTCCGCGTCCTGGCGCAGCAGCGGGTCGTCGCTGCCTTCGCGCAGGGTGTTCCAGAGCGCGCGCTGGGCGGCATCGAGCGCATCCTCCTCGAACCGGTAATAGGCCGAGACGCCCGCGCGCCGGTCGCGCACCAGGCCGGCTTCCTTGAGCCGGGCCAGATGGGTCGACACGCGCGGCTGCGCCAGCCGTGTGATTGCCGACAGTTCCGCCACGGTCAGTTCCTCGCGCTCGAGCAGGGCCAGCAGCCGCACGCGCGTGGCATCGGCGAATACCTTCAGTCGCGACGACCAGCCTTCCAGATCCATGTTCAACCCTTTGCCTTGCAGCCGTGGCTTGCGACCCATCCATCGATGTATCGCGATACAGCGATAAGTCTGGTCCGTTGGGTGGGCAGGGTCAAGCTCGCCCCAGTGAAGCGCGGGGTGCGGTGGGGTTATCCGACCGGCAAGGCTACAATTCCGTTTCGTTGCGCCGAAACGCCTGCTCGGCCGCCGTCTGCGGCAGGCCGTGTGTACGTTGCTGCAACCGCCCAACTCCAATACAGCCGAGGTGCCGACGTGGATTTTCGCTTCACCGAAGAGCAATTGATGATCCAGGACGTCGCGCGTCGCATCGCCCAGGAGAAGATCGCGCCGAGCGCGGAGCATCACGATCGAACCGGCGAATTCCCGCTCGAGAACATCCGCACGCTCGGTGAAAACGGCCTCATGGGCATCGAGGTCCCGGCCGAGTACGGCGGCGCCGGCATGGACCCGATCTCCTACGTGCTGGCGATGGTCGAGATCGCCGCGGCCGACGCCGCGCATTCGACCATCGTGTCGGTCAACAACTCGCTGTTCTGCAACGGCATCCTCAAGTTCGGCACCGAGGCGCAGAAGCAGCTTTACGTGCGCGCGATCGCCGAGGGCCGCGAGATCGGCGCCTTCGCGCTGACCGAGCCGCAATCGGGCTCCGATGCCACCGCGATGCGTTGCAAGGCCGCGCGCCAGTCCGACGGCACTTACCTGATCAACGGCAAGAAGAGCTGGATCACCTCCGGCCCGGTCGCGCGTTACATCGTGCTGTTCGCCGTGACCGACGCGAGCAAAGGCTCGCGCGGCATCAGCGCGTTCATGATCGACACCGACAAGCCCGGTTTCCACCGCGGCAAGACCGAGCCCAAGCTCGGCATCCGTGCATCGGCGACCTGCGAGATCGAGTTCACCGACTATGTCGCCGCAGCCGACGAGTTGCTCGGCGAAGACGGTCATGGCTTCAAGATCGCCATGGGCGTGCTCGACGCGGGCCGTATCGGTATCGCGTCGCAGGCGGTCGGGCTTTCGCGTGCCGCCTACGAGGCCTCGCTGGACTATTCCCGCGAACGCAAGGCGTTCGGCCAGGCGATCGGTTCGTTCCAGATGATCCAGTCCAAGATCGCGGACATGAAGTGCAAACTCGATGCGTCATTGCTGCTGACGCTGCGTGCGGCGTGGACCAAGGGCGAAACCGAAAAGAACGGCGGACGCTTCAGCACCGAGGCCGCGGTGGCCAAGCTCACCGCGTCCGAGGCGGCGATGTGGATCACCCACCAGGCGGTGCAGATCCACGGGGGCATGGGCTATTCCAAGGAGATGCCGCTGGAGCGCTATTTCCGCGACGCCAAGATCACCGAAATCTACGAGGGCACCAGCGAGATCCAGCGCCTGGTGATTGCCCGCAACGAGACCGGCCTGCGCTGATCCGCAGCACGCGAGTGCACTGAGTTTTCCGATGCAGCGATCCACTCGAACCGCAACCTGCTGGCGCGACGCACACTGC
>DATKCI010000236.1:0-7564 GCA_035513255.1 Piscinibacter sp. | reverse complement strand
CCGGGCGTCACCAGCATCGCGATGACGAGCAGGATGCCCACCGCCTGAATCGAGACGACCACGGTTGCCGACAGCAGCATGGTGAAGACGTAGTGCAACAGCGTCGTCGGCAGCCCCGCGACCTGCGCTGCCACTGGGTCGAAGCTCCAGAACTGCAGACCGCGGAACATCGTCGCGACGGTCGCAAGCACCAGCGCGCAGCCGATCGCCGTGCGCTCCAGGTCGGCCGCGCTGACGCCCAGTACGTTGCCGAGCAGCACATGGAAGAGGTCGATACCGGTCGGCTTGACGATGCTGATGATTGCCAAGCCGAGCGCAAACGCCGCGGTCAGCACGATGCCCATCGCAGCGTCCAGCTTGAGGCCAGCGCGTTCGATGAAGGTGATCGCCGAGCCCGACAGCACACCGGCCGCGAGCGCACCCCACAGCACACCTTGATCCTTGGCCGCCAGCCAGCCCAGCGCCACACCGAGCAGTACGCAGTGCGAGATGGCATCGCCCATCAGCGCCTGCCGGCGAACGACGAGCAGGCAGGACAGCACCGACGCGGTCACGCCGATCAGCAGCACGATGAGCAAGCCGTCGCGCATGAAGCCGAACTCAAGCGGCGCGACAAAGAGCTGTGCCACGGTGTGCATGCATTTCTCCGGATGCGGCCACACAGCGGCCATAGGCCCGATCAAGCGCCGAAGGCTTCAGCACGTCGGCTGGCGGGCCGAACAGCGCCGACCCAGGCGCCAGAAGCAAGCAAGCGTCGAACTGCGCGCGCGCGGCCGCCAGGTCGTGGTGCACGACGATCACCAACGCGCCAGCGGCGGACAGTCGCGTCAGCTCGGCCCAGATCACCACTTCGCTCGTCCGATCGACGGCGGCCAGCGGCTCGTCCAGCACGATCAGGTCGGCCTTGCGCAACAGCGCGCGCGCCAGCAGCGCACGTTGACGCTGTCCGCCCGACAACTCGCCGATGGGGCAGCTCGCCTGCGCTTGCAGGCCGACGCGCGCCAGCGCGCCGGCCGCCAGCTGCGTGGGCCGGCGCAGCCAGCCCATGCCGTGGCGCGGCGATGTGCCCATCGCCACCATCTCGGCTGTGGTGGTCGGGTAGTCCCAGTCGATCTCGGCGCGCTGCGGCACGTAGGCCACACGTTGCGGCTGCGCGGTGATCGGCCGCCCATCGAGCGCTACGCTGCCGCGCGCCGCAGGCAGCAGGCCGAGCAAGACCTTGACCAAGGTCGATTTGCCAACGCCGTTCGGACCCACGATCGCCACTCGCTGCCCGCCATGCGCGACGAAGCTCACACCGTCGAGCACTCGCGCCGCGCCGTAGCCGGCGCTCAGGTTGAACACGATCAGGGTCGTCATGGCACATGCCCCGGGCCGGAAAGACCACGCGCGATGGCCTGCGCGTTGGCGCGCATCATGCCGAGATAGCTGGCGGCACCGCTGCCGGGCGCGCCGACCGAGTCGCCATACAGCGGCTCTCCGATACGCACCCGGGCCTCGGCCGCGATGCGCTGCATCAGCTTCGGGTTGATGGTCGTCTCAACGAAGACCGCCGGCACGCCGGACTTGCGGATCGCGCCGACAATCCTCGCCACTTCGCGCGCCGAGGGCTCGGTTTCGGTCGAGATGCCCCAGATGCTGGCCACCATGTTGAGCCCATAGCGCCGAGCAAAGTAGCGGAAAGCATCGTGCGTGGTGACGAGCTGGCGCTGTGCCTGCGGCACGCTGTTCATCAGTGCACGAATGTCCCGGTCCAGCACATCGAGTTGTTCCCGATAGCGCGCAGCGTTGGCAGCATAAGTCGCAGCGTGGCGCGGGTACAGGGTGCGCAGCGAGCGCTCGACCGCATCGACGTAGCGGACCGCAATGTGCGGATCCATCCACGCATGGGGGTCGGGATCGCCGGCGTAAGCGCCTTCGGTCACGCGCAGGCTGGCGAAGCCCTCAGTCAAGGTCACCACCGGCCGGTCGGGCCGCGCCTCGCCAATCAGCTTGTCGAGCCAGCGCTCGAGCCCAAGCCCGTTGCGGAAGACGATCGCGGCGCTCGCGAGCCGGCGTGCGTCCGAAGGCACCGGCTCATAGGTGTGCGGGTCGCCACCCACCGGCACCACCGATTCGACGACCAGCGTGTCGCCGGCAACGGCCCTGACGAAGTCGGCGAGGATGCTGATCGTTGCGACCGCGGCCGGCTTCGCCGGCTCGGCGGCTCGGGCGTCGAAGATTGTCGCGAGCGCGATGATGAACCCGAACAGCGCGGCCGAGCGCAGCAGGCGGCGCAGCGCAGCACGCGCCAGCGGCGCGAACGGGGCCAGTTCGGCCATCATGGAAGAGCGGACGTTCATGCCCGCCCCAGCTTTTCCGCGCCGCCGCCGAGCGCCGGACCGGCGGTCGGATCGACGCAGTCGGGTTTCTTCGCAATCAGGGTCTGAGTGGTCAGGATCAGGCCAGCCACCGACGCTGCATTGCGCACCGCGCTGTAGCTCACCTTCACCGGATCGATGACGCCGTTCGCCACGAGATCGACGTAGGCGCCGCTGCGTGCGTCGAGGCCCACGCCGGGTTTCGCGTCCAGGGTCTTGCGCATCACCGCCTGGCCGTCAAGCCCGCAGTTGGTGGCGATGTGGTGCAGCGGTTGCGACAGCGCGCGCTGCAACAACTTCACACCCTGCCGGACATGTCCATCGGTTCGCGCCACCAGGTCGTCGAGCGCACCGGCGGCATACAGCAGGGCCAGTCCGCCGCCAGGCACGACACCCTCCGCGATGGCGGCCCGCGCGGCGTTGATGGCGTCTTCGATCAGATGCAGTCTGCGCTTTTGCTCAACCGGCGTAGCGCCGCCGGCGAGCAGTATCGCGGTGCCCCCGGACAGCTTTGACAGCCGCTCCCGGATCTTGTCGCGCTCGATGTTCTCGGGAGCCAGTTCGTACTGGCGCGTCACTTGCTGGCGCCGCGCTTCGATCATTGCCGGGTCGCCCCCACCTGCGGTCACGACCGTCTGGTTGGATGAGATGCGGATATGACGCGCACTGCCCAGATCTCGCAGTTGTACCGAGGCGATGCTGCCACCCAAGTCGCGCGAGATCACCCGCCCACCCGTCAGGATGGCGAGGTCTTCCAGCGCCGCCTTGCGCCAGTGTCCGTACTCGGGCGGATGGATGGCCGCCACCGGTGGGCCGCCCTTGTCGCGCCAGGCCAGCAAGCTGACAACACAAGCTGGAGCGACTTCTTCCGCAATCACCAGCAACGGACGCTTCGAATCGGCAACCAGCGCGACGAGCGCCGCCACCTCGTCCGGCGTCTGCAAACGCTGGTCCGTCATCAGGATGTAGGCGTCGTCCAGCAACACCTGCATCTTTTCGACGTCAGTGATCATGTGGTGCGACAGGTAGCCCCGGTCGAAGGCCATGCCGTCAACCACTTCGAGCAAGGTCTGGACAGTGTTGCCGTAGGCCACATCGACGATGCCGTCCGCACCGACACGCTCCAGGGCCTCGGCAACCAGATGACCCGTGGCCTCGTCGTTTGCCGCAACCACTGCGACTGCGCGCAACTCGTCACCGCCACGCAGCGGCGTGGCGGCGCGTTTGAGTGCAGCCACGACCTCGGCCACCGCCAGTTCCAATCCCTCCACCAACTCGACCGGATTGGCGCCCTTCGCCAAGCACGCCAGGCCATCCTGCACCAGCGCGTCGGCTAGCACCGTCGCGGTCGTCGTCCCGTCTCCAGCGACCTCGTTGGTCTGTTTCGAGACTTCACGCAGCACCTGAGCGCCCATGTTCTCGAACGGGTCCTCCAACTCGATCTCGGCAGCGATGCTCACGCCATCTCGCGAAATGATGGGCGTGCCGATCGGACGATCGATGATCGCGTTCATCCCACGCGGGCCGAGCGTTCCTCGCACCGCGCGCGCCAGCTTGGCGACACCGCGGCCTAGCGCCTGACGCGCCTCTTCGTCGTGCAACATGATGTTGGGCATGGTCTTCGTCTCCTTGTGTCTTCGGTTGGGTGGCCGCGCCACCTTGGGCTGGTCGCAGCGTTGCTTCAGACTGTGGGCTCGCGCTCTGCTATGGCGAATGCGATTCGCATGCCATTGCTCCATTCCCCTAGTGCCGGTCGCTCTTGCCTGCGTGCGAACGCATGTGTCCCGGTGTCCCACGAGGCGCTGTCCCAGTCTGGGACGCGTGCGCGGATGACTTGTCCGATCGTGGGGCGCGGGCTTTCACGGGGTCATCCGGGTTCACGTCACCCGGGGTGCCTGCACGCCAGAGCTGGACTAGAACGACGGCCTGATGCCGTTGCCAAGAAATGCGCCTGACCCCGAGTCCACGTCGATGTGCAGGGGCCAGGCGACGGCCGGGCGGCCGGTCGATTCCGCAACTGCGGCGATCAGACCGCGGGGCGGGCGTGACAAGGCGCTTGGCCGGAAGCAATGACATCCGTCGAGTCGGGTTTCAAGAGAACCCCGTTTTGTTCGGGCCGGCGCCGCACGATATGGATGGGCTGCGCAGCGTCCGCGCCATCGCGCACGGCCAGCAGACCACGGCACAGCGCGCCGTTGAACTCGGCATTGACGCCGACACGCCGCAAGCCGCGCAGATGGCCGCGCAGTGCAAGCGCGGCGATCGCCTGGCCTTCGGTGTCGACAAAGGCGAGGTCCGCACCGCCGACCAGGTCGCGTCGCGCCAGGTAGCGCTCGACGAGGGTCTCGCCCTCGGCGGCGAGCGGCAGCTGCTCCAGTGCCGCGATGTTCAGCGCCACCAGTGCGGCCGGCTCGTGGCCCCCGTCGAGCAGATGCTGCAACAGCGCTTCCTGCCGGCGCTGGAAGGCCTTCAGCAGGAATGTCCGGCGCAGGGCGTCGAGACCGCCCTCGGCCGCGGCACCGAAGGCCGCCTGGAAACCGCCACCGTCGGCCACCCCGTCGTTGATCGCTTCGGCATACATGTGCTCGTGCAGCCGGACCTGGACCTGCGTGACCCAGGGCAGAGACTGCACGGCGCGGCGCATGTCGTCGGCCATCAGGAAGGCGAAGTTGGCGGCGCACCAGTAGGTCGGCAGCCGAAAGCCGATGCGCACTTCGCCGTCTCCGGCCAACGCGAGCTCGGTGACGAAGCCGAGCTCCGTCACCGACTCATCGAGCTCCGGATCCATCACCGTCGCCAGGCAGGCCTGCACCTGCTGCACCTGCGCAGAGCGGTCCGGTTTCACGCGGGCGGCAGCCACGCTGCTCAGGCCGCCACCGCGACCACCTCGTCGGCGCGCAACAGTCGCTTCTGCGCCGCGATGTCGACGCCGTAGAGCCGTGCCGCGTTCAGTCCGAGGATCTTCTTCTTGGCTTCGAGATCGAGCACTGCGCCTGTTTCCGCGCCGATGTCGGCGGGCAACTCGAAGGCCATGAAGTCCTCGATCAGCCAGTCGGGCGTCCAGATGCCATAGTCGCTGCCATAGAGCAGCTTGTCCGGGCCCAGCCACATCAGCAGCTGCGAGATCACGTGAGCGAAGTACTTCGGCTGCTTGCGGATGAAAGGCAAGGCCACGGCCAGTCCGCCGTAGACATTGGTCTCCTGCGTCGCGGTCCAGCAGAAGTCGTCCAGGCGGGGCAGGCCGCAATGCTCGATGATGAAGTTCAGGCCCTGGAAATTGGTGGCGGCGATGTCGACGTCGGCCACGTCGAAAGCGTCCCGGTCCAGCGGCAGGATCGTCGGGCCCTTGTGCACGTGGATGTTCCTGACGCCCAGCTTCTCCGCCAGCGCCAGGTATTTCTCGGTCCAGGGGTCGCTCAACTTGTAGCCACGGCTCGCACCCTTCCACTCTGCGGTGTAGAGCTTCACGCCCTTGAGCTTGTGCGTGGCCACGAGTTCCTCGAACTTCGCCAAGCCGGCCTCCTCGTCGCGCGGGTCGAAGGCACCGTTGACGATGAAGCGGTTCGGGTGCTGGGCCTTCAGCAGCGCGTTCTGCTCGGTCGTGTTGAAGCCGTCGACGTAGAAATCCGTCAGGTAAGTCGGCTGGAAGATCGCCATGTCGTCGTAGCCGTCGACAAACAGGTCGCGGTAGAGCTGGTCGGCGCCATAGCGTTCGAATTTCTCACGCGTCCACAGCTTTTCCTTCGGGCTCAGGAAGGAGTGGTACGCATAGAAGCAGTTGATGAACTGCTCTCCGTGCACGTTTTTCTGGTTGATCTTGCGCCCGTCCCAGTTGTGGACATGGCCGTCGATGATGAAGACTTCTTCGCCGGATGCGGTAGTGAACATGATGTCGGTCTCCGGTCTTAGGCGTAGGCGACGAAGGCCATCACTTCGTCCATGTTGCCGAACAGCACCACGGTGTTTTCGTCGATCGTCACCATGCGCCCGTAGTGGGTCGAGGTGGAGATCTCGAAGGTCTGCGCGGTGATCTCACGGCCCAGTGACTCGCTGATCTCGTCCATCTTGAACTCGATCTTTCCCTCGCCGTCGATGCGGATCATCGCCGGCATGTAGGTGACGCGAATGCCGGGTTTGGTCGCCATCAGTTCGGCGATGGCACGCGCTTCGACGCTGTCGTTCATCGTCACGCCGCACTGGTGCGAGACGGTGTTCTTGAATTCCAGGTCCTTGAAGGCCTGGAAGATGTTGTCGCTGACTTTGGCTGACATGGTGCGTCCTTGTTTGGGAGTGAGGGGTTCATCGGCGTGCTGCAACGAGCGACGCGGGCAGCTGCAGCCCGACCTGGTTCGCGATGTTCTGCATGCGGTCGACCGCGGAGGCATAGGCATCGTCGAACGTCGTCACCTTGTTGTGCGGCAGCGACCAGATCGGCTGCAGGTTCTTCGCCGCGGCCACGGCCCGGTCGCCGTATTTCTTCAGCCAGGTGTTGAGAAGGCCGGTGTTGTGCGCCGAGTGCGTGGCATCGCTGACCAGCATGTGCATCAGCTCGATGGAGTTGGCCAAGTTGCGCTGGTAGTCGCCTTCGGCCGATGAGACGACGGTGGGCGTGAGGAAGTCGTTCTGCGCCGCCGCGGCCTGCATGAAGAAGCCGCTGCGAAACAGTTCGCCGACCATGGGCTCGAACACCATGTTGACGGCGAAGTACTTCTCCAGGTAGTCCGTCGCGCCGCCGATGGTCTCGACGAGCTGGCGCGTCGGCTGCCAGATCGGGTCTTCGAGCCATTGTTTCTTGCCGATCTCGGCGTCGAAGCCGGCAATGTCCTGGCCGATGTCGCCGAGGTAGAGCGTCAGATCCTGGGCAAAGCGCAGCTTGTACGACGAATTGGTCAGGATCGTCGAGTTGATCATCTGCGTATAGCCGTAGCGCTGGGCGTGCATCAGCGAGGTGCCCATGCCGAACTCGGCGTGCTTGTAGGCACCGAGGTGCTTTTCCAGCACCTTGACCCAGGTCTTGTCGAAGCGCGTCGGTGCGCCCGAGCGGCGCGCATTCTCGACCGCCTGCGAGATCATGCCGACGATGGTCGACTGGCGCTGGTAGTGGGTGCGCTCCCATTCCTCGTCGATCGAGCGGTACTGGTGCCAGTCCGACGAACGGGCGGCAGTCCAGGTCTCCGAATAGGTGGGCGTGCCATCGCTGAAGG
>DATKCI010000235.1:0-17160 GCA_035513255.1 Piscinibacter sp. | reverse complement strand
TGGACACGTTCCCAGCGCCTCGCGATCAAGCGCGAGCTCGGCGCGCCGCACCTGCTCGCGTCGTCGGCGATCCCGTTCGTCTTCCCGGCGGTGCCGCTGGTGATGGGCGGGCACATCGAGTATTTCGGCGACGGCTCGATGCGCCAGTCGGCACCGATCTCGCCGGCGGTGCACCTGGGTGCGCAGCGCATCCTCGTCGTCGGCGCCGGGCGCATGCACGAACCGGCCGGTGAACGCGCCGGCAGCGGCGAGTATCCGAACCTCGCGCAGATCGCCGGCCATGCGTTGTCGAACATCTTCCTCGACGCGCTGGCGGTCGACGTCGAGCGGCTGCAGCGCATCAACAGCACGCTGTCGCTGCTGCCGCCCGAAGCGCGCGAGCGCACGGCGCTCAGGCCGATCGACGTGCTGGTGATCGCGCCGAGCAAGCGGCTCGACGACATCGCCGCGAAACACATCGGCAGCCTGCCGGCGCCGGTGCGCGCGCTGCTGCGCGGCGTGGGCGTGTCCGGCCGCGGCGACGACGCGCGCGGCGCCGCGCTCGCGAGCTACCTTCTGTTCGAGGCGCCGTACACACGCGAGCTGATCGCGCTCGGCCGGGCCGACACCTTTGCGCGGCGCGACGAGGTGATGGCTTTCTTCGGCTGGCGGGCACGAGCCCGCACGCCGGCGCAGGCCCCCGCCGTGCCGTCCGAAGCCAACGCCGTCGCCACATGAAGGAACGCCCCCGTGCGGGGGCGTCGTCACCGGCATGCCGCATGGCGGCAGCCGAAGCTCACTGCTTCTTCGGCGGGGCGGCGTCGGCCGGCGCGGCGTCGGCCTTCTTGGCCGGCTTCGCGCTCTTCTTGGGGGCCGGGGCGGCGCTGCCGTCGTAGGCGGCGCCATTGACGGTCAGGCCCGCGGCAGAGAGTTTCGCCGCCTTCGCGCCCTTGATGCCGGCCACGCGGTCCATCACGTCGCTCCAGTCCTTGAACGATCCCTTGCTGCGCTCCTTGACGATCTTCGTCGCGACCGCCGGGCCGATGCCCTGGACGGCTTCGAGTTCGGTCTGCGAAGCCTTGTTGACGTCGACGGTGGCGAAAGCGGTGGCGGCGATGAAGGCCAGCAGACCGGCCAGGAGCTTCTTGAACATGGGTTTCCCTCCTCTGGGTTGGTTGAGTGGTCGCAGCGCGTTGCGGTGTGCATTGCGCTGGGTGGCACTCTACGAAAACCCGAGTCGGGCGTCGTCCCTCTTAGGAGGGTTCAACCCATCCGGGCGAGCCACTGCACGTAGCGCTGGACGCCGGACGCGACGTCGGCGAACGCGTGATTGCAGCCGGCGGCGCGCAGTCGGCTCAGATCCGCTTCGGTGAAGCACTGGTACTTGCCGACCAGCGCGGGCGGGAACGGGACGTATTCGACGAGGCCCTGCACCACCAGCTCGGCCAGCGACAGCGGCGGTTCTCCCTTCAACGCACGCGACGCGTTGACGGTGGCAAAGGCCACGTCGTTGAACGGCTGTGCGCGGCCCGACCCGAGGTTGAAGATGCCGCTCGCCTGCGGGTTCTGCAGGAACCAGAGGTTCACCGCGACGACGTCGTCGACGAAGACGAAGTCGCGCGACTGCTCGCCGGCGCCATAGCCGCCGTACTCGCCGAACAGCTTGACCTTGCCGGTCTCGCGGAACTGGTTGAAGTGGTGAAAGGCGACCGAGGCCATGCGGCCCTTGTGCTGCTCGCGCGGACCGTAGACGTTGAAGTAGCGAAAGCCCGCGACCTGCGCGGTCGCGACCGGCAGCATCTGCCGCACGACGTTGTCGAACAGGAGCTTCGAGTAGCCGTAGACGTTCAGCGGCTGTTCGAAGGCCGGTTCCTCGCGGAACGACGCGCTGCCGCCGTAGGTTGCGGCCGACGACGCATACAGCAGCCGCGTGCCCTGGGCCTGGCAGGCGTCCAGCAGGTCCTTGGAGCAGCGGTAGTTCGTGTCCATCATGTAGCGCCCGTCGTGCTCCATCGTGTCGGAGCAGGCGCCTTCGTGCAGCACCGCGTCGACGCGGCCGAACTCACCCTTCGCGAAGCGGCCGTAGAAGTCGCTGCGGTCGAAGTAGTCGCTGATCTGCGCGCCCAGCAGGTTGCGGTATTTCGGTCCGTCGGTCAGGTCGTCGACGGCAATCACGTCGTCGATGCCGATCGCGTTGAGCCCGTGCACGAGGTTGCTGCCGATCATGCCGGCCGCACCGGTGACGACGACTTTCATGCTCATCCGAACAACTCCTCATAAGTCACACCGGCCGTGCCGAACTTGCCGACGACGATGCCGCCGGCGCGGTTGGCGATCGGCATCGCGTCGCGCAGGCTCAGCCCGCAGGCCAGCATCGCGGCCAGCGTCGCGATGACGGTGTCGCCGGCGCCGGTGACGTCGAACACCTCGCGCGCCTGCGCAGGCACCTGCAGGTGGCCTTCGCCGTCGAACAGCGACATGCCTTCCTCCGATCGGGTGAGCAGCAGCGCGCCGATGCCGAGCTGTCGGCGCAACGCCTGCGCCTTGTCGTGCAACTGCGCCTCGCTGTCCCAGGGGCCGACCACCAGCGCCAGCTCGGCGCGGTTCGGCGTGATGACGGTGGCGCCGGCGTAGCGCGTGTAGTCGTGCCCCTTGGGGTCGATCAGCACCGGCCTCTTCGCCGCACGCGCGAGTTCGATCATGCGCGGGATGTGCGTGAGACCGCCCTTGCCATAGTCGGAGAACAGCACGGCTTCCTGCGATCCGAGCGCCGTTTCATAGTCGCTCAGCATGCCGGCCAGCACTTCGTGGTCGGGCTGGTTTTCGAAGTCGATGCGAATGAGCTGCTGCGAGCGGCCGATGACGCGCAGCTTGACGATCGTGTAGAGCTGCGGGTCTTCGCCGAGCAGCGTGGCCACGCCGTGCTGCGCGAGCAGTTGCCGCAGCTTGCGCGCCGGCTCGTCGCTGCCGACGACGGTCAGCAGCGTCGCCTGGGCGCTCAAGGTCTTCACGTTGAGCGCCACGTTGGCCGCGCCGCCGAGCCGCTCCTCTTCGCGGTTCACGCGCACGATCGGTACCGGCGCCTCCGGCGAGATGCGGTCGACCGCGCCGAACCAGTAGCGGTCGAGCATCGCGTCGCCGACGACCAGCACCCGGGCGGCGGCGAGCCGCGCGGAGTCCACCTTGCTTGCCATCACAGGTCCTCCAACCGCTGGGTCGGGTAGCTGTCCCAGCTCGAACAGCCCGGGCATTGCCAGAAGTAGTGCTGCGCTTCGAAGCCGCAAGCGGCGCAACGATAGCGCTGAAGCGGCTTTGCTGCGTGCGTGATGGCGGTCGCGATGCCTTGCACCTCCACGTCGTCCGTCGTGCCGGCGGCCGCGCTGCGCAGGAGCAGCAGCTCGTGGGCCGCCGACAAGCTGGGATGCCGCGCGAGATGCTCGGCCACGCGACGGCGCTGGGCCGACGGGTCGGGGTCGAGCACGGCGATCGCGGCCAGCAGGTCCAGCGACGGCAGGCGCTCATAGAGCGACTGCAACTCGGCCAGCGCTCCGGCCTGTTCGCCGGCGGCCAGCGCACTCACGGCGAAGTCGCGCGCGACCAGCGCGAAGGCGCCTGGATGGGAGGCGAGCACGAGGCGCCAGCAGGTTGCCGCCTCGGCATGGCGGCCGGCGGCGTGGGCACGCTCGCCCGCCAGCACCAGCGGGCGGGCTGCCTGCGGCGCCGCCTCGCGGGCGCGGCGCAGCGCCTCGTCGGCATCGGCCGGTTGCTGTTTGGCATCGGCCTCCAGCGCCAGCTCGCACCAGTAGTGCGCAATGCGCGGCGCATAGGAGCCGGTGCCGCTGGTGCGCTCGAGCTTCTGTGCATCATCGACCGCGGCGCGCCAGTCGCGCCAGCGCTCGTGCAAGGTCAGCAGTGCGAGCCGCGCCTCGGTGTCGAAGGCCGTGCCCTCGAGCGCTTTCCACGCTTCCTCGGCGCGGTCGAACAAGCCGGCCTTCATGTAGTCCTGCGCCAGGCCGTGCTGTGCGCGGTCGCGTTCGGCAGCCGGCAGGTCGCCGCGGTTCAGCAGGTGCTGGTGCACACGCACCGCGCGTTCATATTCACCCCGGCGGCGAAACAGGTTGCCGAGCGCGAAATGCAGGTCCGAGGTGTCGGGATCCTGCTGCACGGCCTCGATGAAGGCGTCGATCGCCTTGTCCTGCTGTTCGTTGAGCAGCAGGTTCAGCCCCTTGAAGTAGGCCTTGGGCGAATCGCGCTGTTCGCGCTTCCACTGCCGCAGATCCAGCCGCGACGCCATCCAGCCGAGGGCAAAGGCCACCGGCAGACCGAGCAGGAACCACTGGAGGTCAAAGTCCATCGCGCGGCGGGTGTTCGGCGACGGGCTCGAGCGACATGGGCGCCGCGGGCGCGGCCCTGTCGGGAACAGCGGCATCGGGCTGCGTGCGCCGTGCCACGCGCCAGTGTCGCCACCAGCTCGGCACCATCGCGAACACACCGAAGGCGCAGCCCAGGCCGAAGGCGGCGAGCACGATGAACACCATCGGCGCGCGCCACTCGTGGCCGAAGAACCACTTCACGCTGCCGTCGTGCTGGTTGTTCAGCGAGAACGCGAACAGCGCGAAAAAAATGAAGGCTCGAAAGAGCCAGACGAATAGCCGCATCACATCTCCCGGGCCGATTCTAGTGGCCGATCGAGGGATGAACGGGTTCGGTAGAGGAGCGAATCAAGTGCCCGTGGCGGGCGTGCTCTCCGGGGCGATGTCGACCGGCGCGTCTTGTTCGACCGGCACATGCGTGTCGACCGACTCGCGCAGGGCCTTGCCCGGCTTGAAATGGGGGACGAGCTTCTCGGGGATCACCACCTGCTCGCCGGAGCGGGGATTGCGCCCCACGCGCGGCGGCCGGCGGTTGATCGAGAAGCTGCCGAAACCGCGGATCTCGATGCGGTGCCCGCGCGCGAGCGCGTCGGACATCGCGTCCAGGATCGTCTTGACGGCGAACTCGGTGTCGCGGTGGGTCAGCTGGCTGAATCGCTCAGCCAGCTGGGCCACGAGATCGGAACGAGTCATAGGTGAATCAGGCGCGCGAGCGCCCCGTCCTCTCCCTCCCCCACTGGGGGAGGGCCGGGGTGGGGGCCACGCGCATCTCCATGGTCCCAGTCAGCCACCGGCGTCAGCCGTTGTCCTTCTGGTTGTCCAGCTTCGCACGCAGCAGCGCGCCGAGGCTGGTCGTGCCGGCCGTCTCGCGCTCGTTGGTCTGCGACAGGCGCTGCATCGCTTCTTGCTGGTCGGCGTTGTCCTTGGCCTTGATCGACAACTGGATCGAACGCGTCTTGCGGTCGATGTTGATGATCAGCGCCGAGACTTCATCGCCTTCCTTCAGCACGTTGCGCGCGTCTTCGACGCGGTCGCGGCTGACTTCGGAAGCACGCAGGTAGCCGGTCACGTCTTCGTTGAGCTGGATCTCGGCGCCGCGCGGGTCGACGGTCTTGACCTTGCCCGAGACGATCATGCCGCGGTCGTTGACCGAGGTGTAGCTCGTGAACGGATCGGAGTCGAGCTGCTTGATGCCCAGCGAAATGCGCTCGCGCTCCACGTCGACGGCGAGCACGATGGCTTCGACTTCCTGGCCCTTCTTGTAGTTGCGCACCGCGGCTTCGCCGGGCTCGTTCCACGACAGGTCGGACAGGTGCACCAAGCCGTCGATGCCGGCGGCCAAGCCGACGAACACGCCGAAGTCGGTGATCGACTTGACGGGGCCGCGCACCTTGTCGCCGCGCTGTACCGTGGTCGCGAATTCTTCCCACGGGTTGGCCTTGCACTGCTTCATGCCGAGGCTGATGCGGCGCTTGTCTTCGTCGATCTCGAGCACCATGACCTCGACCTCGTCGCCGAGCGAGACGATCTTGCTCGGTGCGACGTTCTTGTTGGTCCAGTCCATTTCGGAGACGTGCACCAAACCTTCGATGCCCGGCTCGATCTCGACGAACGCGCCGTAGTCGGCGATGTTGGTGATCTTGCCGAACAGGCGCGTGCCGTTCGGGTAGCGGCGCGACACGCCGTGCCACGGGTCGTCGCCCAGCTGCTTGATGCCCAGCGAGACGCGGTTCTTCTCGGCGTCGAACTTCAGCACCTTGGCGGTCAGCTCCTGTCCGACCTGCACCACCTCGCTCGGGTGGCGCACGCGGCGCCAGGCCATGTCGGTGATGTGCAGCAGGCCGTCGATGCCGCCCAAGTCGACGAACGCGCCGTACTCGGTGATGTTCTTGACCACGCCGTGCACGATGGCGCCTTCGGACAGGGTCTCGAGCAGCTTGGCGCGTTCTTCGCCCATCGAAGCCTCGACGACGGCGCGGCGCGACAACACGACGTTGTTGCGCTTGCGGTCGAGCTTGATGACCTTGAACTCCATGGTCTTGCCCTCGAACGGGCTCATGTCCTTGACCGGGCGGGTGTCGAGCAGCGAACCCGGCAGGAAGGCGCGGATGCCGTTGACGAGGACGGTCAGGCCGCCCTTGACCTTGCCCGAGACGGTGCCGGTCACGAACTCGCCCGACTCGAGCGAGTTCTCCAGCGACAGCCACGACGCGAGGCGCTTGGCCTTGTCGCGCGACAGGATGGTGTCCCCGTAGCCGTTTTCGATCGCGTCGATGGCCACCGACACGAAATCGCCGACCTGGACTTCGAGCTCGCCCTGGTCGTTCTTGAATTCATCGATAGGAACGTAGGCTTCGGACTTGAGGCCTGCGTTGACCACCACGAAGTTGTAGTCGACACGCACCACTTCGGCGGTGATGACCTCGCCACTGCGCATCTCCGAGCGCTTCAGCGATTCTTCGAACAGGGCGGCAAACGATTCGCCGCCTTGGCTGGTGGCAGTTTGGGTTTGGGACATTGGGTGTTTCCGGTGCAGCTTTTCGCTGCGGTTGGTTGCAAATCCGTCGCTTCGGCGTGCCTGGAACGGCACAGGAGGGAAAGCGGCGGGGCCTTATCGATTCACTCTCTGACTTCCCTTTCGGGTCTTTTCAGACTCCGAACGGTCTGCGTTGTTCCCAGTCAGCCAACACCGCTTGCACCGACTCTTCGATGGAAAGCGACGAGTTGTCCAGCAACACCGCATCCTGCGCCGGCACCAGGGGCGAGACGGCCCGGGACTGGTCCCGGGCGTCCCGCGCCTCGAGGTCGGCGCGAAGACTGTCGATATTAGACGAAATCCCTTTTGAAATCAATTGCTTATGGCGCCGTTCGGCGCGTTGGGCGGCGCTCGCTGTAAGGAAAACCTTGAGGTCGGCACCGGGGAAAACCACGGTTCCCATGTCGCGACCATCGGCGACGAGGCCCGGAATCTTGCGGAACGACAGCTGCAGCTCGCGCAACGCGGCGCGAACCAGCGGCAGCGCCGCGACCTGCGAGGCCATCGAGCCGACCGCCTCGTCGCGCAGCAGGTCGGCGACTTCCTCGCCGCCCACCCGGATGCTGCGACCCTCGAACGCAAGGTCCAGCGAGGCGGCAATCGTCGCGACGCGGGCTTCGTCGGTCGGCGGCACGCCGGCGCGCATCGCCGCGAGTGCGGTGGCACGGTAAACCGCGCCGGAATCGAGGAAGTGGTAGCCCAGCGCCTGCGCGACGGCGCTCGCCACCGTGCCCTTGCCGGAGGCGGTGGGCCCATCGACGGTCAGCACGGGGATGCGCGGCGTGTCGGTGGCGACCACCGAGAACAGCGTCTCGAAGTAGTTCGGGAAGGTCTTGGCGACGCACTTGGGGTCGACGATTCGCACCGGCCGCGCGGGGTCGGCGCCGGCCAGCGCGTTGAACGCGGCCAGTGAGAAGCACATCGCGATCCGGTGGTCGTCGTAGGTGTGGATCGCCGCCGCTTGCCATTGCGCGGGCGGCGTGATCTCGATGAAGTCGGCGCCTTCGGTCACCGCCGCGCCAAGCTTGCGCAGCTCGGCCGCCATCGCGGCGATGCGGTCGGTTTCCTTCACGCGCCAGCTGGCGATGTTGGTGAGCCGCGTCGTGCCGTCCGCGTACAACGCCATCACCGCCAGCGTCATCGCCGCGTCCGGGATGTGGTTGCAGTCGAGCTCAATGGCCAGCAGCGGCCAGCGGCCGCGCTTCACTTCGAGCCAGCCGGCGCCCGTCACCACGTCGGCGCCCATCGCCTGCGCCGCCTCGGCGAAGCGCATGTCGCCCTGGATCGAGTCGAGCCCGACGCCTTCGATGCGCACCGGTTCGCCTTGTGCCGCGATGGCGCCCAGGGCGATGAAATACGAGGCGGACGAGGCGTCGCCTTCAACCCGGATGTCGCCCGGCGAGACGAACCCGCTGCCCTGCGGGATCGTGAAGCGCTGCCAGCCGTCGCGCTGCACGTCGACGCCGAAGCGCTTCAGCAGGTTCAGCGTGATCTCGACATACGGCTTGGAGATCAGCTCGCCGTCCACCTCGATCACCGCGGGGCCCGTCGTCGTGGCCAGCGGCAGCGCGAGCAGCAACGCCGTCAGGAACTGGCTGGAGACGTCGCCGCGCACGCGGATCGGCGCGTCGGTGCGCAGCGTGCCCGAGCCGGCCGTCAGCCGCAGCGGCGGGTAGCCGTCCTGGCCGAGGTAGTCGATGCGGCAGCCAAGCTGCCGCAACGCGTCGACCAGGTCGCCGATCGGGCGCTCGTGCATGCGCGGCACACCGCTCAACTCGAAGCGGCCGCCCTGCATCGCCGTCAGCACGGCGAGCGCCGCGGTGAGCGGGCGCATCGCGGTGCCGGCATTGCCGAGGAACAGGCGCGCATCGCGGTTCGTCGGATGGATGCCGATGCCGATGCCGGTGACGAGCAGGCGGTCGGCGCGAGTTTCGAGTTCGCAGCCGAGTTGGCGCAGCGCCGCCAGCATCACGCGGGTATCGTCCGAGTCCAGCAGGTCGTGAACGACGGTGGTGCCCGTGCTCAGCGCGGCGAGCAGCAGCACCCGGTTGGAAATGCTCTTGGAGCCGGGCAGGCGCACCGTGCCGGCGGCGCGAGTCAGCGGCGGCAGGTCGAGAAAGGGCGTGGTGTACATCGGGAGGCGAGGTGCCGGCACGGATGCCGCCCCGTCAGCGGTTCGTGGGCGGTTTTGCGGCGTTCATCTGCCAACCCGAGCGGGCGTCCGACGAGCTGCGGATCAGGTCTTCGAGCGCGTCGGCATTGCCGGTCTTGATGACGTGTTCCATCGCATCCAGCGTGTGCCGAAAGCGCATCGACTGCTTCAGCAGTTCTTCTCGGTTGGACATCAGGATGTCGCGCCACACGGCGGGGTCGCTTGCCGCGATGCGGGTGAAGTCGCGAAAGCCCGGCCCCGCGAGCGACAGGAAGTCGCGGCCGGCGGGCTGGCGAGCCACCGAGTTGAAGTAGGCGAACGCCAGCATGTGCGGGAGGTGGCTCACTGCCGCGAAGGCCGCGTCGTGGTTCTCCGGCGACATGCGCAGCACCTGCGAGCCGATCGCGGCCCATACGTCGGTGGCCTTTTGAACGAGCTCCGGCGCAGTCTGCGCAATCGGCGTCAGGATGACCTGGCGGTTGGTGTAGAGCGCGGCGTCGGCGTGTCCGATGCCGGACACTTCCTTGCCGGCGATCGGATGCGCCGGCACGAAGCTCGCCACACGTTCCTTCAGCACGCGGCGCGCGGCGTCGATCACGTCGCGCTTGGTCGAACCCACGTCCATGAACAGCACGCCGGGCTCGACGAGATGGCGGATCGCCTTGAACGTCGCTTCGGTCGCCGACACCGGTACGGCGATCAGCACGATGTCGGAGCCCGAGACGGCCAGCAGCGCCGACTCGGCCGCCATGTCGATGACGCCGAGCTTCTTCGCCTTCTCGGTCGTCGACGGCGACTTGCTGTAGCCGATCACCCGTTTGACGAGGCCCGCGCGCTTCAGGGCGAGGGCGAAGGATCCGCCCATGAGGCCGCAGCCGATGACACCCAGTTGGTTGAACATCATGCGCCTGGCCGGGTCGCCCCAAGAGGCGCATGCGACCCCGGGGCCACGAAGGGGCCCCTTCGTGGTCCCTGGGGCAGGAGCGGAGCGACGTGGGGGTTGTTCATCAGTGAACGTCGATGGGGTAGGTGCCTAGCAGCTTGAAGAAGGCGCAGACGCCGCGCAGCTCCTTCAGCGCCGCCGCCACGTGCGGCTGTTCCGGATGGCCCTGCAGGTCGATATAGAAGTAGTACTCCCACTGCCCGGAGCGCGCCGGGCGCGACTCGAAACGGCTCATCGACACGCCGTGCTGCTTCAGCGGCACCAGCATGTCGTGCACCGCGCCGGGCTGGTTGGCCACCGACACGACGAGGCTGGTGCAGTCGTGGCCGGACGCCTGCGGCTGCGGCTGCCGGTCGGGGTGGGTGATGATCGCGAAGCGGGTGCGGTTGTGCGGATCGTCCTGGATCGCCGGCGCAACGACGTGCAGCCCGAACTCGCTGCCGGCACGCGCGCTCGCGATGGCCGCCAGGCCAGGGTCCAGGCTCGCGAGCCGCGCACCTTCGGCGTTGCTCGACACCGGCCGGCGCTCCACCTGCGGCAGGTGGTTGCTGAGCCAGCCATGGCACTGCGCGAGCGCCTGCGGATGGGCGCAGACCGCCTGGATGCCGTCGAGCGAATTGTCCCGACGCAGCAGGTTCTGGCGCACGAACAGGCTGGTCTCGCCGATGATGAACAGCGGCTCCGTCAGAAACAGGTCGAGCGAGCGTGCGACCACGCCTTCGGTGGAGTTCTCGACCGGCACGACGCCGAAGTCGGCGGCGCCGGCGGCGGTGGTGCGAAACACCTCGTCCATGCTGGCGCAGTGCACACGCACGATCGACGAGCCGAAGAATCCGAGCGCCGCCTCCTCGCTGAAGGTCCCGGCCGGGCCGAGGTAGGCCACGCGGGTCGGCGTTTCGAGAGCCCGGCAAGCCGACATGATTTCGCGCCAGATCGGCGCGACACTGTCGGGTTTCAACGGTCCCGGATTGGTGGCTTTCAGGCCGTCGATGACCTGTGCTTCACGCTCGGGGCGAAACGCCACCGAGCCTTCCTGCTTCTTGACCTCGCCGACTTCCTGGGCGAGCGTTGCCCGGCGGTTCAGCAGGTCGAGCAGTTGGCGGTCGACGGCGTCGATCTGGGCGCGCAACGACAGCAGCGCGGCTTGGGTGGCGGGTTGCGTCTCAGCCATGGGATGCGCCGAATTTTCGCACGCGGCCCCGGCAGGCCATGCCGCGCGGCGAGCCGTGCGTGCGCAAGGCGCATCGCGCCGCCACGGTCACTTGCTCGCGCCCTTCGCAGGCGCCTTCGGGGCGTCCGCCGGCAATCCGAGCGCGGTGCGCATGCGCTCCTGCAGCGCGCGCAGCTTGGGGTCGAGCACCGGCGAGGTCTCGGCAACCACCTTCTGCACCAGGCTGGACTGCATTTCCGGGCCGGCTTGCTGGAATTTCTTGTTCACCGGCGATTCGAGCCAGGCGACGAGCTGCTTCAGCTCGTCCTCGGTGAACTTCTCCTCGAGGATCGGTCCGACGGTGCTCGGCGCGAGCTTGATGGAGCGGTCACGGATGACCGCCGTCGCTTCCTCGACGAACTTCTTCACGTCGGCCTCGATCGTCTTTGCAGCCGCTTCGCGCTTGTCGGCCGGCACCTGGGTGCGCAGCGCGCCTTGCGCCGCCTGCATCAGCTGGATCGCGGGCCGTTCGGCGATCGTGCGGGACATCACGTCGATGCCCGGCTGCTGCAGCTGCAGAACCTTTGCGACGAGTTCCTTCTTCGCCGGCGAGGTCTGCGCATGCGCGAGGACGGCGCCGCCCAGGAGTGCCACGAGCAACAACTTCTTCATCAGGTGTTCTCCTCAGGAGCCGGCTCGTCGCCGGCAGCATCGCCGCTCACGTCGGTGGCGTCGTTGGCGTCGTTCTCGACGATGCGTTGCAGGCCGCTCAGGCTCGAGCCGCCGTCGAGAGCGATCAGCGTCACCCCCTGCGTGGCGCGACCCAGTTCGCGGATTTCAGAGACGCGCGTTCTCACGAGCACGCCCTTGTCGGTGATCAGCATGATCTCGTCGTCCGGTCGCACGAGCGTGGCGGCGACGACCTTGCCGTTGCGCTCGCTCTGCTGGATCGCGATCATCCCTTTGGTGCCGCGCCCGTGGCGCGTGTATTCGGTGATCGACGTGCGCTTGCCGTAGCCTCGCTCGGTGGCGGTCAGCACGCTTTGGGTCTCGTCTTCGGCGACCAGCATCGCGATGACGCTCTGGCCCTCGTCGAGCATCATGCCGCGCACGCCGCGGGCGTTGCGCCCCATCGGCCGCACGTCGTCCTCGGCGAAGCGCACCGCCTTGCCGCCGTCGGAGAACAGCATCACGTCATGCTTGCCGTCGGTGAGCGCGGCGCCGATCAGGAAGTCGCCGGGGTCGAGATCGACCGCGATGATGCCGGCCTTGCGCGGGTTGCTGAATTCGTCGAGCGCCGTCTTCTTCACGGTGCCCTCGGCGGTGCTCATGAACACGTAGTGGTCGGGCGGGAAGCTGCGGAAGCCGTCGGTCAGCGGCAGCACCACGTTGACCTTTTCGCCTTGCTGCAGCGGGAACATGTTGACGATGGGCTTGCCGCGCGAGTTGCGCGAGCCCTGCGGAACCTCCCATACCTTGAGCCAGTACACGCGCCCGCGGTTCGTGAAGCACAGGATGTAGTCGTGCGTGTTCGCGATGAAGAGCTGGTCGATCCAGTCGTCTTCCTTCGTCTGCGCCGCCTGCTTGCCGCGCCCGCCGCGTTTTTGCGCGCGGTATTCCGACAGCGCCTGGCTCTTGATGTAGCCGGTGTGCGACAGCGTGACGACCATGTCGGTCGGCGTGATCAGGTCTTCGGTGCCGAGGTCCTGCGCGTTGTGCTCGATGACGCTGCGGCGGGCGCCGACCTTGGTCTGGCCGAACTCCTGCTTGATCGCGGCGAGCTCGCCGGAGATGATCGTCGTCACGCGCGCCGGCGTGGACAGGATGCTCAGCAGGTCGGCGATCTCCGACATGACTTCCTTGTACTCGCCGATGATCTTGTCCTGCTCCAGCCCGGTCAGGCGCTGCAGGCGCATCTGCAGGATTTCGCCGGCCTGCGCATCGCTCAGGCGGTACAGCCCGTCGGGCTGCATGCCGTAGTCCTTCGGCAGGCCTTCAGGCCGGAACGATTCGCGCCCGCCGGGGGCTTCGGTTTCCGCCCGCGCGAGCATCTCGCGCACCAGCGACGAATCCCAGCTCTTGCTCATCAGCGCGGCCTTGGCGACCGGCGGCGTCGGCGAGCTCTTGATCGTCTCGATGAACTCGTCGATGTTCGCGAGCGCGACGGCCAGGCCTTCCAGCACGTGGCCGCGTTCGCGCGCCTTGCGCAGCTCGTAGACCGTCCTGCGCGTCACCACCTCGCGGCGGTGTTCGAGGAAGATCTCGATCAGGTCCTTCAGGTTGCACAGCTTGGGCTGATTGTCGATCAGCGCCACCATGTTGATGCCGAAGGTGTCCTGCAGCTGCGTCTGCTTGTACAGGTTGTTCAGCACCACCTCGGGCACTTCGCCGCGCTTGAGCTCGATCACCACGCGCATGCCCGACTTGTCGGACTCGTCCTGGATGTGGCTGATGCCTTCGAGCTTCTTCTCGTGAACCAGCTCGGCCATGCGCTCGAGCAGGTTCTTCTTGTTCACCTGATACGGGATCTCGTCGACGATGATCGCCTGGCGCTGGCCGCGGTCGATGTCCTCGAAGTGGCACTTCGCGCGCATCACGACCTTGCCTCGGCCGGTGCGGTAGCCGTCGCGCACGCCGGTCAGGCCGTAGATGATCCCGGCCGTCGGGAAGTCGGGCGCCGGCACGATCTCCATCAGCTCGTCGATCGACGCCTCCGGGTTCTTCAACAGGTGCTGACAGGCGTCGACGACTTCATTCAGGTTGTGCGGCGGGATGTTCGTCGCCATGCCGACGGCGATGCCGGCCGCGCCGTTGACGAGCAGGTTGGGCAGCCGCGTCGGCAGCACCAGCGGCTCTTTCTCGGAACCGTCGTAGTTGGGCCCGAAGTCGACCGTCTCCTTGTCGATGTCGGCCAGCATCTCGTGGGCGACCTTCGACAGGCGGATCTCCGTGTAGCGCATCGCCGCCGCGTTGTCGCCGTCGACCGAACCGAAGTTGCCCTGGCCGTCGACCAGCATGTGACGCAATGAAAAATCCTGCGCCATCCGCACGATCGTGTCGTAGACGGCACTGTCGCCGTGCGGGTGGTACTTGCCGATCACGTCGCCGACGATGCGGGCCGACTTCTTGTACGGCCGGTTCCAGTCGTTGTTCAGCTCGTGCATCGCGAACAGCACGCGCCGGTGTACCGGCTTCAGGCCGTCCCGCGCGTCCGGCAGGGCGCGACCCACGATCACGCTCATCGCGTAATCAAGGTACGAGCGCCGCATCTCCTCTTCGAGACTGACGGCTATGGTTTCCTTGGCGAATTGAGTCATGGAGGCTGGCTGGCCGAGTGGGGGGGCGCTACGGCAGATCGGCGGAACTCGGCATTCTAAGTGTCCCCCGATGTAGCACTCGCGCAACATTGGGTCGCCGGTGGAGGCCCGGGAGGCTCAAAGCCAAGCGGTGCTGGCACAATGAACCGGGTGGTAAGCCATTCGTGCGAACGAAGGATTGCCAGCGCTTTCCGATTCCAGTTCGGACGTTTTGCAGAAAACTGCACCTTCCCTCGAGAGGAGAATCATGAAGAAATTGAACAAGGTGGCGTCGCTCTTCGCATCCGCCACGCTCGCCGTTTGCGCGTCGAGCGCGTTCGCTCAACCCAAGACGGTGGACAACTGGGTCAATGCGTCCGGCATCCCGTGGAAGAACGCGACTCAGCTCTGCTGGCGTGACGCCAATTGGACTCCGGCGACGGCCCATCCGGACTGTGACGGCGCGCTGAAGCCGCCGCCCCCGCCGCCCCCGGCCGTGGCACCCCCGCCGCCGCCGGCAGCTGCACCGGTTGCGCCGCCCCCGCCGCCCCCGCCGCCCGCTCCGGTGAGCGAGAAGGTCACGTTCGCGGCCGATGCGTTCTTCGACTTCAACAAGTCCAATCTCAAGCCGGAAGGTCGCGCCAAGCTCGACGATCTGGTCAGCAAGATGGGTGGCATCAATCTCGAGGTCATCATCGCCGTCGGTCACACCGACGCGGTCGGTGGCGATGCCTACAACCAGAAGCTGTCGATCAAGCGCGCCGACGCCGTCAAGAACTACCTGACGAGCAAGGGCGTCGAGAAGAACCGCGTGTATACCGAAGGCAAGGGCGAGAAGCAGCCTGTCGCCGACAACAAGACCGCCGAAGGCCGCGCGAAGAACCGCCGCGTGGAAATCGAAGTGGTCGGCACGCGCAGCCGGCAATAACCCGCCGAGCTGAGCTCGACCCTGAAACCCCGCCTCGGCGGGGTTTTTTCATGAGCGTCCCGCCTCGGCGGGGTTTTTTCATGCGCGACCCGATCGACCCGCCGCCGTGGCACGTTCGCGCACAGCCCATTGGTTAACATCGCCCGATGACGACGATCAACGCCGATCCGCAGGAACTTGCGAAGTTCAGCGAACTGGCCCACCGGTGGTGGGACACCGAAAGCGAGTTCCGGCCACTTCATCGGATCAACCCGCTGCGGCTCGAGTGGATCGACCGGCAGGCCCGGCTTTCCGGCAAGCGGGTGGTCGACATCGGCTGCGGCGGCGGCATCCTGTCGGACGCGATGGCGCGCCGGGGCGCCGACGTGCTGGGCATCGACCTGGCGGGCAAGGCGCTGAAGGTGGCGCAACTGCACGCCCTCGAAGCCGGTACGCCGTCGGTCGAATACCGCGAAGTCGCCGCCGAAGCCCTGGCCGAGGAGATGCCCGGCCGGTTCGACGTCGTCACCTGCATGGAAATGCTCGAACACGTGCCGCAGCCGGCGTCGGTCGTGCGCGCCTGCGCCACGCTCGTGAAGCCCGGCGGTTGGGTGTTCTTTTCGACGATCAACCGCAATGCCAAGGCCTTCATGCTGGCCATCGTCGGCGCCGAGCATGTGCTGAAGCTGCTGCCCAAGGGCACGCACGAGTACGCGAAATTCATTCGTCCCAGCGAGCTGGCCCAGTGGTGCCGCGATGCCGGGCTGACGTTGCAGGACACGCGCGGCATGGAATACAACCCGATCACGCAGCGCTACAGCCTGTCGGGCGACACCAGCGTCAACTACCTGTTCGCCTGCCGCAGGTCGGAATGAGCCCGTGCTCCCCTCGAGCGGTGCTGTTCGACCTGGACGGCACGCTGATCGACAGCGCACCCGACCTCGCCGGTGCCGCCAACGAGCTGCGGGCGGCCCATGGGCTGTCAGCGCTGCCTTACGAGCACTTTCGGCCCATGGTCGGTTCGGGCGCGCGCGGCATGGTGGGCGTGGCCTTCGACGTCGGGCCGCAGCATGAGCGCTTCGCCGAGCTGCGCGACGACTTCCTGCGCCGTTACGAGCAACGAATGATGCTGGAAACCCGCATCTTCGACGCCGTCGTGCCCGTTCTGGACACGCTCGACGCGCGTCACCACCCGTGGGGCATCGTGACGAACAAGGCGGCCCGGTTCACGGTCCCGCTGGTCCGGTCGTTGGGCCTTCACGAGCGTGCCGCCACCGTCATCGCGGGCGACACGACGCCTCATTCGAAGCCCCATCCGGCGCCGCTGCTGGAGGCGGCCCGGCAGATGGGCCTGGAGCCGAGCGAGTGCCTCTATGTCGGAGACGACCCGCGCGACGTGCAGGCCGGCCTGGCCGCCGGGATGACGACGGTGGTGGCCGCCTGGGGGTATCTCGGCATAGGAGAGCCTTTGGAGGCGTGGGGCGCCCGGCACATCATCAAAACGCCGGCCGAACTCTTGAACCTTCTGGGCATGGCCTAAACTAACCGGTTCCTGGGGCCGACTTGGCTTCGACGTGGGTACGGAGTTGGAACAGGGCATGCCGAGCACCAGTCAGCTCGTAAATCCATCTGGAACAAAGTAACTGCGAACGAACCTTCGTACGCTCTCGCCGCTTAACACCGGTGAGCTTCGCAACGGTTGGCCGATGGGCCGGGCTTGAGGGCTAACCCCCGAAAAGCTGCGAAGTCATTCACATTGGCTCGCCCTTCGCCGGGTCACTCGGCAAAGGGCTAAATCAAGTGACTCGGGGTGAACGCAGCGTG
>DATKCI010000234.1:0-2990 GCA_035513255.1 Piscinibacter sp. | reverse complement strand
AGAAGGCGGGCGCCGGCAACTATTTCATCAAGGTCGCAGTCTCGCTGCTCGGCCACATGCGCGGCGGTCCGGCGAAGGCGGCCGTCGTGTCGTCGGCCGCCACCGGCATCATCTCCGGCTCGTCGATCGCCAACGTGGTGACCACCGGCACCTTCACGATCCCGTTGATGAAGCGGGTCGGCTACCGCCCCGACCAGGCCGGCGCCGTCGAGGTGTCGAGCTCGGTCAACGGCCAGATCATGCCGCCGGTGATGGGCGCCGCCGCGTTCCTGATGGTCGAATACGTCGGCATCCCGTACACCGAAGTCATCAAGCACGCGTTCCTGCCGGCGGTCATCTCGTACATCGCGTTGTTCTACATCGTGCACCTCGAGGCGCTGAAGGCGGACCTCAAGGGCCTCCCGCGCCGCACGCAATCCACCGCCGGCCAGCGCCTGCTGTCGTTCGCGATGACGGTGGCCGGCTTCCTCGTGCTGGCCGGCCTCGTCTACTACGGCATCGGATGGACCAAGTCCGCGCTCGGCGACGCGGCGATCTGGGTCATCGGCGCCGGCGTGTTCGCCGCCTACATCGGCCTGCTGTGGGTGGGCGCGCGCCAGCCGGAACTCGAACTCGACGATCCGAACGCGCCGGTCTTCGAGTTGCCGGAGACCGGGCCCACGTTGCTGTCGGGCCTGCACTACCTGTTGTCGGTCGTGGTGCTGATCTGGTGCCTGATGGTCGAGCAGATGTCGCCGGGACTGTCGGCGTTCTGGGCCACCGCCTTCATGATCTTCGTGATGCTCACGCAGCGCCCGATCGTCGCCGCGCTGCGCGGCCGCGGGGATTACGGCGCGGCCCTGCGGGTGGGCTTCATGGACCTGGTCGGCGGGCTCGAAGCCGGCGCGCGCAACATGATCGGCATCGGCGTGGCGACCGCGTCGGCCGGCATCATCGTCGGCACGGTGTCGCTGACCGGCATCGGCCTCGTGATGACCGAAGTGGTGGAGCTGCTCTCGGGCGGCAACCTGATGCTGATGCTGTTGCTCGTCGCGGTGGTCAGCCTGGTGCTCGGCATGGGACTGCCGACCACCGCGAACTACATCGTCGTCTCCACGCTGATGGCGCCGGTGGTCGTGGAGCTGGGTGCGCAAAGCGGGCTGCTGGTCCCGCTGATCGCGGTCCACCTGTTCGTCTTCTACTTCGGGCTGATGGCCGACGTGACGCCGCCGGTCGGGCTCGCGTCGTTCGCGGCCGCGGCGATCGCGCGAACCGACCCGATCAAGACGGGCGTGACGGCCTTCTACTACAGCATGCGCACGGCGATCCTGCCGTTCCTTTTCATCTTCAACACCCAGCTGCTGATGATCGGCATCCAGAGCGTGCCGCACCTGCTGCTGACAATCGCCTCTTCCGTCGTCGCGATGCTGGTGTTCGCGGCGGCCACGCAGGGCTACTTTCTCGCTCGCTCGCGCTGGTATGAATCGCTCGCGCTGCTGCTGGTGACGTTCACTCTTTTCCGGCCCGGGTTCTGGTGGGACATGGTCTATCCGCCGTACGAGTCGCAGCCGGCGACGCAGTTGAACGCGCTGGTCGAGGCCGCACCGGCCAACGCGCGGCAGCGCATCTGGGTGGAAGGCACCAACCTGGAGGGCCGTGACGTGCGCAAGGGCGTGCTGCTCCCGTTGGGCGACAGCGGCAATGCGCGCGATCGGCTGGCCCGCATCGGCCTGCGCGTGCTGCCGCAGGGCGACGACATGCAGGTGCTGATGGTGCAGTTCGGCTCCGCCGCCGAGAAACTCGGCATCGAGCAGGGCTTCCGCATCACCGAGGTCGAGGTGCCGGCCGAGCGCCCGGCGAAGGAATGGATGTTCGTGCCGGCGCTGCTGCTGCTGGGCGTCGTCGTGGCACTGCAGCGTTCGCGCCAGCGCCGGCCGGCTGGCGCCGTCCGGGTCGAGGCGGCATGACACGTGTCGCGCTGATCCATGCGCTGGCCCATTCTGTCGCGCCGATCAACGAGGCGCTCTCACGCGACTGGCCGGAATGCCGGCGGATGAACCTGCTCGACGATTCGCTGTCGGTCGACCTCGCGGCGCGCGCCGGCGGCCTCGACGAGGCGATGACCGCGCGCTTCATCGCCCTCGGCGACTACGCGGTGGGCACCGGCGCCGACGCGATCCTCTTCACCTGCTCGGCCTTCGGCCCGTGCATCGAGGCCGTCGCACGCCGCCATGCCGGCGTGCCGGTGCTCAAGCCCAACGAGGCGATGATCGAGGACGCCGTGGCGAGCACGGGCCGCATCGGCCTGGTCGCAAGCTTCGCGCCGACGTTGCAGTCCATGCCGGCGGAGTTCCCGCATGGCACGGACTTGCGCCTCGCCCTGGCCGAAGGCGCGCTGGCCGCTCTCGACCGCGGCGATGTCGCGCTGCATGATGAATGCGTCGCGTCGGCAGCCCGGCAGTTGGCGCAGCAAGGTTGCGACGTGATCGCCCTCGCGCAGTTCAGCCTCGCGCGCTCCCGGCCGCACGTGGCCGAGAGCACCGGCCTGCCCGTGCTGGACACCGTCAGCAGCGCGGTGCGCGCGCTCAAGCGCCGCCTCCAGGCCGCCTGAAGCCGGGCCGCGTCGGCTACACTTCCCCCCGCCAGGAGAGAGCCGCTTGCACGCCGCGAGGGGCCGCCGAAGGCGCAGAGGCGCAAGCCTCGAACGCTCAGGCAAAAAGGACTGGCAAACGCCTCGCAAGAGGCGTCCTCGCTGGAGAGAGGCCCACCCCGAGTGGGCCCACCGAAGGGGCAAGCGGACCACCGGAAATCGGTGCCGCCAATCTCTCAGGTAAAGCGGACAGAGAGGGCTTCCCACGGCGTGCCATTGCTTTCATCATTGGCACGTCGACAACGTGAATGCCCTCGGAGACTGCCCATGTCCGCGACCGAAAACCTGAAGACGCCGCTGTACGGCCTGCACCTCGAGCTCGGCGCCAAGATGACGCCGTTCGCCGGCTACGACATGCCGG
>DATKCI010000233.1:0-5149 GCA_035513255.1 Piscinibacter sp. | reverse complement strand
CGCTCGACTGCGTGCCCCGGCTGGTAGCGCGGGCCGGATTGAAGGTCGTCGTCCTGACCGGCGATCTCAACCCCGGCCGGCACCGCGACGCGGTGATGCGCGGCGCTCGGGGCGTGGTGTTGAAGTCGCAGCCCACCGATGCGGTTCTCGACGCGGTGGAACGTGTGCATGCCGGCGAGGTCTGCTTCGACGGCTCGCTGATGTCGATGCTGCTCGGCGCGGTGCCCGGCATGGCGCACGCGCCGCAGCATGCACCGCGCGACCCGCACGCAAGCCACATCGACAGCCTCACGCCGAAGGAACGCGCGGTGATCCAGGCGATGGTGGCGAACCGCGGCGCCAAGAGCCTGGTGGTGGCCGACGTGCTTCACATGAGCGAGCACACCTTGCGCAATCACCTGACCACGATCTACAGCAAGCTGTGCGTGCAGGGAAAGCTCAACCTGTACGTCTATGCGATCGAGCATGGGCTCGCGTCGCCGCCGAGCGGCGCGGCCCGCGATTCCTACGCCGATCCGGGCTGGGTCGGTTCCCCCTCGGCCTGTTGACACCTGCCCAGCATGGACGCCGGTGCCGCCCCGCGCGACAGCGCACTGACCGAAGGGCTGCTGCGCGCCTTCGCGGTGCTGCTGCTCGGCGTCTTCATCTGGAACGTCGGGCGCAACTGGTGGGCCGATACCAGCCGCATCACGCTGCTGCTGTTGCTCGTGACCGAGAGCTTCACGCTCGCTCTGGTGCTGTTCGCGCGCCGCGCCATCGTGCGCGACCTGTCGCCGATCGCGATGGCGGCGACGTTCTACGCGGCGTTCTTCTTCGTCCTCTTCGGCTACCAGGACACGCGACACCTCGCGCCCGAGTGGCTGGCCGCCATCTTCCAGTTCGCGGGGCTCGCCTGGCAGGTGGCGGCGAAGGCGACGCTGGGCCGCGCATTCGGCCTGCTGCCGGCGGTGCGCGGCCTTGTCACTCGCGGTCCGTATCGCCTGGTTCGTCACCCGATCTACCTCGGCTATCTCATCGCTCACGTCGGCTTCCTGCTCGGCAACTTCTCCTGGCGCAACCTGGTGGTGCTGGTGGTGCTTTACCTCGCGCAGGCCGTGCGCATGCAACGCGAAGAGGCCATGCTGCGCAGCGGCGAACAGGGTGTCGACTACGACGCCTACTGCGCGCGCGTGCGCTGGCGCATCGTGCCCTTCGTCTTCTGACGCGGCGGCGCACGCGAGGGGGGACAAAGCTCCTGCCCCGCCCCCGCACATCCTCACTGTCAGTCCTGCACGGTCTGCCGTAGCCTGCATTGGACGGTTCGCACGGGCGAGCCGAACTCCAACGGACAAGCCCATGCCCACCGACACTCCGCTGCGCGTCCTGATCGTCGACGACCACGTCGGCATCCGGCTGGGCATCGAACGCCTGATCGAGGCAGAGGCACCGCGCATGCGCAGCGTGGGCGCGGTGGCGACGCCTGCCGAGGCGCTGGCCTGGACGCACCTGCACCAGCCGCACGTCGTGGTGCTGGACGTCGATCTCGACGGCGAGGACGGCCTCGCGCTGATCCCGCTGCTGCACCGCGCCGCGCGCTGCAGCGTGGTCGTGCTGACGAGCCTGCAGGACCCACGGGTCGCCGAACGTGCGCGCCTGCTCGGCGCACGGCACTGCCTGCACAAGGCCGCGCCGGCCGGCGAACTGCTCGCCTGCATCGAAGCAACGCAGCAGCTGGCGGACACCGAACCGGGCGCCCTCCCCGTGAACGCGGGGGGACTTGCGTCCTATTCAGCAGGGAGCAAGCACCCATGAGATTCAGGCAACAACGCCGATGGCAGGCGGGAAGCGGCTGCCTACAGTTGGTTCAAGCAAGAAGTCAAGTCGAGGGGAAACCTGCCGTGTCAATCGAGTGCCCAGGATTCGTCGGATGGACCGCAGAGCTGCTGCGCGACGAAGAAGGGGTGACAGCGATCGAATACGGGCTGCTGGCGGCGTTGATTGCCATCGCGTGCATCGTCGCCTTCCAGGCCACGGGAACGTCGGTAGGCGCCATCTTTGACTACTGGTCGGAGGCAGTGATCGCCGCCCTCTAGGCGCAGTGAAGCGAAAAAAAGGGTTTCAGCCCGTCGTCGGGCTGATCAAGGAGCCGGCAACGGCGGTTTTGGCAACGAAGAGGAAGCAACATGAAACTCGTTCAATTCATCAGGAACTTCGCACGTGAAGAGGATGGTGTCACCGCCATCGAATACGGCCTCATCGCCGCTCTCATCGCGGTCACCATCATCTTGGCGACTACGGCCGTTGGCGTCAACTTGAATGCCGTCTTCAACGCGGTCGCGACCGAGCTCGGAACCGCGCTCTGAACTGCGACGCTCGTCTCATGGACCCGACGGCTCTCATCACTCTGACCGCTCTCGCGGCGCTGGGTGCTTTGGCCGTGACCCATGATCTGCTGTTCCGGCGCATTCCCAACAGTCTCGTGCTGGTGGGAATGGCGCTTGGACTTTTCTTCCAGAGCTACTCGCATCCGGGTGCGGGGCTCTTCTCGCTTTCCGGCGGTGGCCTCGGTCTCGACGGCGCGTTGCTAGGCGCGCTCACCGGCCTCGCCCTCTTCCTGCCTTTGTACGCGCTGCGCGCCATGGGCGCCGGCGACGTCAAGCTGCTCGCGATGCTGGGCGTCTGGCTCGGTCCCACCAGCGTCGCGTGGACGGCGCTGTGGACGCTGCTCGCCGGAGGCGTGCTGGCCCTCGTGGTGGCGCTGTGGTCGGGCGTGCTGCGGCAGGTTTGCATGAACGTCTACGTCATGTTGTCGACCTCGGTGCTCCACGGGCACGGCCGCCATCGGCTGGCGTTCGAAGCCCCTACCGAGACCACCGGGCAGTTGCCCTACGCAGTGGCCATCGCCTGCGGCCTCGCCGCCGAGCTGATGCGCCTGCGGCTGCTGGTCGGCACATGACCCGATGACGCGAAGCGACCCAGCCATGACCTCGCGTGTGATCCCCCTTCAAGGCCTCGCCGGCGATGCGACGCGCCGTGCAGCCTCAGCGGCAGGCGCCACGCCGAGCGGCCTGCCTGCCGCCCCGCGCACGCCCGAAGACACCGGTCTGCCGCTGCTGCTGCAGTGCGAGCTGCTGCTGAAGGTGATGCAGCAGCACGGCCTGCAGCATCTGCAGGACCTCGCCACCCACCTGAAGCTCGGCGTGGCGCTGACCGAGACGCTGTTCACCCACCTGCGGCGTGATCAGCTCGTCGAAGTGCGCCGGCGCGGCGCGCTCGAAGGCGACGTCATCTACGACCTCACGCAGGCCGGGCGTGGCCGCGCCGCCGAAGTGCTGGCGCGAAACCTCTACAGCGGCCCGGCGCCCGTGCCGCTGGCCGAGTACACGGCGCGTGTGCGGGCGCAGAGCGTGGCCGGCATGGGCGTGACGCGCGAGCGGCTGGCGCAGACGCTGGCCGACGTGGTGATGCGCCCCGAACTGCGCGACCAGCTCGGCGCCGCGATGAACTCGCGCCGCGCCATCCTGCTGTACGGCCCGCCCGGTGCCGGCAAGACCTTCCTCTGCGGCCAGATGGCGCGGCTGCTCGCCGGCCCGGTGGCGGTGCCGCATGCGATCGAGGTCGGCGGCGAGATCATCCGCCTGTTCGACCCGCTGGTGCATCGCGCGCTCACGCCGGACGCGACGCCGGCGACGCTCGACATCCGCCAGCGCGGCGACGACCGCTGGGTGCTGTGCGAACGCCCGGTCGTCGTGACCGGCGGCGAGCTGACGCTGGAGATGCTCGACCTCACCTTCGACCCGCGCGCGGGCTACTACCACGCGCCGCCGCACTTCAAGGCGAACAACGGGTTGTTCCTCGTCGACGACCTGGGCCGCCAGCTCGTCACGCCGCGCCAGCTGCTCAACCGCTGGCTGCTGCCGATGGAGCAGCGGCACGACTACCTGATGCTGCGCAACGGCAGCAAGTTCCAGATTCCGTTCGACGCGCTGCTGTTCTTCTCGACCAACCTGAGCCCCGCCGAGGTGGCCGACGAGGCCTTCCTGCGCCGCATCGGGTACAAGATCTTCGTCGGCGAGGTCGAGGCCGACGACTACCGGCGCATCGCCCGCGAGGTCTGCGCGCAGTACGGCGTGCCCTACAGCGACGAAGCCGTCGACCGGCTCGTCACCCACTACCACCACCGCCACGCGCGGCCGCTGCTGGCCTGCACGCCGCGCGACATGGTGAGCCAGATCGCTGAGTACGCGGCCTACCGCGGCGACGCGCCGCGCCTCACGCCCGAAGTGATCGACTGGGCCTGGCACAACCACTTCGCATCGCAGACCGGCGGTGCACTGCACCCGGAAGGAACGTCATGAAAGGCACTCGCGGATTGATGATGCTGGTGATCGCGCTGCTGGCCGGCACGGCCGCCGTGCTGTTCGCCTCGCGCTGGATCCAGGCGCAGGCCGGCGACAAGGGCAGCATCGCCGTGGCGGCGGCCGACGTGGAGCTCGGCTCGCGGCTGTCGCCCGAGATGCTCAAGCTCGTCGTCTGGCCGTCGGGCAGCGTGCCGCCCGGCGCGTTCACTGAAACCGAGGTGCTCAGCGGGCGGGTCATCAAGTCCTCGCTGACACGCGGCGAGCCGGTGATCGAAGGCAAGCTCGCGCCCGCCGGCACCAAGGGCGGGCTGTCGGCTGTGGTCGCCGAAGGCAAGCGCGCGATGACGGTGCGTGTCAACGACGTCATCGGCGTCGCGGGCTTCGCGCTGCCGGGCAACTTCGTGGACATCATGGTGAACACGCAGAACGAGCACGCGAAGAGCAACGACAAGAACGGCGCGATCAGCAAGATCGTGCTCGAACGCATCCTCGTGCTCGCGGTGGCGCAGGAGGCGAGCCGCGACGAGACCAAGCCCAAGGTGGTGAACGCGGTGACGCTGGAGGTGACACCCGGCGAAGCCGAGCACCTCGACCTCGCACGCAGCGTCGGCACGCTGTCGCTGGTGCTCAGAAACCAGGTCGACCCGAATCCGGGCGCCACCGACGGCGCAACCAAATCGTCGCTGCTTCGGGAGGAAGCGCTGCCGGTCGCGCCCGCGGCCAAGCCGCTGCCGAAGAAGCGTCGTCCGGCGGCGCGCGTGGTCACCGCCGTCGAGGTGAAGCCCACCCAATGTGTCGAGGTAATTCGC
>DATKCI010000232.1:0-2098 GCA_035513255.1 Piscinibacter sp. | reverse complement strand
GGGTCTGCTCCCATCGTCTAGAGGCCTAGGACGTGGCCCTCTCAAGGCTAAAACACGAGTTCGAATCTCGTTGGGAGCACCATTTTCAGCGACCGCTTATTTAGCGACTTGTTCCAAACGAGTAGTTCGCCAAGGGCCCGCACAGCAATGTGTGGGCCCTTTTTTATTGGTGCCGTCGCCCGCACAGCGATGCGCGGGCCCTTTTTTGTTCCGGAGCTAGCCGCGCGTCAGCGACGCGGCGAGGCGGCGACGCGGCGAGGCGCCTGATGATTGGGTGCCGTGCGCGCTGCGGCTACAATCGGACCCGAGCTTTCCCATCGGAATCCGTCATGCCGTTCGTCGTCACCGAAGCATGTATCAAGTGCAAGTACACCGACTGCGTCGAGGTGTGCCCGGTCGATTGTTTCCACGAGGGCCCCAATTTCCTGGTGATCGACCCCGACGAGTGCATCGACTGCACGTTGTGCGAGCCCGAATGCCCGGTCAACGCGATCTATCCCGAGGACGACGTCCCCGCCGGGCAGGAACCGTTCATCGCATTGAACGCCGAACTCGCCAAGCAATGGCCGGTGATCACCACCCGCAAGGACGCACCGCCCGACGCCAAGGACTGGGACGACAAGACCGGCAAGCTGCCGTTGCTGGAGCGCTGATCGCGCATGCCGGCGCCGGTCCGGGACTGACGCCGCCGACAGATTCAGATCAGCATCTTCAGATCAGCATCCGCCTGCGTTGACGTTGACGCGTTGACGTTGACGCGTTGAGTCCGCGCCGGCTGCGGATCGGCGTGATCGGCGCCGGACTTCGCACTGGCGCGCCGCGGCGTTGCCGCCCGCACCGGGGTCGCGCTGGAGCCCGGTGATGCGATGCGCCCGGGGCTGCGCGCAAGCAGCCCCGACTGAACCGGCCAGCGCGCTGCCACAGCGCGCGCCGCCGGATACGCGGCGGCTAACCGGAGATCAATTGCCGCCGAGACTGCTGCGCAGCGCGGCGATCAGCCGGGTCGGGGCTTCGCCGGTGGCGGCCATGCCGCGCGGGTCGACGGCCGAAACATGGGTTCCCGCCTCGACCGCGCTGATCCGCACGAGGAAGTTGCTGCCCTGGTAGTTCACGTCGAACACGCCCAGCGCCGTCGCACGGCTGGCAACCTGGACGCCGTCGATGGCGGCGAGCGCCGTGTCGACCTTCGCGAAGACCTCGTCGCGACTGCCGGCGGTGGTGAAGCCGATCGCGGTGCCCTCGGGGGCCCGGGCCGGCGCAGTCGCACCGGCGCTCGCCGCCGCCGGCATGCCCATCGCGGCCTGCGTGCGCGGGCGGTCGAGATCCGGCGGCACTTCGAGCGGGCGGCTCTCGGGGCTCTGGGCATACAACTCGTTGCTCTTGCGGAACCAGGCGCAGCCGGAGGTGGCGGCCAGGGTCAGCAGCAGCGCGGCGGCCAGTGCGGTGCGGGAATGGGGGATCGATCGGGCGTGGGACGAGCGCATGGTGAATCTCCTGCAGGGGTCAGGCCGCGAACGGATCGCGGCAGGCGTGTTCAATTTCGTGGACGACAACGGCCATTGCCGCTGCGGCGTCCTGGTGGGCGGCCGACAACGGTAGCAGCGGAAGCCGCAGGCCGTGGCCGACGCCCTGCCGGGTAAGCAGGGCCTTGACCGGGATCGGATTGGGTTCGACGCCAAGGAAGTCGCAGACCGCCTGCAACCGCGCGTTCCAGGCCTTGGCCTCGTCGCGCTTGCCGGCGCGGGCCAGATCGCACAGGCGCCGGAACGCCGCCGGGAGCACGTTGGACGCCACCGAGATGATCCCGTCCGCACCCTCCAGCATCGCCCGGCACGCGGTCGGGTCGTCGCCGCTGAGCACCGTGAACTGGTCGCCGCGCAAGGCCAGCAGCGCGGCCATGCGTTCGGGCTCGCTGCGCGCTTCCTTGATCCCGACGATGCGCGCGTGACCGGCGAGCTCGGCCACCGTCTCCGGCAACATGTCCACACCGGTGCGGCCCGGCACGTTGTAGAGGATCACAGGCAGGGCACCGTCGTCGGCAACCGCGCGGTAATGCGCGACCAGCCCGGCCTGGGTGGGGCGCACATACGGCGGGGTC
>DATKCI010000231.1:0-12061 GCA_035513255.1 Piscinibacter sp. | reverse complement strand
TTGGCTGGCCGGCGACGCGCGCTCGCCGTCGCGCTTCTTGCGCATGGGCCTCGGCTTTGCGTTCGACGCTCAACTGCCACTCGGGCGCAGCCAGCTCTTCGTGCGCGCCGAAAGCATCAATTCCGCCGCGCTCGCGCTGCGATTGATCCCCTTGGGCGTCACCGGCAAGCTCGAGGGCGCGGCGCAGCACTGGCTGGGCCTCGTGCATGGGTTTCTGCTCGCCCTGGTCGCCGCCTACGGCCTGCTGTGGCTGGCATTGCGCGAGAGCAACCTGCTGCGCTACGTCGTCTACGTGGGCAGCTATCTCTATATGCACCTTGCGTACTCCGGGCTCGCCGCGCGCGAGGTGTGGCCGGACTCGCCGGCGGTGGCGCGTTTCGCCATCCTCATCGGGATGACGCTGTTCTCGAGCGCGGGGCTGTGGTTCGCGCGCGGCTTCCTCGGGCTGGCCGAGATCGCGCCGAGGCTGGACCGCGTCGTCGCCTGGATCGTGCGCATCGCGCTGACCGCAATGGCGGCCTGCGTCATTGCCGATTCGGCCGTTGCGGCGGTCGACCTCGCGTTCGCGTACATCATGCTGTTCACCTTCCTGATGGTGGGCCTGGGCGTGATCGGGGTGCGCCACGGCCGCGACCAGGCGCCGGTCTTTCTCGCCGCCACGCTGCTGAGCATGGCCGGCGCCTTGGTGACAACCTTGGCCGTGATGGGCCGGCTGCCGTTCAGCGACCTCACGTTCCGTGCCGTCGAGGTGGGCGTCATGGTGGAGGCCGCGATCTGGGCGCTGGCGCTCGGGCTGCGGCTGCGCCGCCAGCAAAGGGACCGCGCGACGGCACTGGAGCTCGCCAGCCGCGATCCGCTGACGGGCCTGTACAACCGGCGTGGCTTCCTGGACCAGGCGCTGCCCGTCTTCAGCACCTCGGCGCGCGGCGCAAGGCCGCTGGCGGTGGTGATGATCGACATCGACCATTTCAAGCGCATCAACGACGTGCACGGCCACCACGCCGGCGACCGCACGCTCGTCGCCGTCGCCGACCGGCTGCGCAGCACATGCCGCCGGGGCGACATCGTCGCCCGCTGGGGCGGCGAAGAGTTCGTGATGCTGCTGCCCGAGACCGACGGCGACCAGGCCCACGCACTGGCCGAGCGGCTGCGCGAGGTGTTTGCCGGCACGGTGGTGGCGCTGGAAGAAGGCGGCTCCGCACACTTCACGGCCAGCTTCGGCGTGGCGGTGCGCAGCGAAGCGACGACGCTCGACGATGTGCTGCGCGCATCCGATGCCGCCCTCTACGCCGCCAAGGACGCGGGTCGCGACCGCGTGGTCAGCACGGCGGGCGCGTTCGGTGCGGTCTTCGCCCTGAATGTGTCCGTGCCAGAGCCAAGCCCAGGCGCACCAAGTAGGCTGTCGCCATGAGCCTTCAGAACGACGCGCAGCCGGCAGCGGCCGAGTACATCCCGTTCGACGACTTCAGCGCGGGCCTGCCGCAGGGGCGCTTTCGCATCATCGTGAACCCGACCCTGGCGGCGCCCTTCGTGTCGCACCGCACCCATGCCGCGGCGCTCGCGCTCGCCCTCATCGGGCCGGGCATCGCGGCGGCGCTCGTGGGCTACCCGGGGTGGGGCGGGCTGCTGATCGCGGCCGGCATCGTGCTGCGCTGGGGCATCAAGAAGCAGGCGCCGCGCATCCTGCTGCACCTCGCGTCGCGCGTGCCCTCGATCTACGAGCAGGCCACCGAGCACGGCGTGATGGAAGTGCGCCGGGCCTGAGCGCAGGCGATGCATTCAGTGCGCCCGCAGGTCCGACAGGAACTTTTGCGCGCGGTCGCTCTGCGGGCTGGTAAAGAAGCTCTCCGGGTCCCCGGTCTCGACGATGCGGCCCTCGTCCATGAACCAGACGCGATCGGCCACCTCGCGCGCGAAGCCCATTTCGTGCGTCACGCACATCATGGTCATGCCGTCGCGGGCGAGCGACTTCATGACCTGCAGGACCTCGCCCACCATTTCGGGATCGAGGGCGCTCGTGGGCTCGTCGAACAGCATCGCCGGCGGGTCCATCGCCAGCGCCCGGGCAATGGCGACGCGCTGCTGCTGTCCGCCGGAAAGCTGACCCGGGTATGCGTCCGCCTTGTTTGCCAGACCGACACGGGCCAGCAGCTGCAAGGCGCGGTCGCGCGCTTCGCCGCGGCTGCGCTTGAGCGCCGACACAGGGGCCAGCATGATGTTCTCGGTCGCTGACAGGTGTGGAAACAGATTGAAGCTCTGAAAGACGAAGCCGATGCGGCTGCGAAACCTGTTCAGGTCCAGGTTACGCGCGTGAACGTCCTGACCGTCGAACAGGATGCGGCCCTTCTGGATTTCCTCGAGGCGATTGACGGTGCGGATCAGCGTCGACTTGCCGGAGCCGGAAGGCCCGCAGACGACCAGGACTTCGCCTCGAGCCACCTGCGCGGTGACGTTCTGCAAGGCGTGGTAGTCGCCATACCACTTGTCCGCACTTTCGAAGCTGATCATGGGAGCTGGAGAGTTCATGGCTTATTCCGCAGGCAGGGGCACGGGCCGTACTGGCGTCGATCGCGCACCCGCCGCGGTTCCCGACCGGCGTGCCGTCACCCGCTTCTCCAGCAGGCGCGCCATCTGCGTGAGGGAGAAGCAGAGTGCGAAATAGAGGATCGCCAGCAGAACGAACACCTCGAACGGCTTGATGAGCAAGGTGCTGTTGATCTGGTTGGCGGCGAACGTGAGCTCATTGACGCTGATCACATAGCCGAGCGACGTCTCCTTGATGGTGGAAACAAACTGGCCCAGCATCGCGGGCACCATGTTGTAGATGGCCTGCGGCAGGATCACCAGGCGCATGGCTTGCATGTAGCTCAGGCCGACGGCGCGGGCGCCTTCCATCTGGCCTTTCGGGAGCCCCTCGATCCCCGCCCGGACGATCTCCGCGAGATAAGCCGCCTCATAGACGACGAGCGTCACCAGCATCGTGCCGAATCCGCTCACGGGCCGCCCGATCAGGACCGGCACAAAGAAGTACATCCAGAAGATGAGCATCAGGAGCGGCACGCCCCGGACGACGTAAACCAGCGCCGTGGCGGGCCAGCGCAGGGCCGCGAACGGGCTGATGCGCGCCAGCGCCAGCAGCACGCCCAGCGGGAACGCCAGTGCGACCCCGAGAACGGAGAGCGCCAACGTGATCGCAAGGCCCCCGAGCGGCCCGTTCGGATACTGCCCGACCAGCAGCAAGGTGCCGTAGTCGCGCAGGATCGCAAGCAGGTCAGCCATCGCCCTACCGCCCGGGGATGCGCAGCCGCCGCTCGGCCAGGCTGCCGCCCGCCATGATCAGCAGCGAGATGCCGAGGTAGACGATGGTCGCGAACAGGTACACCTCCACCGTGCGAAACGACTGGCTCTCGATCTCGCGGGTGACATACGTCAGCTCCGCGACGCCGACAGCCATCGCGAGGCTGGTGTTCTTGAACAGCAGCACCGTGTAGTTGACGAGGGCGGGCAGCGCGATCCGCACCGCCTGCGGCAGCACCACCAGCCGGAACGACTGCAAGTAGGTCAGCCCCAAGGCACGTGCGGCTTCCAGCTGGGACTTCGGGATCGAGCGGATGCCGCCGCGCAGGCCCTCCGACACGTACGCGCCCATTGCAAGCCCGATCGCGATGAAGGCGAAGAAGAACTCGCTGCCGTGCTTGTTGATCCACTGCTGCCATTCCGGCGGCAGCAGCGTCGGGATGCCGAAGTACCAAAGGAAGATCTGCACCAGCATCGGCACGTTCTGGTGGTACTCCACATAAACAGCAACGAAGCCCTGCGCCGCGCGGCCGGGCGCCATGCGAATGAGCGCGAGCAGCGTGCCGACGATCGCCGCCAGCAGCCACGCCGCTGCCGTGAGCTCCAGCATCGTGACGAGCCCCTTGGCGATCAGCTGCGGGTAGTCCCCCCGCAGCAGCACCGATGGATCAATTGCGTTCACGGCGGCGTCACGGCGGGCTGGGTCAGCCCTTGATCTGCTCGATCTTGAAGCCGCGCTTCAGGTTGTACGTGGTTCCGGTGCCCAGCCACTTGTCGAAGATCTTCGTGGCTTCGCCCGACTTCTCCATGGACTGGAGCGCGCTGTTGACGTGATTGATCAGCGCAGTTTCGCCGTTGCGCATCCCGATGCCCCACGCCTCCGTCAGCAGCGCGGGTTCCAGGATGTCGATCGGTGCCGTGGCTTCGGCTTCCTTTTTCCACTTCACGAGCACCAGCTCGGACACCACCGCCGCATCGACCTTGCCTTGCTGCAGCGCCAGGAAGATGGAAGGCGGGTCCTGGTAAGTGATGACCTTGACGTTCGGGATGACCTTGCGCGCTGCCGCTTCGGACGTCGACCCCTTGGCTGCTGCCGCGCGCTTGCCGGCGAGATCGGACACGCCCTTGAGTTTGTCGGCGCGGCGGCTTGCGGCCTTGGTCAGGCTGACATAGTAGCTGTCGCTGTACGCGATCTGCTCGGCGCGCTCGGGTGTCCAGCCGAGGTTGGCCGCCAGCACGTCGACGCGCCCCTGCTGCAGCTCGGGGATGCGCGCAGGCACCGCAACGAGCTTGAGCTCCAGCTTCACGCCCAAGCTCTTGGCGATGGCCTGGCAGAAGTCGACGTCATAACCCAGCGTCTCGCGGGTCTGCGGATTCGCGAAGCTGAATGGCTCGGCGATTCCGAGCGTGCCGCACACCAGCGTGCCACGCTTCTTGATGTCTTCGAGCTGATCCGCATGCGCGGCGGCGCTGAACAGAGCGACGCCGGCCAGCAGCGACACGGTGAGGGAGAGCTTACGCATGGGAGTTTTCCTTTCTCAGGGAGGGAACGGGGAGCCGCAGGGCGGCGACCGCCTGCGCCAAGGCGGCGCAACCGGCTTCGATCTGCTCGGCGGAGGTGGCGAACGACATCCGCAAATGGCCCGGCATGCCGTAGGAGCTGCCGTCGATGGCGGCCACGCCGGCTTCATCCAGGAAGTACATGACAACGTCGGCGTCGCTTGCAAGCGACTTGCCCGCAGGCGTGGTCGCGCCGATGAGGCCGGCGACGCTCGGGAAGGTATAGAAAGCCCCGTCCGGCGGCAGGCAGCGAATACCCGGGATCCGGTTCAGGTGCTCGACGATGGAATCGCGCCGCGCCAGGAACAATCGCGCGGCATCGGTCACGCACTGCTGCGGGCCCTCGAGCGCAGTCACGGCCGCTGCCTGGCTCACGCCCGCGGCACAGGTGGTGCTCTGCGTCAGCAGCAGCGTGATTGCCTTGATCAACGGCAGCGGCCCTGCGCCGTAGCCGATGCGCCAACCCGTCATCGCATACGCCTTGGAGAGGCCGTTGACGACCAGGGCGCGCAGCTGCAATTCCGGTGCGAGCTTGACCGGGGAGACGTGGGCGGCCTGCCCGTACACGAAGTGTTCGTAGATCTCGTCTGTCAGCAGCCACACGTGCGGATGCCGAAGCAGCACTTCGGACAGCGCTTTGAGTTCCGACGCCGAGTACACCGCGCCAGTCGGATTGTTCGGAGAATTCAGGATGAGCCAGCGCGTGCGCCGCGTGACGGCCGACTCCAGGCCGGCCGGCGTCAATTTGAATCCGTTGTCGGCCCCGCACGGCACGATGACCGGCCGGCCGCCATGCAGCGCCACCATGTCCGGGTACGACACCCAGTAAGGCGCCGGCACGATGACCTCGTCACCCTCGTTCAGGGTGGCGGCGAGCGCGTCGTAGATAATGTGCTTCGCGCCGCAGCCGACGACGATCTCGTCCGGCGCATAGGCCAGCCCGTTCTCTCGCCCGAGCTTGGCGGCAATCGCCTGTCGCAACGGCAGTGTGCCGGCAGAAGCCGTGTAGCGGGTCTGCCCCGCCGCCAGGGCGTCGATTCCCGCCTTGACGATGTGGGCTGGCGTGGGAAAGTCAGGCTCGCCGATCGTGAAGTCGATGACCCGGCGGCCAGCGGCGCGCAGGGCGTCAACGCGCTGCTTCGCCGCCATGCTGGGTGATGGCTTGACACCGCCCAGGCGTTTGGAAAGGATGGTGGTCATCGCCCGTGCTCCATTACAAACCGACCGCGCGCAGCCAGCTCTGTTCCACGCGTCCGGTCGCGATCTCTTCGCGGATTTGTGCTTCCCTCGCCGCGCTCTTCGCTGCCGCATCGAGCAGGCGTGCTGCATCGGCCACCGGGAAGCTCACGACGCCGTCTTCGTCGCCGACCATCAGATCGCCCGGATGCACGACCTGGCCGCCGACCGTCACCGGCACGTTGACCTCTCCCGGCCCGTTCTTGTACGGGCCGCGATGCGAAACACCGCGGGCGTAACACGGGAAGTCCGCCGAGCGGAATGCCGCGCGATCCCGAATCGCGCCGTCGACGACGAAGCCGGCGCAGCCCCGCTGCAGCCCGTACAGCAGGATCAGTTCACCGACAAGTGCGTTGTTCAGGTCGCCGCCGCCGTCCACCACGAGCACGTGCCCTGGTGCCATCTCCATCAGCGCCTTGTAGATCGCCAGGTTGTCGCCCGGCCGGGTTTTGACAGTCACGGCGGTACCCACGAGCTTGCGGCCGGCGTGGAACGGTTGCAACCCCGCAATGCCGGCCAGGCGCTGCAGGTTGTCACTGATATGCGGAGTGACGACCGAGTGGAAGTTCTCGACAAGGTCCTGCGGCGCGAGCGGCGGCATGGGGCGGACAATCAATGGGGTGCTGGACATGGCGGGAGCGCAATCGGATTGAAGAGAATTCTGGGTGGCGGCACTCCCAAAAAAAAGCGATATTTCGGCATCCGATCCGATCGCATTTTTCGATGTTTCGGCACCTCGCATGCTCACCTTCAAGCAACTCGAAGCCGTCTACTGGATCGTGCGCCTCGGCGGCTTCTCGCAAGCGGCGCAGAAACTTCACACGACGCAATCCGCGGTTTCGAAGCGCATTCAGGAAATCGAGGCGCTGTTGCAGCACCCGCTGTTCGACCGGTCCCAGCGTTCGGCGCGGCTCACCGGCACGGGGGAGGAGGTCTTCGTGATGGCCGAGCACCTGCTGGCCGAACGCGAAGACCACATGCGTCGCCTGCTCAAGGGCGAGGCACAGGAGCGCCACCTGCGCATCGGCGTCACGGAAGTGACCGCGATGACGTGGCTGCCGCGCTTCGTGGATCGTATTCATGGGCAGCACCCGAAAGTCATCATCGACCCGGAGGTCGACAGCGGCGTGCGCCTGCGCGACAAGCTCCTGGCCAGCGAGATCGACCTGATGATCGCCGCCGACACATTCCGAGATGACCGCTTCAAGGTGACACCGGTCGGCAAGCTGCGCCTGCAGTGGATGTGCAGGCCCGGTGTCGTCCCGCAAGGGCGCAGGCCGTTCAAGGTGCAACTCCTGCAGAGCTACCGGATCTTGACCCAGGGTCCGCAATCCGGCACCGGTGTTCTGTTCCAGGACTGGTTCAAGTCGCACGGGCTCACCTCTGCCGACTTGGTGGTGAGCAACAGCCTGGTCGCGCTGATCGGGCTCACCGTCTCCGGCTTTGGCATCAGCTACCTGCCACCCGCGGCCGTTCAACCGATGGTCGACCAAGGATTGCTCGAAGTGCTGGACGTGAAACCGGCGCTGCCCGATGCGGCCTATGCAGCCGCGATCCGCCGCGACCAGAGCAGCTCGCTCATGTCGTCGATCGTGCAGCTCGCCAAGGAGACGTGCGACTTCAGCCGGTTGTACCAGGTGGCCGCCTCGGGGCGGCCCAGGAAGGGACGGGCCGGCTGAATCAGGTTTCCGCCAGTTGGCCGTTGATGGGGGGTGTGCGCCCGGCGCTGCGCGATGTGAGAGTTCTTGAAGCCACGCGCCGCGCCGGCTGGGGGCGCAGGGCCTGGCAGTGGCGCACAGCCACAAGCCGCGCACTCTCGCCACCACGCCTACCGCAACCGCTGCGGCCCTTCTTCGCGCAGGTACGGCATGCGGTACGCCGCCCAGCTTCCATCTGCGTCCCGGCACACCCCGTAGCGAAAGGTATCCGGCAGCGCTGGCAGGTCGTAGCGCAGGTCGCTGAACCAGCGGCAATGCCGCGCGGTGTCACCGGCGGCCGACGACACCGCGGGAAGCACGGCGAAGCGGCGAAAGGCCTGCAGCCGCGCATCGTTCCAGGCGTGGGCATTGAGCGCAGCGGGATGTTCGCGCCGCTGCCAGCGCAGCGCCTGCGGCGCGTGGTACGCCGCGGCCAGCGCATGCCAACGCCCTGCCATGGCCGGCACCCAGGCCGCGTGGCCGCGCAGGTTCACATGCGCGACCCAGTGCCCATTGGCATCGCTGGCCACCAGCTTCCAGTTCAGCGCCGAGAACGGCTGAGGCCACACGCTGACGTTCGCCGCTGCGGGGCCAGGGTGTTGCATCCGGGCCAGCGACTGCGCCTGGCGCTGCAGCGTCACGGCCCACGACAGCCACAGCGCCAGCGCGACCAGCCCCAGCAGCGCGGCGCGGCGGCGGCGCCAGCGCCAGGCCGACAGCACACCGGCTGCCAGCAGCGCCGTCGGCAGCGGATCGATGACGAACAGCAGCGGGAAGGCGTGGCGCGCCGTCGACCACGGAAGCAGCAGCATCGTGCCGTACGCAGTCAGCGCGTCCAGCAGCGCGTGCGAGGCCCAGGCCAGCGTGCACAGCACCCAGGCCCGTGCGCGTAGCGCAGGCTGCCCGCGCCACCACGCATAGGGCAGTGCAACGAGCAGCGCCCAGAGTGGCGCCAGCAGCAGCGAGTGCGTCGGCCCCTGATGCCAGTCGGCCAGGAAGCGCTGGGGGTCGACGGCGAACGACAGAAAGTCCAGGTCCGCAAGCGCCGCCGCGGTGGCGCCGAGCGCCAGACGTTCGCGCATCGGAATGCCGCGCCGTGGCGCCGCGGCGTTAGCAGCAGCGCCGGCGGCGTCGCCAGTGCCTGCAGGGACCGCAGCGCCCGCAACCCCGGCCACGCAGGCGCCGAGCAGCGCATGGGTCAGCACATCCATCGTGGTCCGCGGGGGGCTTGGGCGTGCGGCGCGGCCGGTCGCTGTGCGGCGCTGCCGACGCCGATCAGCCCGGCAGCCAAGTGCGCATGGCCTCGCCCAGCGCAAAGATTCGCGCCGCCGTGGCCCTGGTGCGTTCGGCGCCGTCGCTGTCGTCGAACAGCCAGCGTGTGAACAGCGTGACGAACAGCGGGGTCAGCACGGCCTCGTCGCGTTCGCGCCGCCAGCCGGTGCTGGGCAGCGCGGCAGCCTCCCGCCACCATTGCACCGTGCGGCTGATGCGCAGCACGCCGGCAGCCTGCAGGTGCAGATGCTCGGGATGCAGCTTGTAGCCCAGCATCTCGCGCGTCAGCCGGCGGTGCGGCGCCAGCGTATCGAGCCAGGCCCACAGCGCACGCTGCAGGCGCTGGTCCTGGGGCAGCGCCATCCAGCCGGGCGCCTTTGCGGCGGCCAGCCGCGCCGCTCGCCGAGTTCGAGCGCGTGCTCCAGGATCGTCGCGGCGCCAGGCTCGCGGGGGTCGGTGTCCATGCGGCGGGGAGGGCTCTTCACACACTGCCGGCCACGGGCCGGAAGCCGCGAGCTTAGCGCCGTATGCTGTCGCGGCGGCAGCGCTTCAACGCACGGACCATCACCTACGGCGGCCCCCTCGTGCAGAGCAGCGACGGCAGCTTCTACGGCACCGCGGCGAGTGGCGGCAGCCGCAGGGTGTTGAGCACGGGGTGGGGCACGGTGTTCAAGCTCACGGTCCGCGGCGGGCGCTGACGATCAAACCCGCGCTCAGCGACGATCGCGCGGCCGAGCTTGCGCCTTTGCCAGGTCGATGAATGCACGCGTCTTCGACGGCGGCTCGCCCCGTCCAGGCCAGGCCAGGCCACGTAGAGCGTGACCTGCGGCAGCTTGAGCGTTGGCAGCACGCGCACCAGACGTCCGGCCGCCACTTCGGGCTCCAGGACGAACTCGAAGCCGAAGACGGTGACGTGGCCCTGGTGTACCGCTTCTCCATCGTGCCCGGCGCCAGCGCCACGCGCAGCATCCGGGCGCTGCTCTCCTGGCATCACGCCGAGTACACGCACTTCGAGCTGGTCGCAGAGTGAACCGGGCTGCGCCGTCAGCCTTGGGCCGCGCACCCTTGACCTGGTGCTGCCTCCGTCGGCGATCGGGCAGGAAATGGTGCGTGTGGCACGCCATCCCTCCCTCGCTCCCGAGGGCGTCGGTGGCTGCGCCGAAGCGACTGCCTCAGTCCAGCTTTTCGATGCGGTTCTGCGGACCCGGGCCCACTCCGAGCGGCCGGGCCTTCAGATAGGCCTCGAACGCATCGACGTCCACCGCACCACCCAGGCGCTGCGTGCCCGCCGTCAGCACCGAGAAGCCGTCGCCGCCGTCGGCGAGGAAGCTGTTGACGGTGACGCGGTACGGCGTCGTCGGATCGACCACTGCACCGTCGACGAAGATGTTGCCGACGCGCCCGTTGCAGGCCGCGCCCTCGGTGTACTGGTATGCGAATCCGGTCGAGACCTGCAGGATGCGCCGCGCGGTCTGCCCGTTGCAGCCCGGGAACTGGGTTTCGAGCAGGGTGCGGATCTGTGCCCCGGTCAGTGTCATCGTCACCAGCGAGTTGCCGAAGGGCTGGACGGTGAAGGCGTCACCGTACGTCACGTCGCCGTCCGGGGCGTTGAACGGAAGATCGGCGCGAATGCCCCCCGGGTTCATGAAGGCCGCCACCGCCTGGCCAGTGCCGGCGTCGTCGGTGGCGTCGAGCTGGGCGTCGGCGATCACGTCACCCAGCGCGGATTCGCCCGCGGCGTCGGCCGTGCGGCTGATCGGCGCGGTGACGCGGCCGATGATGCGCGACTTCGGCCCGATCGAGAGGCCGTCGTAGTGCGTCACGAGCTCGGTCAGCGCAGGATCTTCGGCCGTGGTGGTCGTGCCGGTGGTCAGGTTGGTCGCCGTGACCGCCACCACGTCGCGACTGCGCGTGTCGATCGTCAGGTCGATGTCGCTAAGGTTGCGGCCATACTGGCCCGCCGACGTGACACGCACCAGCGTGCCGTCGCGCTTGGGCAGCAGGCAGTTGTAGGCCTGGTGCGTGTGGCCGGTGACGACGAGGTCGACCGCCGGGTCCAGGCGCGCCACGATGTCCACGATCGGGCCGGACACGCCGCTGCAGCCGTTCATGTCGCTGCCGCCGAAGCCGCCTTCGTGGACGAGGACGACGAGGCTGCGGATGCCCTTGTCATGGAGATGCGGCACCAGCGCGTTGACGGTGTCGGCCTCGTCCGCGAATTGGAGGCCGGCAACGCCGGACGGCGAGACGATAGTCGGCGTGGCCTCCAGCGTCATGCCGACGAAGGCGACCTTGTTGCCCAGGAAGTCCTTGACGCCGTAGGCGGGCAGCAGCGTCTTACCGGACTGCGTGTCGACCACGTTGGCGGCCAGGAAGCCGAACTTCGCGCCGGCAAAGCGCCCTTCACGCAGGTCCTGCGGCAGGCCCAGGCCGCTGTACGGATCGGTGGGGTGGTTGTCGCCGTGCTGCATGCGCAGCAGCTCAGCCTTGCCCTCGTCGAACTCGTGGTTGCCGACAGCGTTGAAGTCGATCCCGATGCGGTTCATCGCTTCGATGGTCGGCTCGTCCTTGAACAACGCCGAGGTCAGCGGGCTGGCGCCAATCATGTCGCCGGCAGAGACCACCGCGTGCATCGGGTTGGCGGCCTTGAGCGCCTTGATGCGGGTGGCCAGGCGCGCGACCCCGGGGTTGCTGGAGGAGCCCTCGAAAGCCTTGATGTTGCCGTGGAAGTCGTTGAACGCGATCAGCTTGACCTGCAGCTGACGGCCGACCTCGGAGCGGCGCGCCGCCACGATCAGCCGCGCGTGATCGGCGCCGGCCAGCTGGCGGCTGTGCACCAGCCCCGACGAGACCTCGCTGACGTGGCGGAAGAAAGTCTGCTCGCTGCCCCAGGCGCCTTCGTCGGCGAAGCGGTCGTCGAGCCGGGTGCCGTCGGCCAGGCAGTGGTTGGGCACGCCCGTGTCGTAGGCACCGAAGGTGACGCTGCCGGAAGTCGTGCC